>NZ_JAGYGD010000003.1:0-294318 GCF_019947275.1 Pseudomonas sp. GL-RE-29
GGCGTGGACTTGCACATTGGCGCCAGCGAACAGGTCGCCATCATCGGCCCGTCCGGCGCGGGCAAATCGAGCCTGCTGAACTTGCTCGCCACCGCCCTGCGACCGGTGGAGATTGCAGTTGCTCGTTGGCGTAGAGCTTGTCGAGTAACTCGCGGTCAACTTCGCTGGCCGGAAGGTCGAACAGGATCTGTCCGTCACGCAAGCCGATGATGCGCGAAAAGTGCGCCAGGGCCAGCTCGACCGCATGCAGGCTGGCGACCAGTGTGACGTTGTGCTGCCGGGCATGGCGGCAGAGGACAGACAGGGTGTGCTGGGCCAGCACGGGGTCCATGGCCGAGACAGGTTCATCGGCCAGCAACACTTCCGGCGCTTGATACAGCACCCGGGCAATCCCTACACGCTGAAGCTGGCCCCCGGACAACTGCTGGCACTGCGCGAACAATTTGTCGCTCAAGTCCAGCCGGGCCAGCGCTGCGCGGGCGCCCGGAATATCCAGCGGATGCAGCAGGTTCAGCAGACATTTGCCCAAGCCCCATTGGCCGATTTTCCCGGCCAGCACCGCAGTCACCACGCGCTGGCGGGGCGGCAGGGGTGGTGATTGATGTACCAAACCGATACGAGCGCGCAAACGCTGCCGTTGCCGGGCAGAAAGCTGCCAGGCCTGTTCGCCGAGCACCTGCAATTCGCCGCCACTCGGTCGCAGGGCGGTGGCGAGCAAGTTCAGCAGGCTCGATTTGCCCGCGCCGGACGGGCCGATGATGGCGACCTGTTCGCTGGCGCCAATGTGCAAGTCCACGCCACGCAACGCCTGCACGCCGTTGGCGTGGGTGAGGTCGACCCCGGTCAAACGCAACGTCATTTGAGCAGGTCGGCGGCGCGTGCGGCTTCCTCGATGCCCTTGTAGTTCTCGGGATTGGTTTCGATGAAGCGGCTGGCGGCCTGCAAATCGAGAATCTCCTTGTCCGCGGGTTTCGCCGGATCGAGTGCCAGGAAAGCGGCCTTGATTTTTGCCGTCAGCGCCGGGTCGAGGGTCCCGCGCACGGTCCAGTTGTAGTCGAAGTACGCTGGAGTGGTGGCAAACACCTTGACCTTGGTGGTGTCGACCTTGCCCGCGGCGACCAGTTTTTCCCACACGCTGGCGTTCAGTACGCCAGCGTCGACCTTGCCGGCCTGGACCCAGGCGACGGTGGCGTCATGGGCGCCGGAGTAGCCGATGCGGCTGAAGTAGGTTTCCGGCTTGATGCCATCCTTGAGCATGAAGTAACGCGGCATGAGGCTGCCCGACGTCGAGGACACCGAGCCAAAGGCGAAGCTCTTGCCCTTGAGATCGGCCAGGGATTTGACGGCTGGGTCGGCGGTAATGAATTTGCTGGTGAACTGGGCATCCTGTTCACGCTGGACCAACGGAATGGCATTGCCAGTTTTCAGGCGTGCCTGCACGAACGTGAAACCGCCCAGCCAGGCCATGTCGATGCGGTCGGTGGCCAATGCCTCGACCACGGCCGGATAGTCGCTCACGGGCACGAACTCGACCTTCATGCCCAATTTCTGCTCCAGATAAGCGCCCAATGGCTTGAACTTTCGCAGCAATTCGGTCGGTGCCTCATCGGGAATGGCGCTGACTTTCAGGGTGTCGGCGGCCTGGGTCAACAATGTGCAGACAGACAGGGTCAAGCCGACGGCCAAAGCAAGGGTACGTTTGAGCATGGAGCGTCTCCGGTTCATTAGCGCAAGAATGCCGATGCGGAGGATACACGCTGATCGCGGCAGTGCGCCTTCTGAGGGTAGACGAAACGCAGCGACTGGATGAGTTACAACGCCGATGGAGTTTGAGGTTGGCGTGACACTGAACCCGTGGCGAGGGAGCTTGCTCCCGCTTGGGCGCGAAGCGGCCACAAAAATGGGACGGCTGCGCCGTCCAGCGGGAGCAAGCTCCCTCGCCACGATTACTTTTCGCGTGACCGTGTCACATGGGTGTCATCGACCGCGTGGCAACATCCTCGCAAACCCTCTTGAGCGGCCTGTGGAACTCCCTTTGCAGGCAGATGAATTTGCCAGGAATCCCCCCATGAAAGGCGACGCCAATCTCTTTGCGGCCATTGACCTGGGCTCCAATGCGTTTCGCATGATGATTGGCCAGTCGGTCAAGCGAAACCAGCGGATGATGATCCAGGAAGTCAAAACCCTGCGTGAGCCGGTTCGTCTGGCGGAGGGCTTTCAGGGAGGAGCGCTGGATGAACTGGCGCTGGACCGAGGGTGGCAAGCGCTGGCGCGATTCGGCAAGAAGCTGCGCGGTTTCGAGGCGGGTCGAGTGCGCGCGGTAGCGACCAGTGCAGTCCGCGAAGCCGACAATGCGCAACTGTTTCTCGCCAGCGCGGAGCGGCACCTGGGTTTTCGCATTGATGTCATCTCCGGGCATGAAGAAGCTCAACTGGTCTATGCCGGCGTTGCGCATACGATACGTGATGCCGAGAGCATGCGACTGGTCGTGGATATTGGCGGCGGGTCCACCGAGTTGATTCTGGGCAAGGGCGCTCAGCCTTTTCTCACCGAGAGCGTTGCCATTGGCAGCGGCACCTTTGGTGCGCAGTATTTTGCGGGAGGGCGAATCACCGCCCAGGCGCTGCTCGAAGCCGAGCGTGTGGCCACATTGCAGTTTGAAAAGGTTGCACGCCGGTATCGGGCGCTGGGGTGGCAGCAGGTGATAGGCTCGTCGGGTACCGCACGGATGTTGGCCAAAGTGCTGAAAGCCAATGGGCTGAACGACGATGGCCAAAACGGTATCACCTACAGCGGCCTGTTGCGTTTGTCTTTGCGCCTGCTTGAAGTCGGGCATGTCAAGCAACTCAAGTTGGCGGGCTTGCAAACCCATCGTATGAGCATCTTGCCCGGCGGCCTGGTGGTGATGCTGGCTGCGTTCAAGGTGTTCGGCGTTCTGCACATGACGCCTTCCGAGCCAGGGTTAAGGCTGGGTGTGCTGCATGGCCTGATGTCGGGGAATGCCGCCGCCCACTGAACAGCAGGCGACGGCTTCGTCTTGAGGGACCTCTGTAGGAGCCGGCTTGCTGGCGATGGCAATGTGTCAGGCGCAATGATGTCGACTGAACGACCGCCATCGCCAGCAAGCCGGCTCCTGCAGGGGACGGCATACACCATCGAACAACGAGGTCGAACCAAAAAATCGGATACGTACCCGGTTCAAGAGCGCTTATCCAAAGCCGCCTCAGCCGCCGCAATCTCAGCCTGCCGCCTGGCAATCACGTCCCCCACCGGCGGCCCTTGAAACCGTCGGGCCTCAAACCCGAACCAGACAATCGCCGTCAACACCAGAAACCCGATGGTGATGTACAACGCCCAGTCATTCGGCGGCTGAATGCCTATGACAAAAATGATCACCATCGACAGCACCGACAGAATGGCAAACACCGAATACCAGAATCGCCCCATGTTCCACGGCCCCATGGTCGGCCACTTCGACGTCCCGAAAGTGAACAGGCCCAGCACGATAGGAATCACGAAGGAGAAGAACAAGAAGATCACCGTGCAGGACACCACGATGGTGTAGACCGGCGTTTCACCGACCGAGATCACCGACGAGCCCCAGTCGAACAATACCGCCAGGGTCGCACCGGTCCAGATCGCCGCCACCGGGCTACGAAAGGTCGGTGACACCGAGGACAGTGCCTTCGAGAAAGGCAGACCACCGTCACGGGAAAACGCGAAGATCATGCGTGAAACCGAGGTCACGGTCGCCAACCCGCAGAGCACTTGCGAGATGAAAATCGCCACGTACAGCGCGAGTTTCAGTGTCGGGTTGACCTGAGTGTCCATGGCCCAGAAAAACACGCTCCAGCCTTTGCTGGCCGCCTCATCCATGTTCGGCAGCATCAGCACGAAGGCGCTGAGCATCACCCAACCGAACAGCAACGACCAGACCACCGACATGACCATGCCCCGTGGCACCGATATCGCCGCATTGCGGGTTTCTTCGGAGGTGTGCGCGGAGGCGTCATAGCCGGTGATGGTGTAGATCGGCAACAGCAGGCCGAGCATGAAAATCCAGCCGTTGGACACCTGTGGCCAGACGCTGCCGCCAGCCTCGCCGGAGTAGTTGCCGAAGGTCACCAGCCGGGCGAACTCGTAACTGGGGGCCGAGATCAGGCAGACGATGGTCAGCGCCAGCGCGGTAGCGAAGATCAGATAGCCGGAGAAGTCGGTGAGTTTGGCGGTCAGGCCTATGCCCAAGTGGTTACACAAGGCCTGGAGGCCGGTGAGGATCGCCAGGAAAATCACCCGGGTGGTGGTCGTGTCCTCCATGCCCAGTGCCGGTCCGAACGCACCGAAAAAGAAGTAATAGGTGCCGACGTTGATCGCGCCGAGCACCGTGACCAAACCCAGCAGGTTGAACCACGCCGTCAGCCAACCGGTAAAGCGATTACCCAGGATCGAGCCCCAGTGATACAGGCCGCCGGCGGTGGGATAAGCCGAAGAAATCTGCGCCATGGCCAGGGCGAACACCCCGGAAATCAGGCAACCGATCGGCCAGCCGATGCCGATGGCCGCACCGCCCGCGCCCGAGGTGCCCTGGGCCAGTGAGTTGATGCCGCCGGAGAGGATGCAGATGATCGAAAAGGAAATCGCAAAGTTGGAGAAAACCCCCATTCGTCGCGAGAGCTGCTGGGCATAGCCCATGCTGTGCAGCACCTTGACGTCTTCGTCTTGCGCGTCGGTGCCGGGCTGGCTTGCTGGGTTCATTGTGTGTGCCCCTTAGGTTTTGGTACGCATCCACCCGAAGTACCGGATGGGGTGGCCTTCAACCCCTTGTCGTACTGCTCCTGTTTGCACGCGATAACACCTGCCCATTCGACCCTGGACAGTCGACTGCTCTAGAGAAGGCCGTGAAACGCCGCATCGAAAATTTCCGCCGCGCCGGCCCGGGTGATCGGCAGCGGATTGCCGCCCGCCGAGGGGTCGACGACAGCCATGTCTGCAATCAGGTCGGCCTGTTTGTCATCCACACCCAACTCAAACAGCGTGTGCGGTACGGCGATGTCCTTGCGCAGTTTGAGGATGAAGGCCAGGAAGCTGTCGAAACCGGGGGAGGGCAGGCGTAAATAAGCAGCCAAACGCGTGATGCGTTCCTCGATGGCCGCTCGATTGAACTTCAATACATAGGGCATCAGCGTGGCATTGGTCATGCCGTGATGGGTGTCGTACAGCGCGCCGATGGGATGGGCGAGGGCGTGCATGCCGCCGAGTCCCTTCTGGAACGCGGTGGCGCCCATCGCCGCCGCCGCGAGCATCTGCCCGCGCGCGTCAAGGTCGGAAGGTGTATGCACGGCCCGCACCAGTGCTTGGGTCACCAGGCGCATGCCTTCCACCGCGATGCCATCGGCCAGGGGATGAAAACCGGGAGCGCAGTAGGCTTCCAGGCAGTGAGACAACGCATCCATGCCCGTGCCGGCAGTGATTTTCGCCGGCATGCCGACGGTGAGGACCGGGTCGCTGATGACCACGCGCGGCATCATTTTCGGGTGGAAGATGATGCGTTTGGTGTGGGTTGCTTCATCGATGATTACCGCTGCACGGCCCACTTCAGAGCCCGTGCCCGCCGTGGTCGGTACCGCGATGACCGGAGCGATACGGCTTTCATCGGCGCGGGTCCAGTAGTCGCCGATGTCCTCGAAATCCCACACCGGGCGGATCTGGCCACTCATGAACGCAATGAGCTTGCCCATGTCCAGACCGCTGCCGCCGCCAAAGGCCACCACGCCATCGTGTTGACCTGCACGCCAGGCGTCGAGTCCTCCGGCCAGGTTCGCTTCGACTGGATTGGGCTTGAGGTCGCAAAACAGCGCAGCGCCGAGACCGGCAGCCTGCATGGATTCCAATGCTGCCGTGGTGATCGGCGCGCGCGCCAGGCCACTGTCCGTAACCAGCAACGGACGCTGGATACCCTGGCTGCGACAGACTTCGGCCAGTTCGGTGATGCGGCCGACACCGAAGCGAATGCTCGTGGGGTAGTTCCAGTTTCCGGTCAGGCTCATGGCTCAGATCTCGTGGCGCAAATGGAAGGATTTGGCGCGGGTCAGGTGTTCGTAGCCAAGGCGCGACAGGGTGACGCCGCGCCCGCTGTTCTTCACCCCGGTCCAGGCCAGGGCCGGGTCGAGGTAATCGCAGCGATTCATGAACACGGTGCCGGTGTCGATCTCGTTGCCCAGACGTTCGGCGGCGGCGAGGTCCTGGGTCCAGATCGAGGCGCTGAGCCCGAACTCGCTGTCGTTCATCAAGGCAATGGCTTCGTCGTCGCCGGCCACCGACATGATGCCGACCACCGGCCCAAAGCTTTCATCGCGCATGACTGACATTTGATGGCTGACATCCACCAGCACCTGCGGCCCAAGGTAGGCGCTGCCTGGCACATCAGCGGGGAAGGCCTGCGGGTCGATCAACGCCCTGGCGCCCTGGGCCAATGCTTCGGCGATCTGCGCACGCACGAACACCGCTGCCCCCGGCGTTACCAACGGGCCGAGCGTGGTGGCTTCGTCCAGTGGATTGCCCAGCACGTACTGACGGGTCAAGTCGGCGAAACGCTCGATAAACGCCGGATAGATGCTTTGATCGACATAGATGCGCTCCACGGCGCAGCAGCTTTGCCCGGAATTGAAGAAGCTGCCGTCCACCAGGTTTTCCACCGCATGGTCGAGGTTGGCATCCGCCCGCACGTAGGCCGGGTCTTTGCCGCCAAGCTCCAGGCCCATGCCGACAAAGCGCCCGGTGGCAGCGCTTTCCATGGCCTTGCCGGCTTCCACGGAACCGGTGAAGTTCACCTGCTGCACGCGTCCGGAAGCAATAATCGCGGCAGTCTGGTCATGGCCGAGCAGCAGGTGATGAAACAGGCCCTCAGGCAGCTTGGCGCGGCGCATGGCTTCGGCAAAACGTTCGCCCACCAGCAGGGTTTGCGAAGCGTGTTTGAGGATGACCGCGTTGCCCGCCATCAGCGCCGGGATCACCGTGTTGACGGCGGTCAGATACGGGTAATTCCACGGCGCGACCACCAGCACCGTGCCCAGCGGTTCACGTTGGATATGCCGGCGAAAACCGGGAACGGGCGTGGGCTCAACCGCTGCCAATGCTTCAGGCGCAATGGCGATCATGTGCCGCGCGCGCTCTTCGAATCCGCGCAGTTCACCCGCGCCATATTTCACCGGTCGGCCCATTTGCCAGGCCAGTTCCGGGACGATTTCGTCCTTCATGGCCAGCATCGCGTCCACCGCGGCGCTGCAAAAAGCCGAGCGTTCGCTCAGGGGGCGGCGTTTCCATTGCGCCTGGGCAACGGCGGCAGACGCCAACGCCTGTTCGATCTGCGCAGCATCGGCAAAGGGGCGCTCGGCATAGACCCGGCCGTCGACCGGGGAGATCAGTTGAATCGTCGAAGTCATGATGGTCTCAGTAACGTTCAAAACCGCGCTGCAATTCCCAATCGGTGATCCGCCGGTCGTACTCCTTCTGTTCCCATTCGGCGGTGTGCACGTAGTGGTCGACCACTTCATCACCGAAGGCTTCGCGCAGCATGCTCGAGCCCTTGAGGGCCGCACTGGCTTCACGCAGAGTCTTGGAGACTTCGGGCAATTTTTCGTCGACGTAGGCGTCGCCTTCGAAGGGAGGGTCGAGGGTGAGCTTCTCGTCGATCCCGGCGAGCCCGGCAGCGATCAACGCGGCGAAGGCCAGATAAGGGTTGAGGTCGGCGCCGCCAATGCGACATTCGATGCGAATGGCTTTGCTGTCTTCGGCGCACAAGCGGAAACCTGCGGTGCGATTGTCGCGGCTCCACACGGCGCGGGTCGGGGCGAAAGTCCCGGCTTGAAAGCGTTTATAGGAATTGATGTAGGGCGCGAGAAAACAGGTGATGTCGTTGGCGTATTTGAGCTGTCCGGCGACCCAGGCGCGCATCAGTTTCGACATGCCGAACTCGGCCTTGGCGTCGAAAAACAGCGGCTTCTTGGCGTTCTTGTCCCACAGCGAGTTATGGATATGGCTGCTGGAACCGGCGGCGTCATAACGCCACTTGGCCATGAACGTGATCGCCTTGCCCTGCAGCTGCGCGATCTCCTTGCAGGCGTGCTTGATGATGACGTGGTGGTCGGCCATGGTCAGCGCATCGGCATAGCGGATATTGATCTCTTCCTGGCCTGGCCCCCATTCGCCCTTGGAGTTTTCCACGGGAATGCCCGACGCTTGCAGATGCTTGCGAATCGCCCGCAGCACCGGCTCTTCGCGGGTGGTCTGGAGGATGTTGTAGTCCTCGATGTAGTGCCCGGCGGTTTTCGGCTTGTAGTAGTTGCGCCTGTGGATCGACTCGTAGCTCTCGTCGAACAGGTAGAACTCCAGTTCCGAGGCGAACATGCCGGTGTAGCCGCGTTCACGCAGGCGCTCGATCTGTTTTTTCAGGATGGCGCGGGGGCTGTGGGGCAAGTCTTGTCGATGGTGGTGTTCGAGCACATCGCACAGCACCAACGCCGTGCATTCCAGCCAGGGCACCTTGCGCAATGTGCTCATGTCGGGCTTGAGCACGAAGTCGCCGTAGCCTTTGCTCCAACTGGCGGCGGCATAACCGGGCACCGGCTCCATGTCGATGTCATCGGCCAGCAGGTAGTTGCAGCAGTGGGTTTCTTCATAGCCGCTGTCGATGAAAAACTCGACCTGGAATCGCTTGCCGACCAGTCGCCCCTGCATGTCGACCATGCACACCAGAACGGTATCGATTTCGCCGGAGGCGGCAGCACGCTTGAGTTCGTCGAAACTGAGAAGAGGCTTCGTCATCACGGCAAGTCCTGCGCAAATTGTGTGGGCCTGTCTGAAATAGCTGTTGCAGACGCTCTCCAGAAAAACCCAAAACCTGCAGATGCGAGCATCGTGAGCAATAAGCTGCACTAAGCTTAGCCTACTGTCGCTTTTCGCAAGTTTTGCTGATCGAAGCCTTTATCTATCGGGTAAAACAGGGCCGGGAATGTGTTCAAGCGAGCAGCCCGGCACAGGTTCGCGAGGAGAAAACAATGACCAAGAAGAGAGCGCACAACACCTACCGAAACCTCAAGCAGCAATACCCGGATTACCTGGATGCGGTGGAAGCCCTGGGTACCGTTGTGCGTCACGCCGGTCCGCTGGACGAGCAAGTGGTCCAGTTGATCCAGCTCGGTGCCGCCGCGGCGATTCACTCCGAAGGCGCCGTGCACAGTCACACCCGGCGCGCACTGGAAGCCGGCGCAACCCCGGAGCAGATCCGCCACACCCTGATCGCACTCACCAGCACGATCGGTTTCCCGACCGTGGTGGCGGCGATCAGTTGGGCGGAGGATGTGATGGAGGAGGGCGTGGCGTAAACGCATCGGACTCAAAAGATCGCAGGAATTACGCGTTACCCCTGTAGGAGCTGCCGCAGGCTGCGATCTTTTGATCTTCTACATCTGCTCAGGTGGATCTATCTGATCCAGCACCCGATTCGCCGTAATTTCGGCCAGCATCACGCTGTTCGAAGTACCCAGCAGCGCATTGCGCGACCCACCGTCCAGATGGTCCACCAATTGATGGACCATCACATCGACCGAGGCCAGGGTTTCGACCAGATAAACCATCAGGGTTTCGGTATCCGCCTCAGGGTCAACGGAAAACAGGGTACTGGGTGTTCGCGGTGTGGCTTTGATGTCGGCAATCGAGGGGAAGTGAAAGTCGAGGGCGCGCTCGGCGGCTTCGTTGAGTTTGTTTGAGTCGGGTTCGTATGGGGATGCTGGATCGGTGTCCGGCGGGTTTGGCGTTACCTTGAACATGCTGTGGATTCCTGAATTGGGCCATCACCCATCCCTACTAAAGAAAGGGTGGCAGCTGCACGCAGGTTAGTAGACCGGGGAATCCTCGAAGCCGGCGCGCCCAAGGGCGCCCTGCGTACAGCCACCATCAGAATGCAGGCGCAAAGCCTGACTGGTGGAAGCGTTGTACGTCTCGGATTAAAACCACGGGCTACTAAACCCGATCACTGATGGGCAGTGACACGAATCAAGTTACCGAGGAGCCCCAAGGCGCACAAGCCGGCGGATTCTGGCGTAACCGTAGGCAACGGCGCAAGGTCTTGTAGCTTTCATGAAGTAACGTTGCGGGCGTTTAAACGCGCAGGTTTTCGCCATGTTTATTGAGCATATGGAAACGTCCTACAGGCGGTGAACCCTTCGAATAAACTACCCGTCCTGTGGCGAGGGAGCTTGCTCCCGCTGGGACGCGAAGCGGCCCCAAAAAAAGGGACGGCTACGCCATCCAGCGGGAGCAAGCTCCCTCGCCACAGGTTCAGTGTCACGTATCGATTGACGCACCCTCTGCGTCACGGTTTTCAGCTGGCCTGATCCATCGCACAATGGCGCCTCGCGACACAGGCATTTTTACAGTTCAACGGCGTAACGTGGTGGGTCGGGCATTGATCGAAAGACGGCAATTCAGCGGAGGCATGAAGGGCAAAAACCTTCGCTATCTCAATGAACATTCAGGCGATCTGCGAACGGTTCGGGCAGGCTTTTTGCTGCTCGAACATTTCTCGCTGCCGGCGTTTACCCAGGCGCTGGACACCATTGTCACGGCGAACCTGCTGCGACCGGGCTCGTTTTCATCCCGAACGTTCGGTTTGAGCGAGGGCGAGGTGGTCAGCGATCTCGGACTGGTGATTCGGCCGGATACCCGTCTCGATTGTGCAGAAATCAAAGAACTGGATCTGCTGGTGATTTGCGGCGGTTACCGGACGGAGCTCAAGGCCAATGAAGGATTTGTCAGCCTGTTGAGGACCGCATCAGAAGTGGGTGTCAGTCTGGCCGGGTTGTGGAACGGCGCATGGTTCCTGGGCAAGGCAGGCCTGCTGGACGGTTACCGTTGCGCCATTCACCCCGAACACCGTCCGGCGCTGGCCGAGTTCTGCAAGGCGACGCAAGTCAGCAGTGAGCCCTACATCATCGATCGCGACCGGCTCACGGCGTCCAGTCCGTCCGGCGCGTTCCACATGGCGCTGGACTGGATCAAGGGGTTGCACGACAAAGCCCTGGTCGAAGGTATCGAGGACATCCTGGCGTTCGAGGAGTCGCGGTACCGGCGCATCAAACCGACGGAAAATATCTGTGTGAGCGCGCCCTTACGCGAGGTGGTGAAACTGATGGACGCCAACCTCGAGGAGCCGCTGGAACTGGAACAACTGGCGGTTTACGCCGGCCGTTCCCGGCGACAACTCGAGCGCTTGTTCAGGGAGCAGCTGGGCACGACCCCACAGCGGTATTACATGGAGTTGCGGATCACCGAGGCGCGTCGGTTGCTCCAGCACACCGAACTGTCGCAGGTCGATGTGCTGGTGGCTTGCGGGTTTGTTTCACCCAGCCATTTCAGCAAGTGCTACAGCTCGTATTTCGGTTACAGGCCGTCGAAGGAAAAACGGCTGGTTAAATAAGCTATTGGATGGTGGGCGTGCGTTCACCCATGACGGCTACGCGACTCACCGCCAGCGGTGGGTTGAACGCCAGCCTTAGACGGTCGATGACTTGCTCGATCGACGGCCCCTGGATAGACGGTGGTTCAGGGCTCTCACCAAATTCGCGCCAGATGAACAGGGTCATTTCCGCGCCATCGGTCAGTGAATGAGCGTTGGCGCCGGCACCGAAGTTCTTCAGCAGCCGATACCGCTCATCCTTCCAGAACAGCTCTTCGACCCATGAGTACACCGGAATGAAGTGGAAGTGGATGGGGAAGCCCGGGTCGTGGCCGAATCGACTGATGTAGAGCCACTTCGGCTGGAACTCTGTTTGCAGGATTTTCTGCACCCTGGCGAGCAGCACGCCCATCTCGGCCAAAGCGCCCTCGGGCAGATCCGCCAGCGAACGGGTGTTGTAGCGCGTCCCGAGCACCAGATAGCCAGGGAGCTTTGACGACATGTGATGGTTGAGTATCCAGTGAGCGGTCTCATGGATAATGAATTGTCGTGCTATTTCCATGGGGGGTGTCCGTTGTCAGAACCGTGTGCTGAAAACCTCTGGATTTCCCGGTCAAGCAGGGCATCAAGTTTACCACTACTTATTCTAGATCCAGATCTGGTTGGGGCGGCAGGCTTTTTGAGATCAGGTCGCTGATACGCTAGCTGGTTTCGTGCCAAATGCATTGAAACGCGAGCTGCCGAACATGACTTTTTGTCAGGGTCCGGCAGCTGCGATACGGTTGCTGTCAATCTAGTGTTTCGCTGTCAGCTTTTGATGAAGGCCAGCAGGTCTGTATTGATGACGTCGGCGTTGGTTGTGCACAGGCCATGGGGCAGGCCGGGGTAGGTTTTCAGCGTGCCTTTCTTGAGCAATTTGATCGACAGGTGTGCCGAGTCGGCGATGGGCACGATCTGGTCATCTTCTCCGTGCATCACCAGGGTTGGCACGTCGATGTTCTTCAGGTCATCGGTGAAGTCGGTTTCCGAGAAGGCGCGAATGCAGTCGTACTGGGCCTTGGCCCCGCCGTTCATGCCCTGGCGCCACCAGTTATCGATGATCGCTTGAGACACTTTTGCACCCGGGCGGTTGAAGCCATAAAACGGCCCGCTGGGGAAATCGCGGTAAAACTGCGAGCGGTTGTCGGCCACGGCTTTGCGCAGGTCGTCGAAGACGTCTTGGGGGATCCCGCCGGGGTTTTTTTCGGTGCGCAGCATGATCGGCGGCACGGCGCCGATCAGCACCGCTTTTGCTACGCGGCCACGGCCATGGCGAGCCACATAACGCGCCACTTCACCACCGCCGGTGGAGTGGCCGACGTGCACGGCATTCTTGATGTCGAGGTGTGCCATCAGTTCTGCCACGTCAGCGGCGTAAGTGTCCATTTCGTTGCCGACAGCAGTCTGGGAGGAGCGGCCGTGACCACGGCGATCGTGGGCGATGACCCGAAAGCCCTTGCTGAGGAAAAACAGCATTTGCGTATCCCAGTCGTCACTGGAAAGCGGCCAGCCATGGTGAAACACAATCGGTTGGCCGCTGCCCCAGTCCTTGTAGAAAATCTGGGTTCCATCCTTCACAGTGATCGTGCCCGAACCGCTCGCATTGCCGTCGCTTTTGCCACTTGAAGGTGCGGCAGCCGGCGCTTGCTGCGCTGCCAGCACAGGCGCGGCCACGGCCAGAGCAGCTACCACTGCACCGGTGGTCATCAAGGCCCGACGGGTTGTTCCGCTCGTCTCATCAGTCATTTTTCAACACCCCTGTGTGTTCTGGATTTAGAGGGAAATTTATGGCCAAAACACTGCAGCGACCAGTAGACATGGGTGTTTGCCATTAACCCTTTGGTATGAGCAATTACTCGGCAGTCCTGTGCCGATTTCGTCACTCCCCACGCCCAAACCCATCAAGCCATGCAGCCTCGAATAGACCACCCTGAGCGGTCTGTTCAAGGAGATGATCATGATCCGATTGACCCTGATCGAGGCCCGCGAGTTGGCCGAATCGATCCTGTTGCACAACGGTTTCAACCTGGCCCACGCGCAAGCGGTGGCGGCGACGGTGATCGCCGGCGAGCTTGACGGCTGTGCCTCCCACGGCTTGTATCGGGTTCTGGGATGTGTGAATTCCCTGCGCGCCGGCAAGGTGTCGGCCGATGCCGAGCCCGAGGTGATCGACCAGGCACCGTCGATCGTGCGCGTGGATGCCGCTGGTGGTTTTTCGCAGTTAGCGTTTCAGGCGGGGCTGCCATTGTTGGAGGAGAAGACCCGGGCCAACGGGATTGCAGCGATGGCGATCAATCGCTGCGTACATTTCTCTGCGTTGTGGGTTGAGATCGAGCAATTGACCGCTGCCGGACTGGTCGCGCTGGCGTGTAATCCGAGTCATGCCTGGGTCGCTCCGGCGGGTGGACGGTTGCCGGTGTTCGGCACCAATCCGATTGCCTTCGGCTGGCCTCGCGCAGGGCAGGATCCCTTCGTGTTCGACTTTGCCACCAGCGCCATCGCCCGTGGCGACATCGAACTGCACCGCCGTGCCGGCAAAGCGATCCCCGAAGGCTGGGGCGTGGACGCCCAGGGCCTGCCGAGTACCGATGCCAACGTGGTGCTCGACAGCGGCGCGATGCTGACCTTCGGCGGGCACAAGGGCTCGGCGCTGGCGGCGATGGTGGAGTTGATTGCCGGGCCGTTGATCGGTGACCTGACCAGCGCCGAATCGCTGGCCTACGACGCCGGCAGCAAGTCGTCGCCGTACCATGGCGAGCTGATCATTGCGCTGGATCCACGACGCTTCTTGGGGGATGCGGCGCCGGAGCATTTGGCCCGGGCCGAGGCGTTGTTCCAGGGCATCGAGGGGCAGGGCGCGCGCTTGCCGTCGCAGCGGCGTTATGCGGCGCGGGCCCGGAGTTTGGTGGAGGGGGTGCAAATTCCTGAGGCCCTGTACAACGATCTGAAGGCGCTTCTGGCCTGATCACCTAACCCTGTAGGAGCTGGCTTGCCAGCGATGAGGCAAGCACATTCAATATCGATGTTGACTGTCAGACCGCCATCGCTGGCAAGCCAGCTCCCACAGGTTTTTAAGTGTTATTTAGATTGGGTCTCTCTGGCTGTTGCCGTCGACAAGGCGAACTTCAAAGCATCGGACAATCAGGTTTGACCCTGTGGGAGCTGGCTTGCCAGCGATGAGGCCGACACATTCAACCTCGATGTTGACTGTCAGACCGCCATCGCTGGCAAGCCAGCTCCCACAGGTTTTTTTAAGTGTTATTTAGATTGGGTTTCTCTGGCTGTTGCCGTCGACAAGGCGAATTTCAAAGCATCGGACAATCAGGTTTGACCCTGTGGGAGCTGGCTTGCCAGCGATGAGGGCGGCAGATTCAACATTGATGTTGACTGTCAGACCGCCATCGCTGGCAAGCCAGCTCCCACAGGTTTTTAAGTGTTATTTAGATTGGGTTTCTCTGGCTGTTGCCGTCGACAAGGCGAATTTCAAAGCATCGGACAATCAGGTTTGACCCTGTGGGAGCTGGCTGCCAGCGATGAGGTCGGCAGATTCAACATTGATGTTGACTGTCAGACCGCTATCGCTGGCAAGCCAGCTCCCACAGGTTTTTTGAGTGTTTTTTAGATTGGGTTTCTCTGGCTGTTACCGTCGACAAGTCGAGCGATACCCAGCGGATTGGCGTTTTTCAGGGCATCGGGCAGCAGCGCATCCGGGCAGTTCTGATAGCACACCGGACGCAGGAAACGCTCGATGGCCAAGGTGCCGACCGACGTTCCACGGGCGTCCGAAGTAGCCGGATAAGGCCCGCCATGCACCATCGCATCGCAGACTTCGACGCCAGTGGGGTAGCCGTTGAACAGCACCCGGCCGACTTTTTGTTCCAGCAGTGCCAGCAAACCCGCATGATCTTGCAGGTCCTGCGCTTCGCCGATCAGGGTCGCGGTGAGCTGGCCGTGCAGGCTGTTCAGCGCCTGTTGCAGTTCAGCCTTGTCGGCGACTTCGACGATGATCGTGGTCGGGCCGAATACTTCTTCCTGGAGCAGGGGATCACCCTTGAGCAGCAGACTCACGTCGGCCTTGAACAGTTGCGGTCGCGCCTGATTGCCACGCTGTTCGTGGCCCGCCAGATGGGTTATTCCCGGATGGCTGATCAAGGCCTGCACGCCTTTTCCATAACTGGCGAGCGTGCCGGCGTTGAGCATGGTTTGTGCTGGTTGTTCGGCCATCAGCGTAGCGAGTTGCGCGGTAAAAGCGCTGAACTGCGGTGAGCGGATGCCGATCACCAATCCCGGATTAGTACAGAACTGACCGCAACCCTGCACCACCGAAGCCACCAGTTCGCTGGCGATTTTCTCGCCACGCACCTGCAGTGCTTCTGGCAACACTACGACCGGGTTGATGCTGCTCATTTCGGCGAACACCGGGATCGGTTGTGGTCGCGCGGCGGCCATGTCGCCGAGGGCTCGCCCACCTTTAAGCGAACCGGTGAAGCCGACGGCCTGGATCGCCGGATGCTTGACCAGCGCTTCACCCACGCCGGCGCCGTAGATCATGTTGAACACACCTTTGGGCATGTCGGTTTGTTCGGCTGCGCGGATGATGGCATTGGCGACGATTTCAGCGGTCGCCATGTGCCCGCTATGGGCCTTGAACACCACCGGGCAGCCGGCGGCCAGCGCCGCTGCGGTATCGCCGCCGGCCGTGGAGAATGCCAGGGGGAAATTGCTGGCGCCGAACACCGCCACCGGGCCGACGCCGATCCGGTACTGACGCAGGTCGACTCGCGGCAGCGGTTGACGGTCGGGCAGGGCGCGGTCGATGCGTGCAGCGTAGAAGTCGCCGCGTCGCAGGACCTGGGCGAACAGGCGCATCTGACCGCTGGTGCGGCCGCGCTCGCCTTGAATGCGGCCGCTCGGCAACGCGGTTTCGCGGGTGACCAGGGCGACGAATTCATCATCCAGGGCATCCAGTTGTGCGGCGATGGCATCAAGGAAGTCGGCACGGCGTGCGGCGGGCAAGTTACGGAATGTTGGGTAGGCGACAGCAGCGGCTTGTGCGGCGGCGTCTACTTCATCTGCGGTGGCTTGCGCGAAAGAGAAGGGCAGGGCTTCGCCAGTGCTGGCGTCATGGCTTTGCAGCGCGAGGCTGCCGGCGGCGCTGCGTGTGCCGCCGATGTAGTTGTGGCCGAGGATCTCGGACATGAAAAAAACTCCGGTCATAAAGTTTGCGGCGAAACCTCTGTAGGAGCTGGCTTGCCAGCGATGGCGGCGTGTCAGGCATACCGCGTCGCGATAATCGCCAGCAAGCCGGCTCCTACAAGGTTTGCGTTCGTAGTCAGGCTAGTGAATCGCTGCGGCGTGGAGTGGCAGGAACGGCGTTGTCCAGCGCCGCAATCCGCGCAGCAGCCTCGGCATCCACCGCATGCAGCGACTTGCCACGGGTTTCACGGGTCAAGCCAACGGCGACGATGGAAATCAGCGATGCACCCACCAGGTACCAGGCGATGGGTGTCGAGCTGTGGTACTTGTTGAGCAGGGTGATGGCGATCAGCGGCGCCAGGGAGCCGGCGAAAATCGGCGCAACCTGGTAGCACAGCGACAACGCGGTGTAGCGCACGTGGGTCGGGAACATCTCGGCCATCAGCGCCGAGTACGGTGCATAGGTCATCGATTCGATGGCCAGGCCGAGAGTGATCGCCGCCATGATCAGCCAGTTGTTACCCGTGTCCATCATCGGGAAACCGACAAAACCCCAGAACGCGGTAAGCACCGCACCCACCAGATACACCGGTTTGCGCCCGACCAGATCTGACAGATAACCCATCAGCGGGATCAGGAAGAAGTGCAGCAGGTGCGCACCGAACATCAGGAGCAGAATCTCTGAAGTGTCCTTGTGCACTACCAGCTTCAGGTAAGTGATCGAGAAGGTCACGACGGTGTAGTAGAGGATGTTCTCGGCAAACCGCGCGCCGATGCCCACCAGCACCGAACGCCAGTGGTGGCGCAGCACTTCCACCACGCCCAATTGTTGCTGCTTGGTTTGTGCTTGACGGGCCTGGGCTTCCTTGAAGATCGGGGCGTCATCGACGCTGGTGCGAATCCAGTAGCCGATCAACACGACCACCGCCGAGAACCAGAACGCCACACGCCAGCCCCAGGCGAGGAAGTCCTGTTCCGACAGGTTCGACGACAACAGCAGCAGGGCAACCGTCGCCACCAGGTTGCCGGCCGGCACACCCGCTTGCGGCCAACTGGCCCAGAAGCCACGGCGGTTGTCCGGGCAGTGCTCGGACACCAGCAGAATCGCGCCACCCCATTCGCCGCCAAAGGCGAAGCCCTGGATCAGCCGCAGCAGCACCAGCAATACCGGCGCCGCGTAGCCGATCTGATCGAAACCAGGCAGGCAGCCCATCAGGAACGTAGTGATGCCGACCACCACCAGGCTCAGTTGCAGCAGGCGCTTGCGGCCGAATTTGTCACCGTAGTGACCGAACACCAAACCGCCCAGCGGGCGGGCGAGAAAACCCACGGCGTAGAGGGCGAAGGCAGCGATGATGCCGTCGATGGGGCTGTCGGTCTGGCGAAAGAACAACTGGCCGAAAACCAATGCCGACGCCGTACCGTAGAGAAAGAATTCATACCACTCGGCGACGGTGCCGGCCATGGCGGCCGCGACGACACGCTTGAGTCCCGAGGGGGTGGTTGCGCTTGAGGTGTGTTGAGGATTGGACATGCTGGCGTTTCCTGTAGAGGCGCAAAAAACAGGCAGCCGGGCCGGACCGCGAAGGTCCGCCCGGCAATCACTCAGAGACCGACGTCCGGCAGCTGCGGACGGTTGGCCAGGGCCTTGGCCATGATCTGCTCGACGAACACTCGATCGGCTTCCGGCAGGGCTAGGCGTGGTGGACGGGTCAGTGCGCTACCGCGACCGGCGATGGCTTCGCACAACTTGATGCACTGCACCAGGTCGGCACGGGCGTCGAGGTGCAGGATCGGCATCAGCCATTCGTAGATCGGCATGGCCTCGGCGAAGCGTCCAGCCTTGGCCAGACGGAAGATGGTTTCGCCTTCTTTCGGGAATACGTTGGACATGCCCGAGACCCAGCCTTCAGCACCGACGGCGATGCTTTCCAGCACCACGTCATCCAGGCCGGCGAACAGCACAAAACGGTCGCCCACTTCATTGCGCACGTCGATGAAGCGACGGGTGTCGCCCGAGGAATCCTTGAAGCACACCACGTTGTCGCAGTCGGCCAGGGAAATCAGGATGTCCGGGGTCACATCGTTTTTGTAGATCGGCGGGTTGTTATAGACCATCAGCGGTACGTCGGCGTTTTTCGCCACGTAGCGGTAGTGCTCGGCGGTTTCGAAGGGCTTGGAACCGTAGACCAGCGCCGGCATCAGCATCACGCCATCGACACCGACCTTGCGCACGGCGTTGGCGACCTTGGCCGCTTGCACACTGGTGAATTCAGCAACGCCGCAGATCACCGGCACTCGACCGCGAGAGGCATCCACTGCGACTTCCGTCACGGCGATTTTTTCTTCGGCGGTCAGCGAGGTGTTTTCACCCACCGAACCGCAAACCACCAGACCCGACACGCCATCACGAATGACGTTGGAAATCACTTGATGGGTTTTATCGAGGTTGATGGTGAAGTCATCGTTGAATTGAGTGGTTACCGCAGGGAAGACGCCACTCCAGTTAATACGCTTGCTCATTGTTGCCTCCAGTTCGTTTTTGTATTTCGTATACGATATTTAAAGTGAAAGAATTCGGCTAGTGCTTTTTTCAGGTTTTAAGGAAATTAGTTAGCCGTTGGTCTGGCGGTAACATCGTGGCGAGGGAGCTTGCTCCCGCTCGCCTGCGCAGTCGTAAAACCAGAGCATCAGCTTCATCAGACACACTGCAAATTGGGGCCGCTGCGCAGCCCAGCGGGAGCAAGCTCCCTCGCCACAAAAAGCTCTATGTCATGCACCGGGCCAGGTATCCGAGAGGCGATAACCCTGCGGCCACGGATCGCTCGGGTCGAGCAGCAATTGGTGGGTGCCGGTGATCCAGGCACGCCCGGAAATGCACGGATAGATGGCGGCGCGACCGGCCACTTCGGTCAGCGAATCGATGCGGCAGTGGAACTCGGAACCCAGGATCGAACGCCCGATAAACCGCTCGCCGACCTGCATCAAACCCTTGGCCTGCAACACCGCCATGCGCGCCGAGCAACCGGTGCCAGTGGGCGAGCGGTCGATTTTGCCCGGCTGAATGACCACGGCGTTGGCGCCGGTGGCGATGCCGTTTTCATGGACGATGGGCGCGGCAATCTGGCAGAAAGAAATGTGCGACCAGTCCGGATTCAGCGGATGAACGAAACCCAGTTGTTCGTTGGCGGCACGGGTGATTTTCAGCCCGACCTCCACCAGATCAGCCGCTTCGTCCGGGCGGATGGAAAAGCCCAGGCCCTTGGCATCAGCGATCACAAAGCTGTCGCCACCGTAAGCGGTATCGACCTTGAGCGAGCCGAGACCTTCGACTTCGATCCACGCATCCAGGCGATCGGCGAAGGAGGGTACGTTTTTGATTTCTACCCGTTCGACCTTACCGTCACGGCAGTCGGCCACGGCCTCGATCAAGCCGCCGGGCGCCTCCAGCACCAGACGGGTTTGCGGTTCGGTCATCGGCAGGATGCCGCTGTCGAGCAACACGGTGGCCACGCACAGCGAGTTCGAGCCGGACATCGGTGGGGTGTCCGCCGGTTCCATGATGATCCAGGCCATTTGTGCCCTTGGGTCTTTGGCGGGAACCAGCAGGTTGACGTGACGAAACACCCCGCCGCGCGGTTCGTTGAGCACGAAGTTGCGCAGGGTTTCATCCTTGGCAATCCAGCGTGACTGTTCCCACACCGTGTCGCCGGGCGGCGGTGCGACGCCGCCGACGATCACATCGCCGACTTCACCTTCGGCGTGGCAGCTGACGACGTGGATGACTTTTGATGAGCGCATGCTTTCCTCCTTGTAATACCTGTGATGGCCTCATCGCTGGCAAGCCAGCTTCCACAGGTTTGATGGTGTACACAAAATCGGTGACCACTCCAAATCACTGTGGGAGCTGGCTTGCCAGCGATGAGGCCAGTGGTTATTTCACCGATTTAAGAAACGCCGCCGTCTCCGCATGCAGCGGATTGCCAATCACCTGATCCGGCGACCCGATTTCATGCACCAGACCATTGCGAAAGAACGCCACCCGGTCGGAAACATCGCGGGCAAAGCGGATCTCGTGGGTCACCAGAACCATGGTCATGCCGTCTTCAGCCAGCATGCGCATGGTGTCCAACACCTCGCCCACCAGTTGCGGGTCGAGGGCCGAGGTGGCCTCGTCGAACAGCATGTAGTCCGGCGACATGGCCAGGGCGCGGGCGATGGCCATGCGTTGTTGCTGACCGCCGGACAGCTTGCCGGGGAAGGTCTTGAGCTTGTCGCCCAGCCCCACATGGGTCAGTTGTTGCACTGCCAGTTCCTCGGCTTCGGCCTTGCTTTTGCCCAGCACCTTGCGTGGTGCGAGCATGACGTTTTCCAGCACGGTCAGATGCGGGAAGGCATTCCACTGCTGGAACACGATGCCGATCTTCTGCCGCAGGCGATTGAGGTCGGTGGCGCTGTGATGGACTTCGACTCCGTCGACGCGGATGTTGCCTTTCTGGATCGGCTCCAGGCCGTTGATGCACATCAGCAGGGTCGACTTGCCGGAACCCGAGCCGCCGATGATCGACACCACCTCGCCCTTGTTCACCGTCAGGTTCACGCCCTTGACCACTTCCAGGTTGCCGAAGGATTTATGTACGTTGTCGATCTCAATCATTTTCTTGCCACCTTCTTTCCAGACGAGCGCCCAGGCGTGCAACCACCAGGCTCATGACGTAGTAGATAAGGCCCGCGATGCACAGCACCAGCAACGGTTCCTGGATGCGGGTCACGATGGTTTGCGAGGCGCGCAGCAGTTCGACGATGCCGATCCACATCACCAGCGCAGTGTCTTTCATCACACCGAGCACCAGGTTCAGCCAGCCGGGGAAGGCGACGCGGGTGGCCATCGGCAGGACGATCCAGCGCAGGTCCTGCAAAAAGCTCAGGCCCAGCGAACGACTGGCCCGGCGTACCGTGAACGGCACTGCCAGCACGCCGCCGCGCACGATCTCGGTGAAGTACGCGGCGGTGTAGGTCCCTAGCACGATGCAACCGACGCTGAACGCGCTGATGTTCAGGCCGACGATGCTTTTCAGTGAGTTGAACAGCACGAACTGGATCAGCAGCGGCACGCTGCGAAACACGTCCAGCACCCAGGCCAGCGGCAGGCTGGCCCGTGGCAACAGGGCGCGCAGCAAACCGAACAGCAGCCCGGCGATGGAGCCGAGGATGATCGACCAGAACGTCAACTGCAGCGTGACCCAGGCGCCGTTGAGCAGGAACAACAGGTCGTTCGAGGAAAAATCGGTGGCAAACATGGACACTCCTCAGTAACGGAACAACCGCCAGGCCATCAGCCGGGCTGTCGCGACGATCGCCTTGGCAATCGCGTAATACAGCACGGCCGCGATGGCGAAATATTCGAAAGTGCGGAAGGTTTTGACGTTGTATTCCTGGGTCACGCCGGTCAGGTCATTGTTCAGCCCGACGATCACCCCCAGCGACGTCATCAACACCGCCCAGACCATCTGATTGGTCAGCGGGTAGAAGACGATCCGCAGCAGCTGCGGGACGATGATCATCCGGTAGGCCTGGAAGGCACTCATGCCCAGCGAACGCGCGGCGCGTACCTGTGTCGTGGGAACGGCCTTGAGGCCGCCGCGGAAGTTTTCCGCGAGATAACCGGCGTTGTTGAAGGTGATCCCCGCCAGCAGCGCCAGCCACGAACTGACATGCAACCCCAGCGAACCAAGTCCGAAGTACAGGACATAGATCTGGAACAGCGACGGTGTGTTGCGGGCAATCGATACCCAGCCGTTGCCGAACCCGCGCAGCAGCGTATTTTTGCTTTCGCGCATGACCGTCAGGGCCAGGGCAATCAGCACGCCGAAGATCATCGACAGCGCTGCGGTCTCGAAGGTGACCAGGGCGCCGGCGAGCATGTCCGGCAGGGCGCGCAGGGCCGCGCGCCATTGGAAGGTGTAATCAAACATGCACGGGGCTCTCCAGGTGGGCGGCAGGTAGCAGCCAGGCCGGCAGGCGTCCGCTGGCCGTGGCGTTACAAGCGGCATTGACGCATTCGGCGAGGCTGGCGAAATGCACTTTTCGACCCACCAGCCCTGGGGCGTAATGGGCGTACTTGCCGGAGTTGGTCATGAGGTTTTTCGCGGCCAGCGGAATTACCGGCTCGCCGAGCATGCACCAGCAGGTGTCGGTGACCAGCGTGGCGCCGAAGGTTTCGATCACCGCGATATACCCGGCTTCGCGCGACTGTTCCAGCACGGCACGCCCGCAAGTGATGGCGACCACCACGTCCGGGTGTTTGTGCCGGCCCCGGCACAGCTGCGCGAGGTGGGCGAACTCGCTGAGGGAAAAATGCGGGTTGCCCAGTGACACCACATCCACGCGATTGTCACGGGCACTGTTGAGCTCGCGCCAACTGAGCAGAAGGTCCTTCAGGTGGATTTTTTCCACGGGTATGGATTCGTCCGCTTCCAGCACCTGTGCCGGGTCGATGGCCTCCGGCGTGACCCCGGCGATATGAAACAGCGGCGCCGCCGAGGTGGTGGCGAACGCTGCACCGAAGGCTTTGAGATCGTCCAGGGTCGGCTTGCGGTTTTCCAGGCCTAGCACCAGTGGCACGCGGCTGCCGGCCAGTGTGCCGATGTGATAGCCGAGCAGCGGATAAAAGGCATCGTCCAGTTCACCGAGGGCGGGCAACTCGATCTGCAACCGGGCCTTGCGTGGCGCGTCGAGGTGGCAGCCAATCAACGGCGCGCGGCCGGTCAGGGCGATGCAGATGTCGAGGTAGTCCGGATACTTCAGCGTGCGGGCGCCGAGCACGCTGTTGGCGTAAACCACGGCGTTGGATTCGGCCCAGACAATCTGCTCGCCAGCCTTGGGCGCACTGTCGAGCAGGTACGGCGCACAGGTAAAACTCAGTTGCGCGCCCATTGCCATGTAGGCATCACCCAAGGCACTGGCCGGTTCGCCGAGCGCGGGGTCGATGCCCAATTCGCGCCAGCGGCGCTGATCCACGGAAATCGAATTGAGGGTGGTGGGCACTCGAACCTTCGCGCCCCATTGCACCAGTTGCCGGGCAAATTGCAGGCTCGCCGGTCCTGTGTAAATGCAGCCGTCGATGTGCGCCTGGGTGACATCCACCAATTGGCGGGCGCCTTGCAGTTCTGCCATGCGCAGGACGATCTGCATGGCCATTTGTGCAGCCTTGCCGTGCTGGCCGTCGAGCAGCGCTTGATCGTGTTCGGTGAGTTCGATAGCGGTAGGTCGGTCTTCTGTCTGCGGCTGATTTTCGAGTGCCTGCCAGGCATCGCCCGGCAGGTGTTCGAATGTAGTCAGTGTTGAATCTTCGACCCGGGCAAAAGTCTTGCCGCGCAGGGCGGCGAAGGCCTCCTGGCCGATGCACAGCACCGGCAGGGAACGCTCGAAAATCGTCTGCGCGACGAGCACGCCCAGGGTCAGGATCTCATCGGCTTCGGCCAGCACCAATGCCGCCGGTGCATGACCGTTGCTGATCAGTTCCATCATCACGCTGCTGCCGGTGCACGAGCCGCGCCCGCTGGGGATCGCCAGCACACGGCCGGCCAAGTGTTCGCCGCTGAGCGGGTGGTGGCGATCGATGACCTCGCCACTGGCGGAGTCAACCCCGCCCCAGAAACTCAACCCGACATCGGCGAACAACAGGGTACCCTCGGCGGCGCCCGCGACCAGGCTACGACCGGTCAGAGAAATGGACCTGGGCATGCCGGACACCTTAGTAATAGACCTTTGGCACGGTCAGGTCGGCCGGTGCGATGTCGGTGCCGACCCATTTGACGAACAGCTCCTTGTAACGCCCGGTGCGCACCTGCTGGTTGACGAACAGGTCGAGGTAGTTGAGCAGGCCATACTCGCTGCGCTTGGCGCCGAGGGACACATAGTCGATCACATACGGCGCATTGCCGGCGACTTTGAGGTTTTTGTACTTGCCCGATTTGAGCGTGGCGGCGGCGACGGTATTGGTGACCACGGTAGCGTCGATATGGCCCTGGGCGACGGCCAGCAGCGTGTCGTTCTGCGACTGATAGGCCCGGAAACTGCCGCTGCCCCAGTTCTTCACATCTTTCTCCAGGGCGATGGCCTCGTAGGTGCCGCTGGTGTTGCCCACCGGTTTGCCCTTGAGGTCGTCGAAGCCATTGATGCCGGTGTTGTCGCGGGTCAGCACGACCATCTGGAACGCGAAGTAGGGCACGGTGAGGCCGACGGTCTTGGCGCGTTCGAGGGTGTCGGACGTGGATGCAACAATCACGTCGGCCCGGCCGGAAACCAGTGCCGGGATACGGTCGGGGAAGGGCGTCTCGACCACTTCAGCCTCGACTCCTAGAATCTTCGCGAGGTCGTTGCAGTAGTCCACGTCGAAACCGGCCGGGTTGTTACTCGCATCGCGGAAACCCATGGGCGGGAAGTCCAGGGTCACGGCACAGCGCAGCTTGCCGGAGCCAATGATGTCGTCGAGCTTGTCGGCCTGGGCGGTGGCGACGAAGGAAGAACTGAGAACAGCGCTGAGGGCTACGGCAAATGCGGGGTTTTTCATAGAGGCCTCGTTGGGTTAAGTGCTGTTGAATTATCGTATTGGGGATTTCGTATACGATATTAACAATAGCAATCAATGTGCCGGTTTCCAGTTTTTGGATTTAATTTGTGGTTGAGGCTTTAGGCAGAGGTGTTCTGGCGGTCGTGCTTTGGGTGGGGGCGTCGTGGTTTCGCTGGTCGGTGTTACATATGGGAGCAGTAGTCGTTCCGGTGCCCCGTTAAGAAACATGGGAGTACATATCCGTTTCTTCGGTAACAGCCGCCGGCGGATTCGCCCTTACGGCGCGTCACTTGGAAAAGCGAGGCGGCCTGACAGCCGACCTGGTCGAAAGAGTGCGCATTTACCCTGTAGGAGCTGCCGAAGGCTGCGATCTTTTGATCTTGATTGGCTTTGGCGTTTGATCTGTCTGCACCTCTTCCAAAGACCGAATGCACGTAGCCGCTCTCGGGCGTTGAAGCAAATGACAAGGGCGAAGCAACGACAAAGGCAGGATCAAAAGATCGCAGCCTTCGGCAGCTCCTACAGGGGAGCACGGCCGCTGATGGATCTCCGGCCATGGATGGCCGATGGCGGCGTGCTCTGTAGGAGCGAGCCTGCTCGCGAAAAACCTGAGAGCACCGCGGGGTGTCAGGCTCCCCGCGTCATCGTTGACCTCCATCGCGAGCAGGGTTTTCAAAGTGACCCGCCGTAAGGGCGGAACCCATAGCCGCCGTAACTCAAAAAACGGATATGCCTCACCGGTCCAAAAGCGCCTTAACCCCGATCCCCCCGATACTGACTCGGCGACAAACTGGTCAACGCCCGAAACTGCCGACTGAACGCACTGTGGTCCGTATACCCACACCGCAAGGCAATCTCCGTAATCGGCAAATCACTGTGCAACAACAACCGCGAACCCTCTTCCAGCCGCGCCTTGTGAATCATCTGCCGCGGGGTGAGCTGGAACACCCGTTTGCAGTGACGCTCCAGTTGCGCCACGGAATACCCGGCAATGTCCGTCAATTCGGCAAGGCTGATCGGCCGGGCAAAGTGATCACGAATGTGCGAATCCACTGCCGCGAGTTTCTGATAAGCCGGATGACTGGACTGTGGCGATTGCAGGTCACGGGAAATACCGGCCAGGCCAACGATGTGACCCTGTTCATCTTTCAGGGCGAGTTTGTGGGTCAGGCACCAGATCGGCTGGTTGCCGAAATACAGGTGCAGTTCCAGTTGATCGGCCAGTACCCGGCCGCTGGACAGCACTCGTCGATCCTGCTCGGTGTAGAGCGGGCCGAAGTTCTCCGGGAAGACCATGTCGGCGGTACGTCCGAGCAATTCTTCGCTGTGTTTGAAGCCGCAGCGTCGGGCCAGGGTCTGGTTGACGAAGGCGTAGCGGGCCTCGCGGTCCTTGATGAAAAACACCACGTCCGACAGGGTATCGAGCAGGGGCGCGATCGGCTGAAGGCTGTTCAGCAGCGTCGGCAAATCACAGGGTTTGAACGTGGTGAGCGAGGGGTACATGGCGTTGGGGGCCTGATGGCGACCCCCGGGATCATAGTGGCTCGGCAGCGTGGCCGAAACCCCTGACGCAATCATCACACGGGCGGGGTGTCGTCCAGGCACATCAAGGTTTCGATGCGCGCCGGGCTGAAGGGCGGACGCGGCGCCGAGGGTTGCCAGCCAAACAGATGCTCCACCGCACCGCCACAGACACGGCCCTGACAGGCGCCCATGCCACAGCGGCTGGACAGTTTGGCTGCGCGCCAGTCCGAGTGCCCGGCGAGCGCCGAGTAGGGTACGTCTTCGCAGCGACAAACCAGAGTGTCATGACGGGCCAGGGTTTTGAGTCGCGGGTCGAGGGCGAAGGCCTTATTCAGTGCCCTGGCAAACCCCTGCCAGCGTGCCCGGCGCGGCCACAATTGGCGGGCTGATTCGACATCGCCGACCGCGGCGTGACCCGCAATCGCGCCTTCTACCAAGGCCAGTTCACTGCCGCCGAAACCGGTGCATTCACCCGCCGCATAATGATCGACGCGATTGGCCTGCCAGGCATCCACCGCCAATGCTTGGCCTTCAACGGCGTAGCCCAATGCCTGGCCCAATTGAATGTTCGGGATCAGGCCGAAACCACAGGCCAGCCGATCACATACTAGTTCAACGATTTTGCCTTGCTGTTGCAGGCGTACGCCTTCAAGCCGATCCGTGCCGAGGGCAGCCAGCACGTGAGTAGCGGCGCGGTAATTGCGATCGAACAGACTGAACGATTGCAGCCATTTGCCAGGCCAGCGCGGCAGTTGCGCGGCGAAACCGGCAACAGCAGTGAGCGAGGCTTGCTCGGCGATGCGTTGTATTTTTGCGCCGTGCTTTTTTGCAGTGGCGGCGCTGGCCAATAGCAGCGGCCCGCTGCCGGCGATCACCACGCGTTCATCCTGCACCGGTAGTCCGGCCTTGATCAGCGCCTGCAAGCCCCCGGCCCCGGTGACACCCGGCAGCGTCCAGCCGGGGAAGGGCAGCAGCAACTCGCGGGCACCGGTGCACAGGATCAATTTGTCGTAGCTGATCAGCCAGCCTCGATCTTCATCTTCGACCAGCAGCTGTTTCGGGCCTGGATTGGCGATCACCCGGGTGCCGGTGTGGTGGCGGATGTTGTTGTGTGACTGCACACGCTCGCGCATCTGAAGGGCCTGAGTCGGCACGCTGGCCTGCGGACCGTCGCGCCAGATTTGTCCGCCCGCCAGTGGGTTGTCGTCGAGCATGACAATACGTGCACCGCTCGGCGCGGCGGCCAGTGCGGCGGCCATGCCTGCGGGGCCGGCACCGATGATCAACAGATCGGCGTATTCGTTCATGGGCGTGTCTCCACCTGCATACCGTCTCGGCAGAGGGTTTGGCAGGCCAGCCGACGTCGACCGTCGATGGTCACCCGGCATTCCTGGCAAATGCCCATACCGCACAGCGGTGCGCGGCGTTGACCACTAACCGACGTGCGCGCGCAACCGTCGCTCCCTGACGCGAGGGCAGCGGCGACGCTGGTGCCTTCGGCGACCCGCAAGGCACGGCCGTCCAGCATCAAGTCAGGCATAGGCGGGTTCTCCGAGAAAACGTTGGGGCAGATAGGGTTGCGCGGCCAGTGGCGGGGTTTCGTTGAACAGTTGCGCCACCAGCAGGTCGGCGGTGCCAGGGGCGGTGGTTACGCCCAGTCCTTCGTGACCGACCGCCAGCCACAAGCCTTGCCGTTGCGGGTGCTGACCCACCAGCGGCAAGCCATCGGGGCTGGCGGCGCGAAACCCGGTCCAGGCGCGGATGCCATTGAGCCGGGCCAGCCCCGGCATGTATTCGGCGGCGCGCTTGAGCATTTTCGCCAGCATCCAGCCTTCCACCTGCGGGTCGGTGGTGCCGAATTGCCGCGAGGCGCCAATGAACAATTGCCCGGTCGGACGCGGCTGAATATTGCAAGCCGTCGAAGGGCCTTTGGCGTTGTGGGCACTGGTGACGTAACCCAGTTCCACCAGGGTATGAGTGACGGTGGCGGGGTAGCGATCGGTGATCAGCAAGTGACCTTTTTTCGGCTCGATGGGCAGCTCCGGGCACAGTTCAGTCGCCTGAATACCGTTGGCCAGCACCACGGCTTCGGCGCTCAACCATTGGCCGTCATCGAGTCGCACGCGGTTGCCGTCGACCTCGCTGACCCGCGCCCGGCGCTGTCGGATGTTCGGTGTGTCGAGCATCCAGTTGGCCGTTGCGGGCGCATACAGAATGCCGTCGCCATTGATCAGCAGACCGCCTTCAAGGCCTTCACGCAGCTCCGGTTCACGCTGGCGCAAGGCACTGGCGCTGACCAGTTCACACACCTCGCCCTGGGCTTTCAGGTTGAGGTATTTGCTGTGGGCGACCGCCATTTCCTCGGCGTTAGCCGCCAGCCAAAGCGTGCCGTTGTTGCGATAGGCGCAGCCGTCGGGCAAGTCCGGCCCAAGCTCGCGCCAACGCTGCAGGGAATACTGACTCAGGGCCAGCTCCGCCGGGTTGTCGTCGAGCACCAGCAGGTGACCCATGCCTGCCGCCGTGGCGCCGTGCAGGCCGGCGTCGAGCACCAGCACCTGCAAACCACGACGCGCCAGCGCCTGGGCGCACGCCGCGCCGATGATGCCGGCGCCGATCACGATGACATCGGCGGCCAGGCCCTGATTCATGGGCGGATTCCCCAGGCGAACGGGTCGTCCTGTTCGATGATCAGACTCGCTTCGGCACTGATGAACGCACGGCCACGAATGGTCGGTACGATGCGCTCGCCTTGCCATTCGAAGGAGCCTTCGAACTCGCTGCCGATGACACTCGCCTGACGCCAGATCTGCCCGGGCTGCAACTTGTCGTCGGCCGCCAGGCAGGCCAGTTTGGCGCTGGTGCCGGTGCCACAAGGTGAACGGTCGTAGGCTTTGCCGGGGCACAGGACGAAGTTGCGGCTGTCAGCCTGAACGTCATCGGCGAACAGCTCGACGTGGTCGATCAGTCCGCCGTCTTCGCCACGAATCCCCTGGGTTTCCAGCGCTTGCTGCACGGCGTAGGTGTAAGCGGTCAGCGCGTCAAGGTTGTCGCCGGCCACTCGCAGGCCATGATCGGCGATCAGGAAAAACCAGTTCCCGCCCCAGGCGACATCGCCTGTCACCTGACCGATGCCGGGCACCTGCAATTGCAGCGCCTTGCGATAACGGTAGGCCGGCACGTTGCGCACGCTCACCGAATGATCGTCGTGCAGGGTGGCTTGTACCGTGCCAACCGGCGTCTCGATGCTGTGCACGCCGGGCCCGATTTTGCCCAAATGGGCTAGCGAGGCCACCAGGCCGATAGTGCCGTGGCCACACATGCCCAGGTAACCGCTGTTGTTGAAGAAAATCACCCCGGCGCAGGTGCTCGGGTCAACCGGTTCGCAGAGCAGGGCGCCCACCAGCACGTCGCTGCCCCGTGGTTCGAGCACACAGGCGGCGCGCCATTGGTCATGTTGCTCGGCCAGGATTTTGCGCCGTTCGGCCATGCTGCCGTTGCCCAGATCAGGAAAGCCGGCGGTCACCAGACGGGTCGGTTCGCCGCCGGTATGCGAGTCGATCACGGAGATGCGTTTCATGGGAGGGCCACGTCCATTCGGTTGAGTGAATGAAAGAGTGGCCCGTCAGACGGGTGGCGGCTTGATGGATTTAACCGGTGCCGATGACGAAATCAGCACAGGGGTTTGAAGTGGCCGCAATACTTGGGTACCCCACAAAACCTGTAGGAGCTGGCTTGCCAGCGATGAGGCCGGTACAGCCATCTTCAATATCGCCTGACACACCGCGATCGCTGGCGAGCCAGTTCCCACAGGGATTTGTGCTGGCCGCAATATTTGAGTATTGCTTGAAACCTGTGGGAGCTGGCTGGCCAGCGATGAGGCCGGTACAACCACCTTCAATATCGCCTGACACACCGCCATCGCTGGCGAGCCAGCTCCCACAGGGATTTGTGCTGACCGCAATATTTGAGTATTGCTTGAAACCTGTAGGAGCTGCCGCAGGCTGCGATCTTTTGATTTCAAAAAACAAGATCAAAAGATCGCAGCCTCGTTGCACTCGACAGCTCCTACAGGAAGCGGTCAGTGGGCGTGGGGCAGGTGTTTGAACAGGGTTTCGCAAACCCCGGCAATGTGCTCGTCCAACAGCTTCACCGCCAGGTCCACGTCGCCGGCACGACAGGCCGCGAGGATTTCGCGGTGCTCGTGATCGGCGCGTTCCTTGCCGGCCGACAGGCTCATCTGCATGCGCAAATAGCGCTCTAGCTTGTCGTTGACCGAACGAATCAGGCTCACCAGAAACGGCCGTTGCGCCGGTTCGTAGAGGCAGGAATGCAGTTCCCAGTTGAGCTCGGCCCAGCGACCCACATCGTCCTCGCCGATGAATTCCTGGCAGATCCGCTCGGCGCGGGCGAAGGTTTCTTCGGTCATGTTGGGAATCGCCAGGCGCAACACCTTGTCTTCCAGCAACATGCGCACTTCAAACATCTGCGCCAATTCCGCATCGGAAATCCGCGTGACCATCGCCCCACGATTGCGCTGAAACATCACCAGCCCTTCGGCCTCGAGCCGCTTGAGGGCTTCGCGCACCGGAATCTTGCTGACGTTGAACTGGCGGGCAATATCGTCCTGACGGATCGGCTCATCCTCGGCAAAATGCCCGGCGACGATCGCGTCCCGCAGATGACGAGTAATGATTTCCGAAGTCGAAGGCGTGTTGCCAAGATCGGGAGCGTTGAATTTGGGTAGGTTCACGGCGGCGGTCGTTTCGAGTGAGATGGCGATAGGGTATACGAAATTCGTTAGCCGATCTGCGTCGCTTCGTCCGGGGCGTTGGAGCCGTGACCTTACAAATCAATCACCAAGGCGCCGTCAAACCGGGGATTTTCATTCACGCCATTTTTCGCATAGCCCCGGGCATTACAAATGACCCGGGTATCGCCCACGCGATAGTCGAAGCTGCCGTGGGTATGACCATGCAGCCAAAGTGCCGGCTGCCAGTGTCTGATTCGTTCTTCGAGGTCGGAAACAAAACTCGAGTTGATCGGTGAGCGTTCGAACATTGGGCTGATGCTCGAGCGCGTCGGTGCGAAATGCGACACCACCACCGTGGGCGTGTGGCTGTCACGGGTGAAGCAGTCTTCCAGCCAGGCGACTGTCTGTAGAAAAATCAGTTGGGAAACGGCCGGAGTGAACAGGTCTGGAAAATCCGGCGAGATTTTTATGTGGGTAAAGTCGCGAATGAGCTGCGTCGCCAGATCAATTCCCTGTGCTCGATCCTCCTGCGCCTCGAAAAGACGATAGTCAGACCACAGGGTGCAACCCAAAAACCGCACGCCGTCGTACACATACTCCGACCGCTCCAGCACGTGGATCTGCGTGCCTTGCGACAACCTGTTCAACTCATCGTAAGTCGAGATCAAGTCACTGCCATAAAACTCATGATTGCCCGCCACGTACACAATCGGAGCAGGGCATGACCTGGCCCACTCAATGGCCCTGGCCGGCCGGGAAATGTCCCCCGCGAGCACGACAACATCGGCGTCAACATCGGGAAAGGGTATCGCGTTGACGGACAAGTGGATGTCTGAGAGCAAGGCGATGCGCATTGGATAAATCCTGTGAGTTACATCTCAACTAAAAGTCGTCTAGATCGGGATAACTCAGTTTGCCCACTATCCAGTGGCTGACAATGTCGCTGTGCATTGTGCGTAAAAACGATGACCATTCGCTTCGATTATGCGCATCCGGTCCGATGACCGTAAGCAGTAGATATTCATCTCTAAAATAGTCATAGGCGTAAATCAGCCAGACGTCACTCTCCGGGTCGTTCATTTTTGCGATGCGGTAATACTGCTGGCTGATCCTGGACCAACGGATTTGGGTCTCTTGCGAGCTTGCGAGCTTGCGAGGTGGACATGAAATATGTCGCATAAATCGAGCTTTTCGTCCCGGCCGAAAATTGTAGGCAATTCACCGCACACTTTGTAGTTATAAAAGTGTGCTGCAAAGTTTCGCCAATTTTTTATTTTCTGAAAAAGCGCAGAGATTTTAACTGCCGGCATCCAGGCCTACTTTGTAACAGGCAGCTTGCCAGTGATCACAAAGGTATCGAACACTTTCTGCCCATCACGCGCGGCTTGCCTGACATCAAGGAATGTCAGCTCGTGCTCAACAACCTTTTTGTTGGGTTTGTCGGTTTTTTTTGTGGTGGCCATCGGAGCCTCCGAGGGATGTGTGTTCATGCTGACCAGCTTATGTGATTAATCGAAGACGGGCAAACGGCGGCCGCCGTGAACAGGGGCTTGCGCGGCTGCCCCATTGAGGTTTCATCGCAATATGGCCCCAAGAGCGGCCCAATGGGAGGTCAAAACTCGAGCCATGTATGCGTGAATCGGACTATAGAGGGCGAGCCATAAACACAGCAATGCTATCGACTACGGACAATTCCTGTTGTCCTGTAAGACGTTGCTTTTTTACGGGTTGGATAGCATCGAAGAGCAGAACGCCCGCGCAGAACAACATGCGATCACCACCGCCGCCAGTTGCTGATCGGACTGGCGGCGAAGACCTGTAGGAGCCGGCTTGCTGGCGATAGCGGTTTGTCTGATGACAGCAATGTCGATTGATACGCCGCCATCGCTAGCAAGCCGATTCCTACTTCAGGTACCAGCCCCACGGCTGATCACTGACGTACTCGGTGACCTGCTTGACCTCCAGGTAGTTATGCAACCCCCATTGCCCCAGTTCACGGCCGATCCCGCTGTGTTTCATGCCGCCCCACGGGGCTTCGACGAAGGTGGGTTGTGAGCAGTTGACCCAGACAATCCCGGCGCGCAACTGGTTGGCGACGCGTGCGGTGCGTTGCAAGTCGGCGCTCATCACCGCGGCGGCGAGCCCGAAGCGGCTGGCGTTGGCCATTTGCACGGCTTGTTCTTCGGTCTTGAAACGCTTGATGCACAACACCGGGCCGAACACTTCTTCGCGCCAGAGGATGCTGCTGTGGCCGGGTTCGTCGAAGATCGCCGGTTCGACGAAGTATCCCTGTGGCAAGTGCGCCGGTCGCCGACCTCCGGTGAGCAGGCGCGCGCCGCTGGCAAGGCCCTGATCGATGAAACCGAGCACCTTGTCGTACTGGCCTTGGCTGACCAAAGGCCCCAGCAAAATACCGGGCTGCATGCCGGGGCCGATGCTGATCTTGCGGGTTTCTTCCACCAGTCTTTCGATCAATCGCGGGGCGATGCTTTCCTGCACCAGCAGACGCGAGGTGGCGCTGCACACCTGGCCCTGGTTCCAGAAAATCCCGAACAGAATCCACTCCACGGCGGCGTCGATATCGGCGTCGTCGAACACAATGAACGCGGATTTTCCGCCCAGTTCGAGGCTGATGTTCTTGATGTCGCGGGCCGCCGCCGACATGATTTTCGCCCCGGTGGGCACGCTGCCGGTGAAGGCCAGTTTGTCCACGCCGGGGTGCTCGGTCAGCGGGCTGCCGGCGTCGGCACCCAGACCGGTGATCACGTTCAAGACCCCGGCCGGCAGGCCGATGCGGTCAGCCGCAGCGGCCAGTTCCAGGGCCGTCAATGGCGTCAGCTCGGAGGGTTTCAACACCACCGTGGCCCCGGCCGCCAATGCCGGTGCGACTTTCCACGCGGCCATCAGCAGCGGGTAATTCCACGGGATGATTTGCCCGGCCACGCCAATCGGTTCGTGGCGGATGCGGCAACGAAAACGCTCGTCCGGCAACGCCAATGCCTGGTCTTGTTGCTGATCCAGCTCACGGGCCAAACCTGCGTAGTAGCGAAAGCAGCCAATCGCATCGCCAATGTCCCACTGCGCTTCGGGCAAGGGTTTGCCGTTGTCGCGCACTTCCAGTTCCGCCAATGCCTGCTGGCCACTTTCCAGTTCATCGGCCAGCGCTTCCAGCCATTGCGCGCGCTCGGCGCCGCTGGTGCTGCTCCAGCCGTTGTCGAATGCTCGTCGTGCGGCGCGCACCGCATGATCGACGTCTTCTTCAGTGCCAGCGGCGACGCGCTGAAAAACTTGCTCGGTGGCCGGGTCGATGACGTCCAGATAACCGCCCAGATCCGGGCTGACCCACTCGCCATTGATGTATAGCTGATCACGCATGGTGCGACTCCTGGACGCCGGTCTGGCGGTTTTGCAGAGAGCGGGAAGTGAACAACAGTGCCAGCGACACGCAGATGATCACTGTCGAGATCGCGTTGATCTCCGGCGTCACACCGCGGCGGATGGAGGAAAAGATGTAGATCGGCAAGGTCGTTTCGGACCCGGCGACGAAGAAGGCGATGATGAAGTCGTCGAAGCTGAAGGTGAACGCCAGCAGGAATCCGGCCATGATCGCCGGACTGATTTGCGGCAGGGTTACCCGCCAGAAAGTCTGCATCGGCGGCGCGTAGAGGTCAGCCGAGGCTTCCAGCAAGGCTTTGTCCAGCGAATCGACGCGACTGCGCACGATCACCATGACCAGCGCCATGGTGAACAGTGAATGCGCAGCGATCACGGTAAAGAAACCCATGTTCAGTCGCGGCACGCTGGGCATCCAGCTCGCCAGCAGCGGGTTGATCAGGTCGAACAGGCTGATGAAGGCAATCAGCGTCGAGATGCCGATGACGATGCCCGGAACGATGATTGCGCAATAGGTCAGGGCATCGAACAGCAGGCGCACCTTGCGCCCGGCGCGCTGCAAACCGAACACCGCGAGAGTGCCGAACAGCGTCGCCAGCACTGCTGAACAGAAGGCGATGAACGCACTGTGGCCGAGCGCTTCCATGATGAACGGGTTGCCGAAGGCGCGGCCGAACCATTGCACCGAACAGCATTCGAAGGCCAGGCCACTGCGTCCGGCGTTGAAGCTGAACAGCACGATCAGGGCAATCGGCGCGTAGAGAAACAGGTACAGCGAAGTCGAATAGCTGCGCAGCCACATGTCACAGGCCTCCGTCGGCAGGGCGGCCGCCATAGCGCGCCACCAGCTTCAAATACAGGCCGATGATCAGCAACATCATCGCCACCAGGGTCATTGCCAGCGCACTGCCGAACGGCCAGTTACGCGATTGCAGGAACAGGTCGACCAGCGCGTTGCCGACAAAGAACACCTTGCCGCCACCGAGAATGGCCGGGATCAAAAACTCGCCCATCAGCAGGATGAACACCAGCATCACGCCGGTGATGATCCCCGGCGCGGAGAGCGGCAGGGTGATGCGCCGGAAGCTTTCGAAGGCGCTGGCGCCCAGGTCTGCCGAGGCTTCGAGCAGGCGCTTGTCGAGTTTTTCCAGGCTGACGTAAATCGGGAAGACCATCAGCGGCAAGTAGCCGTAAACGATGCCGATCAGCACCGCCCAGGGCGTGTTGATCAAGCGCACATCTTCCAGGCCAAGGCTGGCCAGCAAGGCCGGAATACCCTTGCCGCTGAGGATGAAAATCCACGCGTAGGTGCGGATCAGGAAACTGGTCCAGAACGGCACGATCACCAAGGTCAGCAGTAGCGAACGGTTCTTGCTGACTTTGACCGCCAAGAAGTACGCCAGCGGATAAGCCGCCACCAGGCACACCAACGTGCCCAGTGGCGCCAACACCAGCGTGTTGCCGAACGCTGCCGCCCGCGAACCGAGGTTGAGGTAATTGGCCAGCGTGAAGCCCCCGGCATAACCGCCCACGGCGCTGCGTTCGCCGAAGCTGAAGACCAGGATGATCACCAGCGGCATTAACAACAGCAGCAGGAACCACAGGGTCGAAGGCAAGAGCATCAGCAGGGTGATCCGCCGACCGAGGCTGCGTCGTTGGCGCACCTCGACCGACAGGGCACTGCCCGGCTGCACCGTTTGCGGGTGGGCGGCGGCATTCATGGGGGACTCCTCGTTAGCCATGGCAGGTGATCAGGCGGATTTGAAGCGGGCCATCAGTTCGGCGCGTGCCGGGCTGGTGAGCGTCGCTGCCGCACCGAACTCCAGTGGGCTGAGGGCTTCGGCGGCCGGGTACATGATCGGATCGCTGAGCATCGCGGTCGGCAGCAGGGCGTCGACCCGCTTGTCGCCGCTCGGGTAGCCGTGGCTCAACACTTCGAGTTTGTTGTGCTGTGGATCGAGCAGGTAATTGATGAAGGCGTAGGCCGCGTCCTTGTGCTCCGAGTTTTTCGGGATGGCGAAGAAGTCGCTCCACAGTTCGCCACCTTCTTTGCCCAACTCGAACTGCATCTGCGCGTTGTCGCGGTGCAACTGCGAGGCATCACCGGTCCAGGACATGGCCAGCCAGGCATCGCCGCTGCGCATCGACGGCTGGATGTCGGAGTTGATCGCAAACAGGTGCGGCTTGACCTCGATCAGCAGTTTTTCCGCGTCGGCCAATTCTTTCGGGTCCAGGGAGTTGAAGCTGTAGCCGAAGCTTTTCAGGGCGTTGCCGATGGCGGTCAGTTGATAGTCGTGAACCATGGTGCGGCCACTGGCTGGACCTTGGGCGGCGGCCCAGAATTCTTTCCAGCTGGTCGGGCCGTTTTTCAGTTTGCCGGTGTCGTAGAGCATGCCGGTAGTGCCCCAGTTTTTCGGCACCGCGTAGACCTTGCCGTCGACCGTGCCTTGGGCCATGAATTTCTGCTGGAACGCTGAGGCGTCAAAATTGGGAATGCGCGACAGGTCCAGTGGCTCGATCAGTCCCAGGCCGACGTAGGTGCTGATGGTGTAGTTGGTTGGCACCAGCACGTCCCAGCCACTGCCCCCGGCCTGCAACTTGGCGAGCATTTCTTCGTTCGAGCCGAACACGCTCATGGACACCCGCGCGCCGGTGGTTTTGGCAAACGCGTCGAGGTTTTCCTGGCTGTGGTAGTTCGGCCAGGTGGCCAGGGACAGGCGATCGCCCAGTTTGGTCTGGTCGGCGGCCTCGGCGGTCGAGGTCAGCAGGCCAGGCATGTTGGTCGCGACCACCGCAGCGGCGATCCCGAGGCCCGTGCGACCGAGGAAGTCGCGGCGACTGATCGAGCCGTTCTGCCAGCTGCGCAGGGTCTTGATAAAAGTTTTCTGGTCCATAGCACGCTCCCCATTCGGTTGATGAAACGAATCGATGATTTACAAAGCCATGGCCAAGCCATTGGCGTGATCCCAGCCGACGCGCACTGCCGCGCCGTGTTCGAATGCGTTGTCGCCGTGATCCTGCTGGCGCGGCACGCGCACGCAGACCACGCCGAAGGCCTGGGTGCGCACGCGGTATTCGGTGGAGTTGCCCAGGTAAATGCGGTCTTCCACGCAACCGGGCAGCGTCACTTCACGGGCGATGTCGGCGCTGGCACCCGCGATGCTGATCAGCTCCGGACGCACCGCGATGCAACCGTCGGCATCCGCACTCAGGGCTTTGCCGGTAGGGGTCAGCGGGCTGGTCAATTCAAGGCCCTGTTCAGTACGCAGCACCACTGAGTTGCCGTGCAGGTGGCGGACCTTGCCGTTGAACAGATTGGACTCGCCGATAAAGTCAGCCACGTAGCGGCTGGCCGGCGCTTCATAGAGTTGTTCCGGGGTGGCGGTCTGGATGATTGAGCCGTTGTGCATCACGCTGATGCTGTCGCTCATCGACAGCGCTTCTTCCTGATCGTGGGTCACCAGTACAAAGGTGATGCCGACTTCGCGCTGCAAGCGCAGCAGCTCCGATTGCATCTCCTTGCGCAGCTTGCGATCCAGCGCGGCCAGCGGTTCATCGAGTAGCAACACGGTGGGCTTGTTCACCAGCGCACGGGCCAGGGCCACGCGTTGTTGTTGGCCGCCGGAGAGTTCGCTGGGTTTGCGCTGACCAAAGCCGCTCAGACGCACCATTTCCAGGGCTTCATCGGCCATGCGCATCTGTTGTTTTTTGTCGGGGCGCGGCGTGCGATAGCGCAAGCCATAGGCAATGTTCTGCGCCACCGTCAGGTGCGGGAACAGCGCGTAGTGCTGGAACACCATGTTCACCGGCCGCTCGAAGGCGGGCACTCCCGCGACGTTCTTGCCGGCCAGACGCACTTCACCGCTGGTGGGCTGTTCGAAGCCGGCGATCATCCGCAGGGTGGTGGTTTTGCCGCAGCCGGAACCGCCGAGAAAGGAATGGAACGAACCACGCCGCACCGCGAAATTCAAGCCGTTGACGGCCTGCACTTCGCCATAGCGTTTGACCACATTGCAGAATTCGATATCGCTTGGCTGGTTGTCGTTCACGGTCGGCTCCCTTGCAGTGATGAAACAGCGCGTCGGGGGCCAAACTAGCAATGAGGGTTTTGCGGCGTATATATCCCTTGGGGGATAGGAGGGGGCAGATACACAAGATCAAAAGATCGCAGCCTGCGGCAGCTCCTACGGGGGATACGCGTTGGACGCCAACGGTAACACGCCCCGCCTGGATAACTGCGCGACCCACTGTAGGAGCTGTCGAGTGAAACGAGGCTGCGATCTTTTGATTTTTGAAAGCAAAAGCAAAAGATCGCAGCCTGCGGCAGCTCCTACAGGTGTGAGTTAGACGATTGCGGTGTTTAAGCTAGAAACCTGCAGCTCATTCTCAGTGAGCTCACGAATAAACAACCCCAACAATTCCGACTGACTGCCAATGCCCAGCTTGGCGTAGATGTTCTTGCGGTGGATCTTCACCGTGCCGGGGCTGATGTTCAGTTGTTCGGCGACCGAGGCGCTGGAGTGGCCGCGTAAAAGCAGCTGGACGATTTCCTGCTCGCGCCCGGTCAGGATATGCGCCCCGAAGTGTTCGAAGGCTTCGCGGATCTTGAAGTCCAGGTCTTGTGCCGGGCGAGGTTGCTGGGCTTGACGCAGTCGCCAGGCTTCATTGATGACTTGCTCGACCACCGCTTGCGCGCACTCGACCAGTTGCATTTCGTCACGGCTGAACGCGCAACTGGTGGAGGAGCGCATCAGCGACAGCACTGCGGTAGCGCCGCCGCCGAGGTCGACGAAAAACGCCACTTCTTCGGCGAGGCCGGTTTGCTGGTAGTAGGTCAGGTAGTACTCGCCAAGATAGAAGTGGTCGGGCGCAAATTGGCGCAAACGCCATAGCCCCGGCGCCTGCCCGCGGGTGCAGGCGAGGTAGAAAGGGTCGAGCAGATAAGGCCCGCATTGATAGTCGTCGACATACACCGCGCGCTTGTCCGCCGAGAAGGTGTCGAACAGCGCCAACGGTCGATGGTTGCCTTCGTAGACAAACAGGACGAAATGATCGACCGGGCATACTTGCCGCAACCAGTGACTCAGCCCGGATAACCGCGAATGCCCTGCGGGCAGATCAAGCAGATGGGCGACACCGGTGGTCCAGAGTTTCAGTTCCTTGGGGCGCATGAGAGCTTCAAAGCGGATTGGATGGCGTTTAGATGCACAAAGTACGCCATGGCTCCTCTGGCCTTGCGGTACGGGAAGGGCGACGGCAAATCGTTTAATAAATGCCTCTTTACAGGGCGGTCGTGTTACCGAGTGCTACACGCGTGGTATCAGATTGCCCTGAGCCATGACTTCGTCAGATTGTCACTTCGCGTCTATCCTGAGATGCATGCCGGGTTTTCTCCTTGATCCTGTCGTTCAGCAGGTTAAACCCGCCGTTTAGCGTCAAAACGCCTGAATCAAACGTTGCTTCGATGACAGGTCCCTTCCGGTAATGAGGGGTCTTCTGGCGTACCACGAGCTTTTATGGATGAAAAGCGGTGGTTGCATGGATAAAAGTGGCAACAACCATGAACACGAGAGTCGAACTGACGAGTGGCGAAGAGGCTCAGGATTTTTTTGTACAGACACTGGAGCAGGCGATAGATGCCGTGGTGGTTGTGGATGATCAGGACCTCGTGGTGTTTTTCAATGCGGCGGCCGAGAGATTCTGGGGCTGTTCGCGCAATGAAATGCTCGGCAGTGATATCAACTCCCTGGTGCCGCAGGCCCTTAGCCTGCGCCATGATGGTTTTGTCAGTGTAAACCGCAGTGCAGGCAACAAGATTGCCGGCATCAGTCGGGACGTCCGGATCGTGCGCAACGATGGTCAGGATCGTTGGGGCGTCATGTCCGTTTCGAAAATCGCCTTGCAAGAGCGGACGCTGTACGCGGTGTTCCTCAAGGATGTCACGCAAATGCGTTTGCAAGACATCGAGCATCGTTTGCTGTCGATGTCGGTCAATGCCACCAGTTCGGCGACGTGCATCGTCGACACCCATGCACATCTGATCTATGTGAATGAGGGGCTCGTGAATCTGCTGGGTTACACCCGTGAAGAGGTGTTAGGTCAGTCACCGATGATGTTCTTTGTGTCTGACGCCGGGGCAGAGATCTGCGTAGAACCTGGACTGGCCGCCATTCTGTGTGGTGAACCCCATGAGTTCAGTGCCCTGATCAGTAAACGCAATGGCCAGCGGCTGTGGGTGCATGTGTCCTCCACCCCCGTGTTCGACGCGCAAGGGCAGGTCGAAAACATCGTCATCGTGCTCACCGACATCACCCAGTCCAAGCTGCATGAGGTGCTCCAGGAAAAAGTCATCGGCGCCTTGCTCAAGGAAGAATCCCTGGAGAGTGTGCTGACCTTGCTCTGTCATGAGATCGAGCGCATTGCTCCCGAAGTCATTGTCTCGATCCTCAGCGTGGATTCGGCAGGGATTCTGCATCCCTTGGCCAGTCCTGGCCTGCCTACGGATTACTCGAGGGCTATCGAAGGATTGTCCATCGGCCCGGTGGCGGGCTCTTGCGGCACCGCTGCGTACCGGGGCGAACCGGTGCTGGTGACGGATATCAATCACGACCCGCTCTGGGCCGATTACAAACACCTGGCGCAGAAATCCGGTTTGCAGGCCTGCTGGTCGTTGCCGGTGCGCAATGGTTGCGGGCGAATCGCCGCAACGTTTGCCCTTTATTTCAGGGAAGCCCGTGGGCCCGACCCTTTGCACGCTCATTTGGTGACGGCGGGCACGCACCTGTGCATGTTGGCGCTGGAGCGCGAGGAAGCACGCCAATCCATTCGAAAGATGGCCTTTTACGATGGGCTGACGGGATTGCCCAATCGCAGTTTCCTGCTTGCCCAGGCGCAGCGCAGCCTTCTGGAAATGGCCCGCGAACAGGCCGAGCTTGCGGTGCTGTTCATCGATCTGGACCGGTTCAAGCAAATCAACGATGCGTTGGGGCATGCCTCGGGAGACGAATTACTGCGCGTCATGGCGCAGAGGCTACGCAGCATGCTGCGCGAGTCTGACCTTGTCGGTCGGCTGTCCGGCGATGAGTTCGTGCTGGTGCTGACACGCATGGATTCGACCCAGGTCACGACCTTTCTTGAACGGCTGATGGCGCTGTTGAATCGCCCGTCGACGATTGCCGGCACCTCCGTGGTCGTCTCGGCCAGCGTGGGCATCAGCCTGTTCCCGGCCGATGGCCAAGACATGGAGAGCCTGCTGCATCGCGCCGACATTGCGATGTATCAGGCCAAGCGCACCGAGCGCGGCAGTTTCAGTTTCTTTGTCGAAGAGATGAACAGAATCGCCCAGGACCGATTGGTGATGGAAACGGCGCTGCGCAACGCGCTGGCCAGCGATACCCTGCAATTGTTCTATCAGCCGCAAATCGACCTTAACAGCGGGCGTCTGGTCGGTGTCGAGGCACTGGCGCGCTGGAGACACCCGACCCTGGGCGATATTTCGCCCTCGCAATTCGTCCCGCTTGCCGAGGAGTGCGGGTTGATCAATGAGTTGAGTCAGTGGGTGCTGCAAGAAGCCTGCGAGCAGCTCGCGCAGTGGCGTCAACAAGGGCTGGTGATCCCGTCCCTGTCGATCAACCTGTCGCCGATCAATTTCCATAACCTCAACCTGGCAGAACTGATTGACGACCAACTGCGGCGATATGGCCTGCAACCCAGCGACCTGTGCGTGGAAGTGACCGAGGGCCTGCTGCTGAGCAAAAGTCCGGGCACCGAACAAACCATCCGCGACTTGCATGCGTTGGGGGTGCGTCTGGCCATCGATGATTTCGGCACGGGCTATTCCAGCCTGGGCTATTTGCGGCATCTGCCGATCAGCGAACTGAAGCTCGACAAGAGTTTCGTCGACGACCTGGAATACGACACGTCCTGCCGGGCCTTGAGCGAATCCGTCATCGGAATTGGCAAGGGGCTTTCCTTGCAAGTAGTGGCTGAAGGTATCGAGTGCGCGAGCCAGCGAGACATTCTCAAGGCCCAGGGCTACGAGGTCGGGCAGGGCAACTTCTTCTCGATCCCGCTGCCGGGCGAGGCGTTCATGCAGTTCATTCGGCTTCCAGGTCACTCAGCAGCCACTCGCTGAAGCTGCGCGCGTGGTTCTCGCTACCAATGAAGATCCGTTGTAGGAGCAAGCTTGCTCGCGATCGCGGACTGACATTCAGCATTGATGTGGACGGACACACCGTCATCGCGAGCAAGCTTGCTCCTACAGAGGAGCGGGGTGGTTTCGAGTCTTGTGATCGGCAGGTGCGCCGGTGACGCGTGACTACCCTGCAGGCGGTACACCAGGGCTGAAACTATCGAAGGTCCCTGTAGGAGCAAGCTTGCTCGCGATCGGGGACTTACATTCGGCGGGGATGTCGACTGATACACCGTCATCGCGAGCAAGCTTGCTCCTACAGAGGAGCGGGGTGGTTTCGAGTCTTGTGATCGGCAGGTGCGCCGGTGACGCGTGACTACCCTGCAGGCTGTACAACAGGGCTGAAACTATCGAAGGCTCCTGTAGGAGCAAACTTGCTCGCGATCGCGGACTTACATTCGGCGGGGATGTTGACTGATACACCGTCATCGCGAGCAAGCTTGCTCCTACAGAGGAGCGGGGTGGTTTCGAGTCTTGTGATCGGCAGGTGCGCTGGTGACGCGTGACTACCCTGCAGGCGGTATAACAGGGCTGAAACTATCGAAGGTCCCTGTAGGAGGAGCAAGCTTGCTCGCGATCGCGGACTGACATTCAGCATTGATGTGGACGGACACACCGTCATCGCGAGCAAGCTTGCTCCTACAGAGGAGCGGGGTGGTTTCGAGTCTTGTGATCGGCAGGTGCGCCGGTGACGCGTGACTACCCTGCAGGCGGTACAACAGGGCTGAAACTATCGAAGGTCCCTGTAGGAGCAAGCTTGCTCGCGATCGCGGACTTACATTCGGCGGGGATGTCGACTGATACACCGCTATCGCGAGCAAGCTTGCTCCTACGGAGAGACGGGGTGGTTTCGAGTTTTGGCGTCGGTGACGCGTGCCTACTCGTCCTGTCGACGGGTGTAATGCAGCAGCCGGTCGGTTTCGGTCTTGACCACCAGGTAGCACTCGCAGCTGAGCCGTTCCAGACGCGCCCTGTCCAGAACCGTGATCTGACCACGGCTGTACTCGATGACGCCTTGGCGTTGCAGTTTGCCGGCGGCTTCGGTGACGCCTTCGCGGCGTACGCCGAGCATGTTGGCGATCAGTTCCTGGGTCATGGTCAGGTGATTGCCGTGCAGGCGATCCAGGGACAACAGCAGCCATCGACACAATTGTTGGTCGATCGAATGATGGCGGTTGCACAGGGCGGTCTGTGACATCTGTGTGATCAGCGCCTGGGTGTAACGCAGCATCAGCAAGAGCAAATCGCCATGGCGGTTGAACTCTTTCTTGAGTTTTTGCCCCGGCAGGCGAAAGGCACTGCCGGCACTCTGCACCACGGCCCGACTGGACGTGCTTTCGCCGCCCATGAACAACGCGATGCCGATCAAACCCTCGTTGCCCACCACGGCGATTTCTGCGGACGAGCCGTTCTCCGTGACATGCAGCAGGGAAACGATGGCGTCCGTCGGGAAGTAAACGTGGCGCAAGGTATCTCCCGGCTCGTACAGCACATCGCCCAGCCCCAGGCTGACCAGCTCCAGGTGCGGAACAAGGCGCTGAAGGTCGTTGGCCGGTAGCGCCGCAAGCAGATGATTGTGGTTTGGCACAGGTGTGGCATACATGGCAGAGCACCGAGGCGGAAGGGGGACTTGCCGACTCAGGGTACTCCCCTGCACGCCAGGGCTGGTGATCGATATCTATTTGTCGACGACGCGCTCGTACTCCAGCGCCTGAACACTGGCAGAGCGGGCGCGACAATCCACGCGAATCCAACGCTCTACGCCGTCATCCACCAGTGTCAGCCCAATGCCGCTCAATGGCTGCCCGTCAAGGATCATCGAGGTAGCGTTCGAACTGCCCTGATACACATCAAAGTGGTACAGGGTCCGTCCGAAGCGGTAGTGCAATTTGAAGCCCGGCCAGTCAACGGGTATCAGCGGTTCGATGCTGAGCGTGTGGCCTATGCGTTGTACGCCCAAAAGAGACTCGACGATCAGCCGGTACATCCACCCTGCAGACCCGGTGTACCAGGTCCAGCCACCGCGCCCAGCATGGGGCGCCGCGCCATAGACATCGGCGGCCATGACATAGGGTTCGACCTTATAGGTGTCGATTTGAACGTTGTTGGCCGGGGCGGCGGGATTGATCAGGTTCAGCACTTCCCAGGCTTTGCCGGCATCACCCAATTGCGCAAACGCCATGCCCGCCCACACGGCTGCGTGGGTGTACTGACCGCCGTTCTCGCGCACGCCAGGCACGTAGCCCTTGATGTAACCCGGGTCCAGGGCGCCCTTGTCGAACGGTGGATCAAGCAGCAGCACGGCGCGGATGTCACGTTTGATCAGATGTTCATTCAACGATCGCATGGCCTGATTCTGGCGCACCGCGGAACCGGCCCCTGACAACACCGACCAGCTCTGCGCAATGGAGTCGATGCGACACTCTTCGTTGCTCGCCGAACCGAGCAGTTGCCCGTCATCGAACCAGGCCCGGCGATACCAGGCGCCGTCCCAGGCGCTTTGTTCAAGGTTGCGTTGCAGCGTCGCCGCGCTGTCGCTGCAGCGCTTGGCAACGTCGTGATCACCGTGCAAGCGTGCGGTCACTGCAAATTGTTCCAGCACCTGATAGCTGAAGAAGCCCAGCCAGACACTTTCGCCGACACCCATATGGCCGACGCGGTTCATGCCGTCGTTCCAGTCACCGGAGCCCATCAGTGGCAATCCGTGCTGACCGCGTCGCAGGCCGTGTTCGATGGCACGCACGCAGTGTTGATACAGGGATTCGCGCAGGTTCGACGTGAGCGGAAGATCGTAGTAGGACTCTTCGCCAGCCGCCAGCAAACGTCCCTCCAGGTAGCCGACGGGCTCATCCAGCACACCCACGTCAGCAGTCATTTCGATATAGCGATTGGTCGCAGCCACCAGCCACAAAAAGTCATCGGAGCACGCGGTGCGAACTCCTCGATTCATCGGTGGGTGCCACCAGTGTTGCACGTCGCCTTCGGCATACTGATGGCCGGCGCACAGCAACAGATGCGCACGCACGGCCGCCGGATCGGCATGGATCATCGCCATGCTGTCCTGCAATTGATCACGAAAACCAATGGCGCCACCGGACTGGTAGTAGCCGCTGCGGGCCTGGAAACGGCAGGCGATGACCTGATACATCAACCAACCGTTGACCATGACATCCACCGCCGGTGCGCCGCTTTCGATACGAATGGCGCCGAGCACCGAGCGCCAGTGATCCCGTACTTTCTCTAACTCCGCCGCCGCTGCGAGACTGCCCCGATAGCGTTGCACCAAGCGGGTGGCGGCGTTGGTTGAGGTTTCCGCCCCGAGTCGCAGGATCACTTCCTTGCTGTCGCCATCGGCGAGATCGACCGACACTTGCAAGGCGGCACACGGGTCCAGGCCGCCGCCCATGCGCCCAGACAACCCGGCGTGCTGCATGGCTGCCGGGGCGGCCAGGGTGCCACTGCGACCCACAAATTCGGTGCGGTCAGCGCTGACACCGTGATCGATGGTGTCGGTGTCAAAGAACGCCACCCGCTCGGAAAACTCCACCGAGTAGGCATTGCGGGCGAAGAGGGCGCCGCTGACCGGGTCCGACTGGGTGGTCACGTGCATCGCCGACTTGCTGCGCAGATCGCCCAGGACCCATTCCACATACCCGGTGACTGACAGTGACCGACTGCGTCCCGAGCGGTTGCTTACCAGCAGTCGCGAGAATTTGATCGGCGCATCCAGCGCCACATAGATCCACAGCTCGCTGTAGATGCCGTCCTCTTCATGCTCGAACACGCTGTAGCCGAAACCGTGGCGCGTCTGGTACGGGCCTTTTCCGGGGCAGGGTTGAGGGGCCGCCGACCAGAAGTGCCCGGTCTCTTCATCACGCAGGTAAATGGCCTCGCCGCTGCGATCGGTGACCGGGTCGTTGTGCCACGGTGTCAGGCGAAATTCATGGGCGTTTTCCGCCCAGGTATAGGCGCTGCCGGCCTCCGAGACCACTGTGCCGAGGTGGGCATTGGCGATCACGTTGACCCAGGGCGCCGGTGGCGGGTTGCTCGCCAGCCCGCTGATGATGTACTCGCTGCCATCGGCGCTGAAGCCGCCGTAGGCGTTGCTCAGCAGCAGTGCACCGGGAGTGGGCCGTGCCAATGCCGATCCGGCCTGATAATGCCGGGTCGCCACGAATGGCGCGTGCTCCGGCGAGACCCGGCGCCGATGAATCTGTTCGGCAAGCGTGCCCAAACCTTCGCTCAGTACCAGCCTGGCTACCGCGAGGACCAAACCACGATCTTCGCTCGACATCTGTTGCACCGGCCGAACGAAAATTCCGCCCGGACGATCCAGCAGCGTCGCTTCACTGCCGGAGGTGATCAGGCCCATGATCGCATCCTGCAATTGTTGGCGATAACCCGCCTCGTCTTCGTTCCAGATCAACAGATCGACCACCAGACCTTTTTGTCGCCAGTAGGCGTGGGCCTGAATCATCTGTTGCACCAGGACGATGTTGTCCAGGCTGTGGATTTGCAGCACCACGATGGGCAGGTCGCCGGAAATCGCCTGGCCCCAAAGCCCCGGCTGATTGCGTCGGTTGGCAATCAACACCGCGTTGTCGGCGCGCATCGAGGCGTTCGCATACAGCACGGACGAGGCCATTTGTTCGAACAGACGAGCGTCGGCCAGCGAGGCGTTGAGCTGCCGCAGCAATACCTGGCTATGGGTCCAGGACAGGTCGAACACCCGGTCCGCGAGATGCCGGTCGCGGTATTTGTTGATCAGATAGAGGCAGTCATCACGGCTGTCGGCGACGCCGGTGACCAGGTCAATGGTGCCTTGCTGGCCGGGTTGCAGGGTAATCCGGCAACGAATCGCGATCACCGGATCGAGTACCGGGCCGGCACTGCCGGACAAGCGCTGGCAATCGGCATCAAGGGCTGCAGGCGACACAAGGTTGCGACCCCGCCCGATGAAGCGGGCACGATCGGTTTCGTACGAGATCGCATCGATGTCCACCCCGTGTGCCGCCAGCAGATGGCACATCCACGGCGTCGGTTCATCGCTGGCCCGGGGCCGGCGGCTGCACACAATGGCTTGAAGATCGGGCAGCAATTCGGTCTGCACGAACAGCTTGCTGAATGCCGGGTGCATCGCGTCACTAGCCGGGGACGTCAGCACCACTTCGACGTAGGTGGTGATCTCCAGTGTCTTGGCCGATGAAGCGCGATTGGTGACATGCAGTCGCCGCAGTTCGATGTCGTCTTCGGGTGAGACGACAATCTCCAGGTGCGTGTCGAAATCCAGATTGCGTGCGCGAAATTCCGCACGGGAGTCACTGAAGATTGCCTCGTGGCTCTCGGGTTTTTGCAACGTCGGTTGGTGTGCAGCCGACCAGACCGTATTGCTCTGGACATCACGCAGGTAACAGAACATCCCCCAGTTGTCCTGTGAAATGTCTTCCTGCCAGCGGGTGACGGCCATGTCGTGGCGGCGGCTGTAACCACCGCCGCCGCTGGTGAGCATGACGTGGTAGCGACCGTTGGAAAGCAACTGCACCGCAGGGCGTTTGCTTCCCGGATCGGCGAACACCCGAAGTCCGGGCTCTTGGGACTGTCCCACATCGCCGTGCACGGGCGACTGTGCGGCTTGCAGGTACGGCGCGGCAGATTTGGGCACCCGTTCCTGCAACAACAGCAGCGCCGATTGCAGCGCCGGGTCAGCTTCGAACCGCCGTTGCATGGGTTGATCGAGCAGTCGGCTGGTCAAGGCCAGCAGACTCATGCCTTGGTGGTGCGCCATGAACGAGCGGACGATGGCGTAAGACTGGCCGCGCGGTAGGCGGGCATCGGTGTAATCCACCGCTTCATATAGACCGAATCGCCCGGAGGAACCTTGCTGGGCAAGGCGTTGCAGGTTTTTGCAGGCCGCATCGGCATCGACCATCAATGCCAGGGCACTGGCATAGGGCGCAATCACCACGTCATCGCTCAGCCCGCGCTTGAGCCCCAGGCCCTGGACGCCGAAAGCGCGATATTGATAGTTGAGGTGCGCGTCGACGGTGTAATAGCCCGACTCCGAAACACCCCAGGGAATGCCCAGCATGTTGCCGTGTTCGATTTGCACCGCCACGGCGGCGCGGCAGGTCTGATCCAGCAGGCTGCCGTCATAGTTGGGCATCACCAGCATGGGCATCAGGTATTCGAACATCGAGCCCGACCAGGACAATAACGTCGGTACCCCGGCGTTTTCACTCAGCAGCCTGCCCAAGGTGAACCAGGCCCTTTGCGGGATCTGACCTTGCGCGATGACCACGTAATTGGTCAGCCGCACCTCGGACGCCAGCAGGTCGTAGTAACCACTGTCGAGCCGCAGTTCTTCGGCGTTGTAGCCGATGACGAACAGGTCACGCTGATTGTCGTAAAGCAGCGAGAAGTCCATTTGTGCCAGCGACGTCGCCAACAACGCCAGACGCTCCAGGGTCTCCAGGCGCTGGCCGGCGATACGGCGGACCTGCTCGATTTGTGGATGATGCTCGGTTGCCCAATCGACGGGATTCAGGGCTGCCAGCTGACGCAAGGTGCCAGGCGAATGAATGCCAACCGGGGGGGCGGGGAGTTGAAAGCGTTGCAGTTCTTCGGTCCAGTCGATGCATTGACGCAGAAACATTTCCCGCCAGTAGCGGCATTCCTCGTCGATGTCCACCGGTGCATCGGTGATCATCGTTCGAGCCGATTGCAAAAGGTTTGCGAGCGCTTCGGTGGTCGCCGCTGACGCGGCTTGTTCAAGGCCTTTTTTCAGTCGACTCAAGGCCTGTTCATCCACGCCCGCCGCGCGCTGGGAATCTGCAAGGATGTCCAGGGTGTCACGCAGACCCTTGATCACGGCTGGGCCGAACATTGGCGCGTCTGCAAGTTGCCTCAGGCCGGCGCTCAAAGTCAGCAGCAGGCCCGCCAGGTTGCCGCTGTCGACGGTGGAGACGTAATGCGGACGCAGCGGTTCGAGGGTCTGCGTGTCGTACCAGTTGTAGAAGTGCTGCCGATAACGCTCCAGTCCATCCATGCTGTCCAGCGACGCCGAAAGTCGGGTTAGCAGCCGTTCGGTGCTCAAGTAGCCGAAATCGTGAGCGGCGAGGTGGGCGACCAGGGACATGCCCATGTTGGTCGGCGAGGTGCGATGGGCAATCGCGGGCTTGGGTTCTTCCTGCACGTTGTCCGGTGGCAGCCAGTGATCTTCAGGCCCGACGTAGTGATCGAAGAACGCCCAGGTCTTGCGCGCCAGTAACCGCAGGAAACGCAACTGCTCTGTCGACGGTGCGAACGTCGACTGCTTATGTGGCGAGCTGAGTCGCCAGGCGATCCAGGGACCCGCCAGCCACGCCAGGAGCAGCGGAGTGGCGATGGCCAGCGGTTGCGGATTGTCCGCCAGCAGGGCCAGTGAAATCAGAGCCGTCACCGGCTGAATCCACATCTGACGGTAGAGGCCGGTGAGCCGGTTTTCGGTGGTGCGCTCCACCTCCCGCGAGGGCTGCCATTGCAACAGCAGGCGCCGGCTGAAGCCGATTCGCCAGAGCGAGCGCAGGATCGCATCGGCGCTGTAGTACATCTCGTAAGGCAACCAGGCGAGGGTGAGACAAACCCGCGCCAGGTCCTGTCCCAGATCACCCGCCAGCGCCCTGACATATTGACCGTAAGGTACGTCGGCAGGGGGCTGCATCAGATCGGTCACTGCGCGCAGCAACGGTTGAATCACCAGCAACCCGATGACCGTGAGGGTCCAGTTCATGGGCTGACTGCTGGCAAACCAACCCCAGGCCAACATCAGCAACAACGCCAGCGGCTCCAGGCTGCGCCGCAGATTGTCGAGAATCTTCCAGCGCGCCATCACACTCAGCCGATTGCGCACCCGGTTGCCTTCGGCGTTGCGCGCCCAGGGCAGGAGCCACGGCAGCAGTTGCCAGTCACCGCGCACCCAGCGATGCCGGCGTTTGACATCGGCACCATAGCGCGAGGGGTATTGCTCGTAGACTTGCACATCGCTGAGCAGGCCGGAGCGTGCATAACAGCCTTCGATCAGGTCGTGGCTGAGAATCTGGTTGTCCGGCAAGCACCCTTCCAGGGCGCAGGTGAACGCGTCCACGTCGTAGATGCCTTTGCCGATGAACGAGCCTTGCTGGAACAGGTCCTGGTAAACATCCGACACGGCCCGGGTGTAGGGATCGACCCCGGCATCGCTGCCGAATAACCGCGCGTAAATCGAGCGTGTGGCGCTGGTCAGGCTGATGCCCACCCGCGGTTGCAGCACCGCGTAGCCGGAAATGATCTGCTCGCCCGCGCTGTCGAACAACGGACGATTCAGCGGGTGCATCATCGCCTCCACGCATTGGCGCGCGACATCGCGCGGCAGCAGGGTGTCGGTATCCAGGGTGATCACGTAACGCACCCCGCGTAGCGGCGTGATGTCGCCGACGATGGTGTCGAAACGCTCCAGTCCGTTGCCGCGCAATAGCGAGTTGAGTTCAATCAACTTGCCGCGTTTGCGCTCGTGGCCCATCCACACGCGTTCGCTGGCGTTCCAGCGACGTGGCCGATGCAGCAGAAAAAAGCGGTCACCGAGGCCGTCCGCGTATTTCTGATTGAGCAGGGTGACTGCACGGGAGGCCTGGGCGACCAGCTCGGCGTCTTGCGGTTGTGACTCTTCAGCCGCGTCGAGAAAATCGCTGAGCAAGGCGAAATACAGGTTGCTGTCGCGGTTGGCGAGAAAGCGCACTTCCAGGCCTTCCACCAGTTCGTCCACATCGACCGGGCTGGCGATCAGCGTCGGGATCACCACCAGACTTCGCGCCACATCGGGAATTCCGTTGGCGTAATCCATTTTCGGCAAAACCGTCGGCACCATACTGAACGTTACAAGCCAGTTGATCAGGCTGATCGCCAGTCGGCTGGTCATGATCAGGCAGGGAATCGCCAGCAACAGAAGCGCCATATCTGGCATTCCGTCGCGCTGCGCCGAGGCCAATAAAGGCCAGGCGAAGAAGAACGTCAGAAAAGCCACCGGCGCCAGGTAAAACATCAACGGCGATTGCTGCAACAAGCGTTTCCAGCGCACATGAAACGGCACCCGGGCGTTGAGTCGTTGCTCCAAAGTCGGCAGGCCTGCGCTGATCAGGTAATAGCCGACGTGACGAGCCAGTAATTCGCAGGAGACGGAATCGGCGGCGGTAGCGGCCGTGGCGAGATTGACCGCGACGCGCGCGACCTGGATTTCCGAGTGTTGGGGGCAGCTGCGGGCCAGGCGTTCGATGACATGTCGGTAGCTGTCACGGGTACTGAAATCCATCGCCCGGTAAATCGCCGCCGGGTCTTCACTGAGAATCTGTTCGACATGACTCATCGACTCGACGAACTCGCGCCAGTCAGTGGCGGACAACAGGCGCAAGCTGCCGATGCTGTTGCCAATCGACACCTGATCCGCGGCCTGTTGTTGCGCATCGAGCTGCACCTGGCGTTCGATGCTTGATCCCGTCTCGCTGAGCATTTGCTCGATCCAGGTCAGCGGCAGGGCCAGGGCGGCGCTTTGGCCTTGCAGGCGACGGGTCAATTCGGCGACGAAGGCCGGGGTCATCGGCGGGGCGGAGCGGGCCATGTCGGCCACGGTCAACACCACGCTTTTGATATCGCGTTCCGAGGTTTCGATCAGGCGTTCGGCCCAGTCGTCGGCCAGGTTGCGATCATCGGCGTTGGCCATGACCCGCGAAGCCACGCGCCGCAGGTTTTCGATCAGCGCCAGACGCAACATGATCGGGATCGCCCACAGCTCCCCGAGCGCCAGCGGCATCACGGTCTGATAGGCAAAAATGAAGCGGCTCAGGCTTTGCTCATCGACCCGGCCGTCGCCATGGGAAATGGTCTCCAGTGCGATGTCATAGACCCGCGGTAACCCGGCAGACGGGCCGTTGATCAGGCGCGGCAGTTCACGGCTGTAGCCCTTGGGCAGGTGCGTTCTGGCGGTACGAATGTGGTCTTCGACCAGAAAGTAATTGTCCAGCAGCCATTCCGCTGCCGGCGTCACCCGTCGGCTGGACATCTGCGCGTTGGACAGCGCCGTGCAGCTGCGTTTGAGCAGCGCCTCGTTATCATCCAGCCTGCGCAGCATCGAGTCCCGAGCGGACAGGGCGGTCAGCCGATGCTGTCCGGCCAGCGCGATACCGTGGCTGGCCATCTGATCGGCGCTGAAAAGCTCCGAGCGCAATATCGGTTCGTATTCGAACCGGGGAGGGGAAAACGAACCGGTTCGCCAAAAGCCGGACGAGCGGGAAAACACCTCTTGGATGCGTGTCCATATGCTGTTCATAAAGTCCTGAGCCTGAAATGCATGAATACGATTGCGAGCATTTTGAGCCGTGCGCCAACCCTCGGCGCCAGCACCCGGCAGCGCTGGGTGTACGTCGCTTTTCAGCTTTGAGTGTGAGGACTTGGCGGGTTGCTCGTCTGTTCGCTGGCGCACATAGCGGGCGTTCTTTGGGACATTGAGACATGTCCGTTGTCGAACGCAATGACGAGCAACGTTGCAGGTTTCAGGGTTTGTAACACCCTCGTCCCGCAATCCTATTCAGGTTGAGAGGTGCTATATGAACAACATCATTTACATCGTCGGACTGGTTGTAGTTGTCGTGGTAATCCTGTCGTTCCTAGGATTTGCATAGGTTCACAGGCGGTCATCATTCCGGGATCGCTGAGGTATGCGGTGACGCATACCTCTCAGCGCGGCGCGTGTTCGTCAGACCAGAACATCGGCAGGCGCTCCAGCATCCAGTCAAGCAACTCTTGAGCGGGGGCGGCCAGCGGTCGGCCGGTCTTGACCAGCAACTTCGCCTCGACGCCCAGAAAGATCGGGTGGTCAATAGCTACAGCGGCCAGGCTGCCTTTGGCGATTTCCCGATAGGCCGCGAATTCTCCCAGCAACGACGCGAAATCCCCGGCAGCGATCAGGCGCTTGAGTGCGGCCAGCGAGTTGCTGACCAGCGCCGGTCGGATCTCGATTTTCTCTGCATACTCCAGCATTTTTATCGCGTGGCCGATCCCGAACGTGGTGGGCGTCAACACCAGTTTGCAAGCGAGGATGTCTTCGACGGTGGCGGCTCGACCCGACAATGCAAGCGGGTGATCCGGACGAACCAGCAGCATGACCGGCTGCGCTGATGTGGCGCGAAAATCGATGTGCGCATGCGGTGGGGGATTGTAGGCAAGGCCGATGTGCGCGCGGTTCTCGGCGACTTCGTTCATCACATCATCGACGGGCAATATGTCCAGCGTGACGTCAAGCTTCGGGTACTGCTTGCAGAACGGTGCGAGCACATTGTCGACCAGTGCGTCGACATACCCCTCACTGATCACCACTCGCACATGACCTTGCTGCAAGCCTTTGATCGCCTGTAGCTGGTCTTCGAGTTTCTCCTGGTGCGATCGATAACCTCGCCAGAATTCCAGCAAGTGCGCTGCAGCCTCCGTCGGCTGAACACCCCGTGCCTGCCGTTCAAAAAGCTTCGCTCCCAGTTCTTCTTCCAGCAGTTTGATTTGCCGCGTGATCACCGAAGGCGAGGTATTGATGCTGTCGGCCGCGCCACGAATCGACCCGTGGACAAGCACCTCGTGAAAATATCTGAGCCGTTGTTGGTTGATCTCGCGCATTCGTCCATTCCTCCCGTTGAAGCTGTGTTGCCCATAGGGCAACGGTACGCGAACTTAGTTGCTCTTGCTGGTCTTTTGTCGTCGGGGCAACATCCTTCTCCACTACCACTGGCCAAACAAGAACAATTGGAGACTCCTATGTCAGCCTGTGAATCGACGGCAACAAGTGGCGCTCTTTCGGCCCTTTACCGCAAGCTCAATTGGCGGCTGCTGCCGCTGCTGTTCATTTGTTATGTATTCGCCTATCTGGACCGGATCAATGTCGGCTTCGCCAAACTGCAGATGCAAAGTGACCTCGGGCTGTCCGATGCGGCTTATGGCGCGGGCGCCGGGATCTTTTTTCTGGGGTACATATTGTTTGAACTGCCCAGCAACCTGATGCTGCCACGGGTGGGCGCACGCAAGACGTTCAGTCGCATTCTGGTGCTATGGGGCATCACCTCGGCCTGCATGCTGTTTGTCCGCGACGTGCCGACCTTTTACCTGATGCGTTTTCTGCTGGGTGTGTTCGAAGCCGGTTTTGCGCCGGGCATGATCTATTACCTGTCTTGCTGGTACGGCCCGACGCGCATGGCCCGCGCCATTGCAATCGTGTTTATCGCCGGCCCCATTGGCGGCATTGTCGGTGGTCCGCTTTCCGCCTGGCTGATGACTACGCTTTCAGGCATCGGCGGCTTGGCCGGGTGGCAATGGATGTTTCTGATTGAAGGGCTTCCCTGCGTCTTCCTCGGCATTCTTACCTACTTCGTACTTTCGAACCGGCCCTCTGAAGCAAGCTGGCTAAGTGCAGAAGAAAAGAAATTGCTGGAGGCAGAACTGAGTACCTCGAGGGGCCATGTCCATTCGTTCAAGGCCGTTTTGCGCGACCCGAAAACCTACGTGCTGGCATCGGCGTATTTCTGCATCATCTTCTCGATCTACGCCATGAGCTTCTGGCTTCCGGCGGTCCTCAAGGCCCAAGGCGTTAACGACACCATGCAGTTGGGTTGGTATGCGGCGATTCCGTATGTCGGGGCGGCTATCGGCATGTACCTGATAGGGCGCCGGTCCGACCGTGTCGGCGAAAGGCGCTACCACTGCGCAGTACCGGCGGGCCTCGGGGCGATTATGCTGTTGATGTTTCCCTTTGCCGAAGGGCACTTGATGGTCTCGCTGGGCCTGCTGACCGTGGCGACCACCACGATTTTCATGGCGTACACCGTGTTCTGGGCCATGCCGTCCGAACACATCAAGGGCGAAGCCGCAGCCGGCGGTATCGCGTTCATCAACACCATCGGCTTGTGCGGCGGCTTCTGGGGACCAGCGGTGATCGGCTGGGCAAAAACCGCAACCGGAAGTATGAACCTGGGCATTGTTGTCGTGGGGTGTGCATCCCTTTGTGCGGCACTTGTCATCATTCTGAGCAGATCGTTATCGAGTGAACGCGCTGCGCCTGAATACAGCGCTGTGTGATCAGCTCAACTTAATCGTCATGTTCCGGAAGGAACGTTCCATTGGAGAAATCTCAAATGCTTCTACATCTGTCGACCTGGGCCGAAATCGGCGAATTCCTGAACCGTAGTCGTACCATCGTGATCCCGATTGGTTCGAACGAACAACACGGGCCAACCGGCCTTTTGGGGACCGATTGGATGTGCCCTGAAATCATCGCTCACGAAGCGCAGAAAACAGCGGACATCCTGATTGCGCCGACTTTCAACATTGGCATGGCCCAGCACCATCTCGGTTTTCCGGGGACCATTTCGCTGCGTCCCTCGACGTTTATCGCCGCGATTGGCGATTGGGTGCGCTCTTTGGCGGCGCACGGGTTTGAAAAAATCCTCTTTCTCAATGGCCACGGCGGCAACGTTGCTTCGATTGAAGCGGCATTCTCGGAGCTCTACGCCGAGGCGAGCTTCGCCAGGCGCCCGGCGGGGTTTGCGCTGAAGTTGTGCAACTGGTGGGATCTGGAAGGCGTGGAAAATCTGGCACGGGAGCAGTTCCCGACGGGGCATGGCGTGCATGCAACGCCTTCCGAGATTGCTGTTACGCAATGGGCCTACCCGGACTCCATCAAGTCGGCACAGTATTCGCCACAGATCGCCGCGTGGGGCCCGATCCGCGAAGCGCAAGACTTCCGCGCGCGCCATCCGGACGGGCGCATGGGTTCAGACCCGGCGCAGGCAACGGCGGAAAAAGGTCGGGCATTGGTGATGATGTCGGCGCAGGGCCTGGTACAGGCGGTGGACGCCTTCAGCCGGGAGTCGATGCCGGGCAACAACCGCTGAACCGCTGTCGTCTTGGGCCAGCCCATGGACACCCATGGCTGGCCAAGCGGCGGGGTTTTCGACGGGCTGAGGTTTGGCACTAAAGATTGCCGCGTGCGATCGGGCTAAAAAAGGGATAATGCCGCCCATTCTGTTTTCGTTATTCTGGTAATCCCGCATGGAAATCAAGGTCAATTTTCTCGACAACCTTCGTCTTGAAGCCAAGTTCGACGACTTCACGGTGGTGGCCGATCAGCCTATCCGCTACAAGGGCGATGGCTCGGCACCGGGTCCGTTCGACTATTTTCTGGCTTCGTCGGCCTTGTGTGCGGCTTACTTTGTGAAGTTGTACTGCGAAACCCGCAACATCCCCACCGATAACATTCGGCTGTCGCAGAACAACATTGTCGATCCGGAAAACCGCTACAACCAGATTTTCAAGATTCAGGTCGAATTGCCAGCGGACATCTCTGCCAAGGACCGCCAGGGCATTTTGCGTTCCATCGACCGTTGCACGGTAAAGAAGGTGGTGCAGACCGGGCCCGAGTTCGTGATTGAAGAGGTCGAGAACCTTGATGCCGATGCTCAGGCGTTGCTGATGCCAAATCTGGCCTCGGACGCGGGCACCTACATTGTCGGCAAGGATCTGCCGCTGGAACAAACCATCGCCAACATGTCGGAAATCCTCGCCGGCCTGGGCATGAAGATTGAAATCGCTTCGTGGCGCAATATCGTTCCCAATGTGTGGTCGCTGCATATCCGCGATGCGCACTCGCCAATGTGTTTCACCAATGGCAAAGGCGCGACCAAAGAAGGCGCGTTGGCCTCGGCGTTGGGCGAATTTATCGAGCGACTCAACTGCAATTTCTTCTACAACGATCAGTTCTGGGGAGAAGACATTGCCAACGCGGAGTTCGTGCATTACCCGGACGAGCGCTGGTTCAAGCCCGGCCCCAAAGACGCGTTGCCGGCTGAAATTCTCGACGAATACTGCCGTAAAATTTTCAACCCTGATGGTGAACTGCGTGGCTCGCATCTGTACGACACCAACTCCGGCAATGTCGAGCGTGGCATCTGTTCGCTGCCTTTCGTTCGCCAGTCGGACGGCGAGGTGGTGTATTTCCCGTCCAACCTGATCGAAAACCTGTACCTGAGCAACGGCATGAGCGCCGGTAATACGTTGGCCGAAGCGCAGGTGCAGTGCCTGTCGGAAATCTTCGAGCGCGCGGTGAAACGCGAAATTCTCGAAGGCGAACTCGCGCTGCCGGATGTGCCGCAGGAAGTGCTGGCGAAATACCCAGGCATTCTGGCCGGTATTCAAGGGCTGGAAGAGCAGGGCTTCCCGGTGCTGGTGAAGGATGCGTCGCTGGGCGGGGAGTTCCCGGTGATGTGCGTCACCTTGATGAACCCGCGCACCGGCGGCGTGTTTGCCTCGTTCGGCGCGCACCCGAGCTTCGAAGTGGCGCTGGAACGCAGCCTTACCGAACTGCTGCAAGGTCGCAGTTTTGAAGGTTTGAACGACCTGCCTCAGCCGACCTTTGAAGGTCACGCAGTCACTGAACCGAACAACTTTGTCGAGCACTTCATCGATTCCAGCGGCGTGGTGTCGTGGCGCTTCTTCAGTGCCAAGTCGGATTTCGAGTTTGTCGAGTGGGACTTCTCCGGCCACGGTGAAAACTCCAATACCGATGAAGCCGCGACCTTGTTCGGCATCCTCGAAGACATGGGCAAAGAAGTGTACATGGCGGTGTATGAGCACATCGGCGCCAAGGCTTGCCGCATTCTGGTGCCGGACTATTCGGAAATTTATCCGATAGAAGATTTGATTTGGGATAACACCAACAAGGCGCTGTCGTTCCGTTCCGATATCCTGAACCTGCACAGCCTGACCAACGTCGGTTTGAGAGCACTGGTCAAGCGTCTGGAAAACAGTGAGCTGGACGATTACACCGACATCACCACATTGATCGGCATCGAGTTTGACGACAATACGGCCTGGGGTCAGTTGACGATCCTGGAGTTGAAGCTACTGATCTACGTCGCCTTGAAGAAATACGACGAGGCAAAAGAGCTGGTTGAAGCCTTCTTGCAGTACAACGACAACACGGTCGAGCGCGGGTTGTTTTACCAGGCCTTGAATGTGGTGCTGGAAGTGCAATTGGACGACGACCTGGAGCTCGACGATTACCAGGTCAACTTCCGCCGCATGTTTGGCAACGAGCGCATGGACGCCGTGATTGGTTCCGTGGAAGGCAGCGTGCGTTTCTACGGCTTGACGCCGACGAGCATGAAACTGGAAGGACTTGATCGACACCTGCGGCTGATCGACAGCTACAAAAAGCTGCACACGGCGCGGGCCAATGTGACGGCCTTGTCCCGCTGATAGCACACACCAAAAAAGCACCCTGAGGTGCTTTTTTGGTTTTAGGCGGTCACTGCAAACGTGCTTAGAAGCGGTATTTCGCCGAAGCGGTAATGCTGCGCGGCGCACCGTACGTCAGGGCACCATAGGCATCGAAGATGTCGAAGTACTTCTGGTCGGTGACGTTGTCGGCGTTCACTTGGGCCGAGAGGTTTTCGGTGATCTCGTAGCGCGCCATCAGGTTGACCAGCGCATAGGCATCCTGCTGGATCTTCTCGGAGTTGCCCGCCGGGTTGACGGCGTAGGTGTAGATCGAGTCCTGCCAGTTGACCCCGCCGCCAATGGTCAGTTTGTTGAAAGCACCTGGCAGACGGTAGGTGGTAAAGGTGCGCAGCAATTTGGTCGGGTACAGCGTGTTGACGTCGTCGCCGTGGGCATCTTCAGCCTTGAACTGGGTGTAACCCAGCGAGGCATTCCAGTCCGTCGCGAGTTCGCCGGACACTTCCAGCTCGAAACCCTTGCTGGTTGCGCCTTCGCTGGCCTCGTAGGCGAAACCGCCGACCGGGTTCGAAGGATCGATCAGCACGCCGGTGCTCTGGCCCAGATTGTCCTGCTTGATCTGGAAAATCGCAGCGGAGGCGTTCAAGCGGCCACCGAAGTATTCGCCCTTCAGACCGAGTTCGGTGCTCTCGCCAACGATTGGTTCCAATGTCTGGCCACTGCTGTCGCGGACCGACTGCGGCAGGAAGATTTCCGTGTAGCTGGCATAGGCCGAGAGGTTGTCGGTGAGGTCGTAGACGACGCCGGCATAGGGGGTCAGCTCATGATCGACATCGACCTTGCTCACTTCCGAGTAGATGTCATCACTGGTTTTTTCGTACCAGCTCTCACGCGCGCCGAGAATCACTTTCAAATCGTCGGTCACGTTCAGGCGAGTGGCTGCGTACAGGCCTTTCTGGCGAGTCTCGCTGTATCCGTAGTCGGTTCGCGGGCCCCAGATCGGCTCGGGGAAATGGCCGTTGTAGGCATCGAAATCGGCCACGCCGTCAAAGCCGGATTGCGCGTCGAGGGAGTCGGCGTCGAACTTCTGCTTGCTGTCCACATAACCGAATGCCAATTCGTGCTCACGACCCAGGAACGAGAACGGGCCATTGAAGCGGATGCCGTAGTCGTCCTGGGTGGTCTCGGTCTTGTAGGTCGCCGGGAACGAAGACATGCCGGAGCTACCGTTTCTGCCTGGATTGCCGGACAGGTACAGCAGGGAAGAGTCGCTGGTGCGCTCGCCGCGGTTGTAGCTGAGGTTGACCTGCCAGTCGTTGGCAAAGCGGTGATCGAGATTGACGAAGTAGGTCTCGTAGGTGGTGTCCCATTTGCTCCAGTCAGCGGAGGTGGTCTTCGAACGGCTCCAGTTGGTGCGGCCGCCGTCGGCGTACCAGACGGGCAGACCGCCCCACATTGGCGACTCGGCATTGCTTTCTTGCCGGCTCAAGCCGAACCAGAGCGTGGTGTCGGGCGTCAGGTCGATATCCATGGTGCCGTAGAGGGTCTGGCGTTTGTTCGAGTTCATGTCGATCCAGGTGTCGCCTTCGTTGGTCTCCCCGACCAAACGCGCGCGGATCGTGCCTTCCTCGTTCAGCGCTGTGGACACATCGGCCTCCATGCCATAGGTGTCCCACGTGCCGGCGCTCAACTCCACCGAACCCTTCAAATCTCTGCTGTTGGCGCGCTTGCGCACCATGTTGAGGGAGGCGGAAGGATCACCGGCACCGGTCATCAAACCGTTGGCACCGCGCACCACTTCAACGCGGTCATACATGGCCAGGCTGCTGAAAATCTCCCCCGAACTCCATGGCTGCTCATAAATGGTGGGTACGCCATCGATCATCAGCGAGTTGAGCTCAAAGCCCCGGGCGTTGAACTGGGCGCGGCTTGTCTCGTAGCGATTGACCGACACACCAGTGGCATTGTTGACCACGTCGAGGATGGTTTTCAGATCCTGGTCCTGGATGCGCTGCTGGGTGATAACGCTGACGGACTGCGGCGTTTCGCGCAGCGACATGTTCAACGGCGTGGCCGTGCGTGCGGAGTCAGTGGTGTAGGAGTTGGTGTCTTCGGTGACGCCGCTGCGTTCGGCAGTGGCTGTTTCGGTGATCGCGATCGGCGCCAGGGTCACGGCGCTTCCCGTCTCGGCCTGCTCAGTCTGTTCCGCCGCTTGCACGGCGGGCGCAGTCATGGCGATACCGGCTGCAAGCATGTGCACTGCGAGAGCCAGGGGGCGCAGTGCCGTAGGCGAGCGCGGCGTAACGGAGTTTTGTGGACACAGGGGAGATGAGGTGTACATGCGAACTCACATATGAATTGATGTTATTTGATAATCAATATCATACGCAAATGCGGTGAATTACTAAACACTGCTTTATAAAACTATTTTCTTTATAAAAAACAGTTGGTTAGAAATCCGTGGGCTCTTCGCTTCTGGTCGATTGCTGCCGATTGATGTGACAGCAATCGACCAAAAAGCTGAAAAGGCGCCTCTAGCGCTTGATCAGAGAAATTTTCGTGCCTTCGATGCTGACCCCGGCCATTAAACCTTGCTGGTCAACGATGAACGCGTAGGCGTCGTCTTTCATTGTCGAGCTGGACAGGTTTTTCGCCATCCCTTCATCCACCACAACAACGGTTGGCCCTACGCCGATTTCCCAACCTTTGGTATCAGTGATGTATTTCACCGCTTTGTCAGTCATCAGAAAAACCACATAACCATACGACTGGGCGCCTGCTTGCAGCCCCCACGAACCGCCGACGGAGTTGTAATAGTTCACGACGTCTTTGCCCTTCATTAATACGCCTTCACCATAGCTACCGCCGAATACCAGGCCCGCCTTGATGATTTTCGGGAAGACAAGTACAGCCTTGGCCTGGTGGGAAATTTTTTCGGCCGATGGCGTGGTCTTGTTGAGAAGCTGCAACGTTTGCCGAGAGTCGGCATTCAGGTCTTCGGCGGTGGCCGCTGCTGCGGTGTTCAGCAGACCGGTCGAGACTAATGAGGCAGCCGCGAGGAAAAGCGACAGGAAGAAGCGGGTTGATTGAGTCATTTGCGTACTCCGAAAAGGGAGCATTGGATGGTTGCAGCTGTCGGCATCTAACAGGAACCGAACCCGCTGAAAGTTATCCGGCGCACCCTGAATTGTGTGATTTGCAAGCTTCGCTCCTGTGTACAGTTGCGAGGCCATCAATGGTTGTGACCACTGGCTAACGGCCGGGTTCGTTGTCTACCTGTGCTTTTGGCCAATAGTTGTCGATAGGGAAGGGCAGCTATTTGTTTTTTGCGCGTTATGACAGGCGCGATTCGCCCGTTGCGCGGCTCAAGTCACTCGGTCACACCGATGCGCGAGAACACCTGACATGACGGCGATGCGCCGAATCCAGTTCCCTTTTTGCCGCACTCGATCACGCTAAAGTGCATCCGCACCATACCCACGTATGGTAGCTGCCGCGTTGTCCCACGATGCAGACTCACTCTCGGGCGATCCGTCGCTTTCGTGCCGAGAGAGGGGCTTTCGGCCCGAGATTATTGACCCAGGCAATCGGAGAACGACCATGACAACGCATCTGAACCACCCCACCCAAAAGGCTGCATCACTCAACACTTCACATTCCAATGGAGTTGGCTTCGAGGAGTTGGTGCCGTCGCGCTATGCGCTGCGGGTCGGCGAGATTGACGTGCTGGTGATCAGCGATGGCGTGCTGCCGCTGCCGACCTCGACCATGTCCACCAATGCTGATCCTGCTGCCCGTGCGGCCTGGTTCAAGGATATGTTCCTGGGGCCGGACGCGTTCGATTGGGCGTTGAACGTGCTGGTGATTCGAAGCGGTAGTCAGACTATTCTCGTCGATGCTGGCCTGGGCGGGCAGTTCCCTGGGTTTCCCCGGGCCGGGCAATTTCCCAAGCGCCTGGAGGCGGCCGGTATCGATCTCGGTTCCGTGACCGACGTGGTGATTACCCATATGCACATGGACCACATTGGCGGGCTGCTGGTCGATGAGGTGAAGCACAAGTTGCGACCAGACGTGCGCATCCACGTGGCGGCGACCGAGGTCGCGTTCTGGGAGTCGCCGGATTTCACCCACACCGAAATGCCTTCGCCGGTGCCGGACGTCTTGCGGGCAACCGCCAATCAGTTCATCAACGATTACCGCAGCAACGTGCGGACCTTCGAAGACGAGTACGAGGTGGCACCGGGCGTGGTCGCCAAACTCACCGGTGGCCACACCCCGGGGCACAGCGTGGTCTACGTGACGTCCGGCGGCCAGCGCCTGACCTTCGCCGGCGACGCCTTGTTTCCGGTGGCATTCGAACACCCGGACTGGCACAACGGCTTTGAACATGACCCTGAAGAGTCGGTTCGCGTTCGGGTCCGCCTCATGCAAGAAGCCGCGGCGAGCGGTGAGCTGTTTGTCGCCACGCACCTGCCGTTTCCCTCCGTTGGCCGAGTGGCCGTCGACGGTGATGCCTTTCGCTGGGTAGCGGCTTTCTGGGATTACTGAGCACTTGAACCCACAACCCATTGCAGTTTCTCAGGCTGCGTAAAAGTTCCGCCAGAAACGGTCGATGACCAGGGCCCGCTTCAGGAGGGTATGCGAGTGATCGGTACCGGTCGGACCATGGCTCTGGTCGCAAAAATTTGAAATACACGCCGTAGCTCGCCAGAATCACGCCCCGATCCGGACACAGGCGCCGGACAGTCGTGGTGAAAAGGAACTGCAGTTGAACGAACAGACATTGTCCATGCGCCTGGAGCGGGTGGCGGCGCATGTGCCTGCCGATGCGCGCCTGGCCGATATCGGCTCGGATCACGGTTATCTGCCGGTGTCCTTGATGCGCCGTGGCGCCATCGCGGCGGCGGTGGCCGGCGAGGTGGCATTGACGCCATTCCACGCGGCGCAACGCACCGTGCGCGAGAACGACCTGGACCAGCGGATCACCGTGCGTCTGGCCAATGGTCTGGCAGCGATCGAGCCGGGCGACGGGATCACCGCCATCAGCATCTGTGGCATGGGCGGCGAGACGATTCGCGACATCCTCGACAGCGGCAAGGCACACCTGAGTGGCCAGGAGCGCCTGATCCTGCAACCCAACGGCGGCGAGCAGCCACTGCGCCAATGGTTGATGGAAAACGGCTACCGCATCCTCAGCGAGGAAGTGCTGCGGGAAAACCGTTTCGACTACGAAATCATCGTCGCCGAGCGCATCGGGCCGGTGATCTATTCCGCCGAGGAACTGTACTTCGGCCCGCTGCAAATGCAGGCGCGCAGTCCAGCATTCCTGGCCAAGTGGCAGCGCATGCTGCGCGAAAAGCAGAAGACCCTGATCCAGTTCGAGCGGGCGCGGCAGGCGGTGCCCGAGGAGAGGGTGCAAGACCTCATGCAACAAGCCCGGTGGATCACCGAACTATTGGCTTGATCATCTTCAAGCGTTTACACGACCACTCACCGAAACGTGGCGAGGGAGCTTGCTCCCGCTGGACTGCGAAGCAGTCCCTTTTTTTGGTGGGGCACGTCATGCTGGAGCGTCAGCCCGGCCCAGCGGGAGCAAGCTCCCTCGCCACAGGTTAGTGGTCGATGCCCAGCGGCCCCAAACAGAGCCGCTGTATTAACCGCCGCTACTCCGACGGGTCAATCTGATCCAGCATGCGGTTCGCCGTGATTTCCGCCACCATGATGCTGTTGGAAATCCCCAACAGGGCATAGCGCGACGCACCCTCCAAGTGATCCACTAACTGGTGGACCATCACATCGACCGAGGCCAATGTCTCGACCAGATAAACCGCCAGGGTTTCGGTATCGGCTTCAGGGTCAACCGTGAACAGTGAGCTGGGTGTGCGGGGTGTGGCTTTGATGTCGGCGATTGAGGCGAAGTGGAAGTCGAGGGCGTTTTCGGCGGCTTCGTTGAGTTTCTTCGAGCCGGGCTCGTACGGGGACACCGGATCGGTTTCCGGCGGGTTGGGCGTGACTTTGAACATGGCTACTCTCCGTCTACAAGTTGTAGCTGCTCCTTTCGGTTCCAAGCGAAGGGTGGCAGCTGTACGCAGGTTGGAACCCGGGGTAAACGGAACCCGGCAGACCCTAAAGTCTCCCACGCACAGCCGCCATAACGGAGCACACACTTAGCAGCGTGCAAGCAAATGTTATGAAGGGCGTTATGCGCCGTTTATTCGCCAGGGTTCCAAGCCTGGTCGCTGAATTGGCAGCGACACGGAAACGATAGAACCAAGGCCAACGGCGCACAAGCCGGCGGATTCTGGCGTAAGCGTAGGCAACGGCGCAAGGTCTTGTGGCTTTCAGGAAGTAACCCTGACGGCCGTTAAACAAGCCATGTATCGCTATGGCAATGAACTCTGCATCAGGGCTTAGGCATGCGCTAGATTGTCTACCCACAGGTTCAATACCCTACGAACTCAACAATCATTCAAACGCCAGGATATTCGTGGCGAGGGAGCTTGCTCCCGCTGGACTGCGAAGCGATCCCATTTTTTTGGGGCCGCTTCGTGCTGGTGCGCCAGCCCGGCCCAGCGGGAGCAAGCTCCCTCGCCACAGGTGAGTGGTCGAAGCCCAGCGATTGTCCGGCGAGCCGGACTGTCGCAATATCCCGGCTATCCGCATCAGAGCGACCCGCGTCGCGGTCAAATCGAACCGGCGATGCAAAATCAAACAGGAGTCGAAATGCCTTACCGAACAGGAAGGGAAGCGTTCATGCAAGGTGTCAGGGCGCTTCTTCCGTTGATTCCCGGTGTCATTCCATTCGGCCTGCTCACGGGGGTCATGGCGATCAATATGGGTATGTCACCGGGCACGACCATGGGCATGACGCTGCTGTTCTACTCAGGTTCCGCTCAAATGGTCGCCCTGCAATTGCTGCATACGGGTGTTGTGCCGCTGGCGATTGTGGTCACGGCGCTGGTGATCAACTTGCGCTTCATCATGTACAGCGCATCGCTGGCCCCGCATCTGCACCATTTACCCCGGCGCTGGACGTGGCCGTTGTCCTACATGCTTTCTGACCAGTCTTATGCACTGAGCACGCTCAAGCTTTCCTCTGGCGAGCTGGGGCCATTCGCGCACTATTACTATGCCGGCACAGCGTTTTCGATGTGGTTGTCGTGGCAATTGTCTGTATTGGCAGGCATTTATCTGGGCGCAAGCATTCCCGAGACCTGGTCTTTGAGCTTTGCCATTCCACTTTCTTTCCTGGCACTTCTGGTGCCCGGCATACGTAGCAAGCCGAGTCTGGCTGCCGCCGTGGTCGGTGGGCTGCTGGCCGTTTTTGCAGTCGATATGCCCTATAACCTTGGACTGGTCACCGCTTCCATTGGCGGCGTCATCGCGGGACTGGTGACCGAGAGCGTTCGCAAAAGACCTTTGGCCGATGCGATGATTGATGACGTCGAGAGGGAGACACCATGAGTGATTTGGCCTTGTGGGGACTGTTCCTCGCGGTCGGTCTGGGCACGTTCGCCATGCGACTTTCCTTTGTCGAGCTGTATGGCCGCTTGCGCATCCCGGCGCTGCTCAGTCGGGCGTTGCTTTACGTACCGGCGAGTGTGCTGGCCGCCCTGGTACTCCCCGCCGTGGTGTACCCGAACGGGCAGGGCGAGTTCGTATGGAGTAACCCGCAGATACCCGCCGCCATCCTGGCTGCCTGGGTGGCCTGGCAGACTCGAAACACTGTCCTGACGCTGGCGGTCGGGATGGGGGCATTGTGGCTATTCAAGTTTTTCGGTTTGTAATGTGTTCATTCCCGAAAAAACAGTTTTTGGGTAGGCATATAGCCGCGCCAGGCGCGGGAACTTCAGGGTGGCGGCCAAGTCAATAGGGCCCCTGTGTCGGCGACACCGACCAGCGCTGGTGGCCTGTTTTACGGCAGCGCCGTCCGAGATCAGCCGAGTCTGCCCCCTGATGCCAACCAAACGTTTCCTGCCGGGTCTCCTCCTGGCGTTCTGCGCTGTCGCGTCGCTTTGCTCGGTCGCTGCCGAGCTAAGAGCGCCTGCACAAAGCAACAGCGCATCAACCACCTTGATCGAAACTGCTTCGCGCCAGTATGAAGCTGGCCAGGTGGATCAAGCCGCCGCCACGCTGGAGCGTGCCCTGCATATCCAGCCGAACAATCCGGCGACGCTGCATTATCTGGGTGTGTTGCGCCTTCAGCAGGGGCAGTACGAACAGGCTGAAACGTTGGCGGCGCGCTCGAACATGCGGGTTGGGCGCAACGTCGAGTTACGTAACCGCAACTTCCAATTGATCCAGGCGGCGCAGCAGGCCAAGGCTTCGAGTTCCCCACCGAACGCCCAAGAGGACCGGATCGCAGTGCAGAAGGGGCTCGAAGAAGAGGCCCAAAGGCGCCGCGAAGCAGAAATAGCCATTGCTGAACAATCCAACCAGGACATTGGGCGCAACGCCGGCAATCTCGTTCGCGCAAACGCTGAGCGTGTATCGGACTTTCCAACGGTGGGCACGCCACGGAATGTAGGCCAACCGCAAGTGGCTTCGGTGGCGCCAGAGCCCGCGAACGACGAGGTGGCGATTCCCCGCGGCCATTGGCCGCCTCCGGGCAAATGCCGAATCTGGTTTCCCGATCGTCCGCCGGGGCAGCAGCCCGCACCCGGCAAGTGCAAGAAACTGCGAAAGCGTGTTCCGTCAGGCGCCTATCTGGTCCAAGGTTGAGTTTCCGTCGACCTTTGGCAGTTCGAAACCAGGAATCTCCCACTTTGCACTGGATGAGCCGTTCATCTTCTCGGACAAACTGAAACTTTGGGTTTTGCCGTTCGATCTGGAGCAGGGCAGGTTGTCAGGTGGCGGGTTAGCGAATCTGCCATTGATAGAACGATGCGCGGGAGCTGCCTGATGGAGGCAGCTTTTTTGCCGGGCTGAGTTGTCTGATTGGCTATCCCGGATAAGGAGTACAGCCGTTGCACCGCTTATCCACCATACAACGTCAGTGCTCGCTGAAGCGTGTCGTGCACATGGGCTCGGAGATTGGCCGGTTTTTTTACCTCGATGTCAGCTGCGTTGCTTAGCAGAAATAGCCGCAAACCCTGAGAGTCCTGAATGCGGCAGGTGAGCTTCCACCAGCCATCACTCTCCTGCTGCAGTTTCTGCTCTTCGGTTAATGGATTTTCCCAGAGCCTGTTGTACAAGTTGGCACTCAAACGCAAAACCAGATCGACCGGGTCCTTATCATGAATCGTCATGAGATGTTGTTGGGCTTCGAACGAATGAATGTCGTAGCCTTGCGGGTCCTCAATGGAGCGTTTGCCCGGTTCGATCTTCACGATCCGGTGCAGCATGAGTGCGCACATCGAATTCGGTCCGTTGCTACTGTATTTGCCACGTGGTTTTTCCGGATCGGGTACGTAGCCGTCAGCCCATTCCTCTTCCAGGACGTAGGCGGAAAGGTAGGTATTGGAATCTTGATGCGATAGCCCCAGGGGTTTGAGTTGGTATACGCACTGGACCCCGTCGGCATCTCTGGGCAGGTAGGTGACTTCAAGCGGCTCGTCGTAGCAAATAGCCTGCTGCAGTCTTTTGAGATGGCCGAGATCGGCTTTGCCAGGCGCAAGTACCAGAAAGCGGGTCCCGGTGGTAATGCGTTTCTCTATCTCGATCTTGCGTTTTTCAACCCGGTTCATAACTCTGTTGGCGTAGGTTTTCAAGCCCTTGAGTTGGTCGGTATGGGTGTGAAGGCCGAACCGATTGGCATGGTCAAAGATGGCCGCAAGGGTCATGGCTTCGGTCGGGAGCAACGTCAGGGCGTGGCGGTATTTTTCCAGACGCCACAAGCGTGCCAGGCCGTTACCTTTATCTTCGAAGGTGGCATAGCCTTCATCGAACAGAAACTCGAGATCGCGCTTGGTTGTTTTCAGTGAGCCGACCGGTTCGCTGCTGGAACTTTTAAGCAGCTCATGCAGCGCGCTTGCTGAAAGCCATTGCGATTGACGGCTTAAAACGTCCAGCAAGCGCTCACGGCGATAATTAAGTAGTGACATTTATTTCAACCTGGACAAAATCTGGGCAGGGTATCTGGTTTCATGCTTCTGCTGGTGAGCGATCCTGCCAATCCAGCCCACAGGAGCAAAAATATCCCATGAAGCGTCATTCCTATCTCTGCGTTGCGCACGTTGCTGGCTTCGTCACCTGGCTGGCCACCGAGCTCGAGTCGAGCACTCTTTTTCAGCACGCTTACACCAATCGCCGCAGCAACGCACAGTGGGCTTGCACCAGCCTCTACGACGCCTTCCAGCGCTATAGCTGGAATCATCCTGGCAACGTGCGCTTGGGTTACAACGCGGGCGCCTGCACCACAAGCAACGCAATTGCACTGGACGCGCTTCGTCGGGATCTGCAGGCCGCTGGCGGCAATGATGCCCTCTGTCTGCAGGCGTCGGCGGATGTGATGGCTTGGGGAGGCGTTACCGCGCGCAACACTGATTGGCTGAAGGCCAACGAGCGTGGTTTGGCTAGCATGCTGCAAAGCGTGAAAATGGCGATCGATGCGCAAGATTCCGAGTCGCCTGTGTTGCGTGCTGCAGGCCTGCGCTTCAACTCGGGAATGACCAAAATCTATTCTTTGATCTGCGACAACTTCGTGATCTACGACAGCCGCGTCGCCGCTGCCATGGGCTGGCTGGTCGCAAAATACTGTCAGGCCAAGGGCTTGAGCCAGGTGCCCAAAGAACTGTGTTTCCCATGGTCGGCGGCCAAGGAAGGTGAAAACACATTGGTTCCCAAGCGCCGTAATCCTGCAGTTGGCAATCTCTACTTCAAACGACTTCGTGCCGGGCGTCATCACGCGTTGTGGAATCTGCGTGCCAGCTGGGTATTGAGCGCCGCACTGGATCACCCGGCGGCGCAGGCGAGTCGCTTCAACACGCATGTTGCTGCCCCGACCAATGCGCTTCGCGCGCTGGAAGCCGCCTTGTTCATGATCGGCTACGACCTGGCCTGACCCTCTCAGGTTTGTACGTGGCAATCCATTCCCACTCGGCGGACACGAGTGGGAAATCCTGAACGACACTTAGGCCCCTGGCGATGGAAATGCACTCACTTCGTATATTAATCATTCACCTCTGTTCCTCGGGATTGAGTCTCGCCGACCTGCGCGAGGGGTTAGGGCGAGAGTGCCCGCAGGTCGATGAAATCCAGCTTCAGGCCGCAGTGCGTGAGCTTCAGCATGAAGGTCTGTTAGTCGGTCACGAAATCGCAGGTAAGTGGACGCTCACTGCTGTAGCGAATGACGTGGAGAACCGCGAATGGCCGGAATACAGTCAGGAGTTCGCCAATCGCATTCTTGCAATCGAGCAGGAGGAGTTTGTGGAGATCGATGTTGATGATCTGATCGCCCAACTCGACGCCATGATTCAAAAGGCTCGAGCAAGAAAATCGCGAATCCGCCAACGTGTCAGCCGCACGGTGAAGGAGGGTGGGCGATCCGATCAGTCGTGAAGCGAGGAAAGCCAAGGGTCGCATCGCGACCCTTGTCTCAGTTTGTTCAGGGCGCGATTTTCGCCTGCTCCGTCAGCACCGCGGCTTCTCGCCGGTTTGCGCCGTTCTCCATCGCAGCCACCAGATCCTTGGCGCCCGAGCCCCATTTGGAGATGACTTTGAAGGCGTCGGTGAAGGAAACGTCCAGTGGATGCACGCGGTTCCCGTCGAGAATGTAGACGGCACCGGCCAGTGGCGTGGGCACCGACGGGACGAATATCGTGTAGCGGCCGTCCTCGAACACTTCGATGATGAAGGCCGGGACGAGGGCGTCTTCGATTTCGACCAGGGCAGGCTTCCAGACGGTTTGGCGGCTGTCACCCGCGACCTGTTGCGTCAGGCTGCGGAACAACCCGTAGCCGGGGATTCGTTCGAAGAACCTCTTTTCCACTCGATCACGGGCCCGCTGTCCCAGACGGGTGCGCAAGGCAGAGCCGATCAGGAAGCAAATCAACAACACCAGAATGAGTGATAACAACTGCTCGGCGGGAAGCCAGTCTGGAAGGATTTGAGTGAAAGGCCGCACCAGTTGCCCAAGCGATTTCATGCCCTTGAGCAGCAACAGGATGGCAAGGTAGATCGGGATGATGACCAGCAGTCCAGCAATCACCCGTTTGGTGAAGTACCCAAGTGCCTGTTTCATATGCACTGCCTTTGGTTCTGGATGAGCGGGAAGGGCCGCACCCTTGATCTCCCTGGGCAGTGTTAGTGTGCGGCACATTCGCGTGAATTCGCCGCGCAGTTACACCCGATCCCCGAACAGATCGAACGTTTTCAGACCCGGCAGCCACAGGGAGCCGGGTTCGGTTGACGACTAGTATTTGATGTCTCGAGCCGTGTCGCGGTTGTCTTGCTTGGTGTCGCGCTTGTCCTGACGACAATCGTTACGGCTTTTTTCATCGCCTTCTTTGCATTCTTCCTTCACTTCCCTGGCGGCATCTCGCCCTTCTTGCTTGGTGTCGCGCGATTCTTGCCGTTGGTCAGCCTGGTCGGTTGCGTAGGCCGGTACCGAAACCCCGTACACGCCAGCAACGAGGGCCAGTGTCGCCAGTGCAGTCAGGTAAGGCTTGCGAATCATGATGATCTTCCTCCTGATCAAGAGTACTCAATCACTTGATTTCCCCCAGTCATAACCCGGGGGAGTTCTACCGCTCGTTACTCAAAATGTTCACCTTTGAGTGTGAGCTTTAACGATAGTCGATATGGGCGACCCCACAAGTGCAATACCTTCGAGTTGTCGGCCCCGATCTAGAGCATTTTCTCCAGGCCGATTGTGTCGCTGAGCCAGGCTTTGAAGCTACGCCATTTACCGCCGGGCTCCTTGCGCAGGGTATACAGGCGGCCGTCGTCTTCAGCGATCCAGACGATTTCGCCGTTTTCCAGGCGGGCCTGGTAACTGACGGCTGGCGCCATGCCCTCATGCGCCAGCTTGCGCAGGTAGCCGGCCAGTTCAGGGCTGTCCACCAGCACCCCGACTTCGGTGTTCCAGAACACCGAGCGCGGGTCGAAATTGAAGGAGCCGATGAACACCTTCTGCTTGTCGAGGATCATGGCTTTGGTGTGCAAGCTGGAGTCCGAACCACCACTGAAACCAAAGGACGAACCACCACCGGGGTCGTCCGGCTGGCGCCGCAGTTCATAGAGTTTCACGCCATGTTCGAGCAGGGTTTTGCGGTAGGGCGCATAACCGCCGTGCACCGCCGGCACATCGGTGGCTTCCAGTGAGTTAGTCAGCAGGCGCACATCGACGCCGGCATCGGCACGCCCGAGCAGGTAGCGCATGCCTGGTTGCTGCGGGACGAAATAGGCCGAAATCAGGATCAGCTCCTTGTTGACGCTGTCGAGTTCGGGCCGCAGTTGCGTCGACATCACCAGCGCGAGGGCCGGTTCGCCGTCGGCCAGTACTTTGCTCGGCGCGTCCCACATCGCTTTGCTATGCGCCCAGATAAGCTGCTGGCGCCAGGTCGCGAGTTGCGGTTGGGTCCGGTAGGTCATGAGGTGGTCGAACAGGGCGTTGTTTTCGATCCGCGTGCTTTGCAGCGATTGCTCCAGGCGTTGGCGGCTCTTGGCCAAGTCCTCGGCTGTTGGCTTGTTGAGCAGGAAGTCACTGATCGGCTGGCTCAGGGCGCTGTTCCAGTACTGATCGAAGCTGTGGCCCAACTGCTCGGCAACCGGGCCGAAGCACAGCAGGTCCATGTCGGTGAAGTTGAGATCGGGTTTGGCGTCGAAGTATTCATCGCCCAGGTTGCGTCCGCCGACGATCGCCGCGCTGTTGTCGGCCAGCCATAATTTGTTGTGCATGCGCCGGTGCTGTTGGGAAAGATCGAGCAGGCGGCCCATGGTTCGGGTAACCAGGGTGCTGCGCCCGAGATGCAGAGGGTTGAAGACACGGATGTAAATATTCGGGTGCACGGCGAGGGTCGCGATGACTTCTTCCTGGCCGTCGGTGGCGGTGTCATCGAGCAGTATGCGAATGCGTACGCCGCGATCGGCGGCCAGCAGAATTTCACGGACCAATGCCCGGGTGCTGAGCCCGTTATGCACGATGTAGTACTGCACATCGATGCTTTTCTGCGCATTGCGGATCAACTCGGCACGCGCGCGGAACGCTTCACTGCTGTTAGGCAACAGGCGAAAGCCCGAACGGCCCTCATGCGGGGCAGCCTGGGACTGGATCGAACGCCCGAACGCCGAATCGCTGGCAGGTATGGCCTCGCTGAACTCATGGGGCAAAGGCGTGGTGGCGCAGCCGGCGAGCAGCAGTGCGAGCAGCATGGCGGGGATGAACCGGGACATGCGCAAATGGCTCGTCCTCACCCTCGACGGGTGTTGTATTGACCTCGGGCGCCCGCCAATGGGTGCGACTTAGTTGTCCGGTTCATTCGCAGGCAGTTACGGTGCTTGCCCGATGCCGGGAGCATGCAGCCCACGGCCATCTGCGCACCTTCTTCCAGTAAAGCCCGGTTCCGGCGCAGCGTGCCGAAATTTTCCGGTCGTCGCGCCCGGAATACCAGACCGTCAGGTTGTCAGAGCAAACTCCACGACACCCCGGCATACACCCCGAAACCTTCACCCGGTGTGGAGCGTGCCGCATCCAGCCCTTTGTCGTCATAGCCCGGCGTGACGGTGGCGGCGTAGTGCTTGTCGGTCAGGTTGCGCAGGTCCAGCCAGGTCTGCCAGTCGCCCTTGGGCGAGTTGTAACCGAGCGTGGCGCCGAACAGCGCGTACGGATCGGCGTAGTAGCTGTTGGCGTAATCCACCGCAACCTTGGACAGGAGCTGCGTGTTGAGCGCAGCGAAGAAGCCCATTGGCCAGTCGTAGCGCAGTTCGCCCTGGTAGTAGTGCATCGGCAGGCCAGGCAAGCGGTTGTCGCCGAAACGGTCGTCGTCACGGTAGTGGAAGTCACTGAAGGTATAGCTCTGACGCAGGTTCAATTGGCCACCGTCGGCCCGCGACCACAGGTTGCTTTCGAGGCTGGCTTCCACGCCTTGGTGCACGGTCGGGCTGGCGTTGAGCTCGTAGGGCGTGGTGGCGTTGGCATCCGGCAACACCGAAAGCAACTCGTGCTGCACTTGCGCGTAATACCAGGCCAGGCTCCATTGGCCCATTGCGCTGTCACCACGACCACCGATTTCCAGGGTGGTAGCCGTCTGGTTTTGCAACTCGATCGGGTCGCTTTGGGTGCCTGTAGCGGGGCCGTTGCCGGCCGGGAATCGAATGTTGGAACTGTAGATCAGTGACCACGGATGTGGCGCCTCGACCGAGCGACTGAGGTTGCCGAACAGTTGCAGGTCAGGTGTCAGTTGATAGCGCAGGCCCACGCGTGGCGCGTAGTCCCAATCGTTGAGGCTGGTCTTGCCGCCCGATTGCGGGTACGTGACTTCACTTTCGCGGCGGGTGTAGATCGCGGCAAGGCCGGTGGTCAGCCACAGGTCGTCGGCGATCTCCAGGTCATTGCCAACATGCAGGACCGTGTCCGAGCCCTGATAGGTGAAGTTGCGCATGTGCGTGCCCGGCGCGTAGCCGGCGGTGTTGCCGGTGGGGATGCGCACCAACTCGCTGGCGCCGGCATTGGGCAGGTGTTTGGTCACGCGCAAACCCAGCGTGCTATTGCTTTCCAGACCCCAGAGCGTGTCGCGACGCTTGTAGTCGAACGTACCGCTGACATCCGTGTACGCCACCTTCAGGCGGTTGGGACCCTCACGCAGATCCATGGGATAGTCGTGGTAGACAAGACCGGTCTGGATGCTTGAATCGTCATCGATGTAGTAGGTGGTCTTGTTGCCGAAAAAGGTGCTGCCCGGCTGCTTGCGGCTGTCGTCCCGCGATACGTAAGCGGGGTTGGCCGCCCGTGGGTCGTGTTCGATGGAGTGCTTGGTCACGCGCCCGGCGAGGTCGTTGTCGGTCTCGCGATAGCGCAGGTAAAAGCGCGTTTCCAGGTTCGGGTTGAAGCGATAACCGACGTTGAAGATTGTGCCCTGGCTCTCGCTGGCCGTGTGGTCCTGATAGCCATCGGAACTGGCGTCGGTCATCGCCACGTAGTAGTCGAAATCGCCCAGCACCTGCCCGGAGCTGACCTGGCGCTGAACATAGCCGTGGCTGCCCATCGCGTAGCGCACCTGCAACCGTGGTGCGTTGTAGCCCGTGTGGCTGACGTAATCGATGGCGCCGCCCAAGGCGAGGGCGCCCCGGTCGAAACCGTTGGCGCCACGCAGCACTTCCACGTGATCGAGCCACAGCGGTTCCAGCAGTTCATAAGGTGTGCCGCCCGGGCCAGAGAGAGGCAGGCCGTCGAGCATGGTGTACAAACCCGAGGCGTGGGCACCCGGCGCGCGGTTGATCCCCGAGCCACGGATCGAGATCTTCACCCCTTCGTTGCCGGCAGACTGGGCATAAATGCCTGGCTGATAGGCCAATACATCCTGGTTGCTGGCCACACGGCCCTGCAGGGGGCGGCGCATGTCGACCACGTTGCTGCCGCCGGGCACCTGGGCAAGACGGACCTTGGCGTCCTCGATCGACACATCTTCGCCGCTGCGGTCCTCAGCCCCGATCAGCACTTGTCCCAGTTCAATGCCTTGGGCTTCGACCATGGCCGGACAGGCAAGGGCCAGGCCCAGCAGTGCAGTGGGCAGGGATTTGGGCGAGGGCATTGAGAAAACTCCAGACAAACAGAACGGGCAGTGAAGAACTGCGACGTATCAAGGGTCGAGGGAAACACATGGCAATTTTGATTTTTTGTGACGGTCGTCGACAGAAACGCGGGGGGCGAAACAGCTGCTCTGGTTTTACCCTAATCCGTTGGCAGCTTGGGACTCTATCTAACCTTCATATTCCTGCAATGGATCGAAGATGATTTATACGGCACGCGAAGGTTTTTTCGAACGTGTGATTGGATGAAAGCGCTGCCGCCTCATCAATAAGCGAGGCGAGCCTCACTCGATCGTGATCGAGTTCGACAATGGCTTCGGCGATTTCCTCCGGCTTGCCCATGGGGCTGGCCAGACCGCCGCCACCAAGTGCCAGCACGCCAGTAAACGCATCATTGTTATAGCCGACAATCGGAACCCCGCATCCCATCGTCTCCAAGTACGTACAAGAGGGGTCGGCTTGAGTATGGGCGCACAGAAATATGTCTACACGCGACTTGAGATTCGGTACAAGTTCCTCGGCGAATGGGACCGGCCCTGCCAGTGTTATAAAGTCTTCCATTCCGGAGCTTTGAATGCTGCTCCTGATTGATTCAGAAAGCGGGCCGTGTCCATAGATATCAAGGGTAAATTTAACGCCTCGATTTGCGAGCGCCAGAGCGATCGGCACCAGATGATCCGCTCCTTTCATTGCAATCAATCGCCCGGAGAAAGCCAGCCGAAGAGGAGCGCCACCGAGCACCGAAGCTTTCTTCTCGGAAATTTCATTTAGTGAAACAGCGTCACTCTCGGTAATTCTGCTATCGAAATATAAAAGTGAAGATTTTGTAGATGGCCCATATAAGTTATGAGCAGGCGTACCATTGGCCTGTAATCCGGCAGCATGGCGAAACGCGCGTCGCCGTATGAACTCCGTTTTTAAATTCCAGACGGCGGACTTCAGTTTTTTAAATGTTCCAGTAGTTTCGAGATCAATTATTTTGAGTCTTGTATTCAAGTCGTACTCAATGACGAACACTACTGGTGTTTTTGTTGTTTTATATATGGGGAGGTCGTGGAAGTTGTCGCCGGACGCTAGAATTACGGCGCTATTGTCCAGCAGTTGCTTGGATTTTGAGATGTCATCATGAATTTCATGAACTTCGAAGGGGAGTTCACTTGGGTGATAGAGCTTTCCATAGCCGATTGAGCTTGTCGGTCCGGACCTTAAAAGGCATCGTACCAAACCAGGCCACAACTTGGCGTATAAACGCAGTCCTTCAACTGCTTTTATGTCAAGAAATAGAAGGTCGCCTTGCCGAGAAAAGCGCACGCTAGGGATAACGATTAGCACATTCGAACTAGCGATCGCCTTCAGCGCAGCTGACATCGGAACCCCTCATCATTTTTCGGACAAGCAATCCGTTAGGGTAGCTAAAATACGCGCCGATCCCAACAAAATTATTAACGCATGGTGCCTGTTTTAAAGTGTTGTTCTTAAAATGACGTCAGGAAAACGTCGACAACCTTCAAGAAGTTTGTCGACGCTATAAGATTCATGTCAGGAAGTATGTGTCCGCTGGTTTTAATCGTCTCGTTCAGGCTGCCGCATTCACGCCTACGCCTTTTTCCTGCGTCGAAACATCATGCAGGGAAATCCTCGAGGTCTCCGGCAATGCCAGTCCACCCGCCAGCGCGAGCAATGCAATCGCGATCAGATAGAACGCCGGCGACAAGTTGCTGCCGGTGGTGCTGATCAGCCACGTAGCCACCAGCGGCGCGGTACCGCCGAAAATCGTATAAGCCATGTTGTAGGTGATAGCCGAAGCGGTGTATCGCGTACGGGTAGGGAACGTTTCCGAGAGCAACGCCGCCGTCACCACGCCGCACAACACCGCGCCAACCGCCAACAACATAACGCCGACGACGGATGCTGCGAACGAGCCAGAGCTGGCCATCAGGAACGATGGATACACGGCCACAATCAACAGCGCGCACGCGGTCATCACCGTCATTCGACGTCCGACCCGATCCGAATAAAGCCCGGCCAAAGGACAGATCGCAGCAGCGAACAGCAATGCGATCAGTGAAACCAGCAATGCAGTGGCGCGACTCAAGCCGCCGGCAACTTGCAGGTAAGTAGCGAAGTAAGTGGTGAACATATAAAACGAGAGTGCCGTGAGTGACACAAAAGCGCCCAGGCAGCAGATCGCCGCACCATGGTTGCGCAACGTTTCCTTCAGTGGCGAATGGGCGACGGCATGTTCCTTGGTCACCGCCTGGAATGCCGGTGTCTCATCGAGTTTCCAGCGCAAGTAAAGACCCACCAGGCCCAGCGGCGCGGCGATCAGAAACGGCAGGCGCCAGCCCCAACTGCCCATTGCTTCTGCCGATAACGACGCTTCGAGTGCATAAGCCACCACGGCTGCCGCGGCGAAGGCAGAAAATGTCGACACTGGAATGAAGCTGCCGTACCAGGCGCGTTTATCACTGGGCGCATGCTCCATCAGGTAGGCACACGCACCTGCGTATTCTCCCCCGGCGGAAAAGCCTTGGGCGCAACGGATCAATGAAAGAAGAATCGGCGCCATGACCCCGATCGCGGCGTAAGTGGGCAGCAGACCGATCAAGGTCGTCGCGCCGGCCATCAGCAAAATGGTCATGGCAAGGGTGCGCTTGCGACCGATCCTGTCGCCCAGCATGCCGAAGAAAATCCCGCCGAGAGGTCGAAACGCAAAAGCCACGGCAAATACTGCAAAGGTCTTGAGTAGCGCGGCACTGGCATCGCCGCTGGGGAAAAATTGCTGGGCGATGGTCGTGGCCAGGAAGCCATAAACGGCGAAGTCGAACCATTCGACGAAATTGCCGATCCCTGCGGCCACGATCACTTTTCTCAGTGTTTTCGGGCTGACTTGCTCTGTAGTTGCGTTCGTCATGCTTGACCTCGACAGTCCATCAGTAAGCTTCCGATTATCCGGGGCGGGGTTCAGGTGGCTCACTTCAAAAGTGTCATCCACATAGTCAGTACCGACTTCATGCAGTTGAGGCAGGCATGAATCGAGCCAGAGTGGTGGGGCATTGATTGCAACGGATCTCGGTCGCGGACGGGATAATAAAGTTCAGTGAAGAGACCGATGGGATACGCTGAGGTGATGCGGGTCTTCGTTCAGTTCCACGCTGCTGCCGTTCATGGAGCGCTCCATGCAGTCCAACATCACGCGCCTGATGGCGCTGTTTGTGCTTTGCCTGACGCTTGAAGCGCGAGCCCAGACCGACGCCTGCCCGGCTGGCGAAAAACAAGTCTGCCTGGACGGCTGCATCTGCCTGCCCGACCTGGGCCCGCTGCTCGGTCCCTTGCCTGACGACATCTACCAGATCGCGGCACCTGCCCTGGCGATGTGGCTGACCCAAGCCCGCGCCGAAGCAGCCATCGCCGACATCCAACCCATTCCAGCGCCTATCCGCGAGCAATTGCTGCGCTGGTACGCCCCCAGCGTTCTTGATGCCGCGCGCTACAAAGTCAGCGACAACGGCCAGTTCAGTGCGGCCACCGCCATGCTGCAAAACCCCGATGTCGGTGCCGTGACGCTGATCGACATCATCCTTTTCCGCGACGCTCAAAGTGCAGAACAGAACGTCGCGCTCTGGGCGCACGAACTCAAGCATGTGCAGCAGTACCAGGAATGGGGAGTAGAGGGTTTTGCCCAGCGCTATACACAGGATTTCAATGCGGTGGAGGCGCCGGCCTATGCCATACAGGCTGAGGTCAGGCGGGCAGTGCGGGAAGGGACTAATTGAAGGGAAATCACATTTGGTCAGCTCACTGGGTTTGTCAGCGTGATCGCCATGTGTTGCTCATATCACCTCCTGTGACCTTGCGTTCCGGCAAGCGTAGACGGCAGATTGCAAGACCAGCGGAAATGGGCCACTTGCGCCTGGACCCGCTCGCCAGCGGGCCCAGTCGATTCAGTACCCCGTTCGCAGTTTCTTCGTCAGCGGTTATTGCGCCAGATGGAAAAATTCAACGCGGCGGCGACACAAAGCCATGCAAGGTAGGGAAGCAGGATCAAGCCTGTGATCACGTCTAGCCGCATCGCCATCACCACCATGGTGGCGACCACAAGCCAAAGTACCGTCAGGATTACCATCGCGGCGAACAGGCGGTGCGCGCCGAAGAACACCGGTGTCCATAACGTATTAAGCGCAATCTGCGCTGCCCATAAAGCCAGCACGAGCTGACTTCCAGGTATCAGCGTCAACCGGTACCCGGCCCAAGCGAGCAGCAGATAGATGGTCGTCCAGGCTACCGGAAACGCCCACTTGGGCGGTGTGAAGCCGGGTTTGGCGAGAGATTCGTACCACTGGCCCGGTTGGAACATGAGACCTGTGCTTGCCGCAGCACCGCAGGCTAGAAGAAAAACAAAAAAGGTCATATCCATTCCCTTAGTTGAGGCCAGTTGTCTGGCGTTGTAAAACCATGTCAGCAGCATTAAAGAAGAGGACGCTCAGTGAAGCGAAAAGTTTTAAGTGAACGATGGCATTTTTCTGCTCGACGTTGGTGGTGACTCATGGGTGCTGGTCGTGAACGAAAAGTTCGCCAGTGTCGAGATCAGGCACGGAGGAGGCGTGATCAGGTAACTGATTTGTCGGACAAGCCGGGTAAGGTGACGCGTCTTTTCGCCGTGGTGCCCGCATCGCGATCACCGATTTGACAAGCACAGTAGCGTTGAGGAGTGCCGCTTTCAGGAGGGGCAGCAGGAAGCAACGATGATCGCCTGACCCTCAGTCAGTACGCTTGAATGTCGATCACCGGAGAATAAAACCAATGATTAGCCCGAGCTCCAAGGATTCGAATGGCCAATTGGCGCAGGGCTTCAAGCCTCGTCACGTCACAATGCTTTCCATCGCCGGCATCATCGGCGCCGGATTGTTCGTCGGGTCGGGGCATGCCATCGCGGCGGCTGGCCCGGCCGTCTTGCTGGCCTATCTGTTCTCCGGCCTGTTGGTCGTCCTGGTCATGCGCATGTTGGGGGAAATGGCGGTGGCCAACCCCGATACCGGATCTTTCTCTACCTATGCCGACCAGGCCATCGGGCGCTGGGCCGGCTTCACCATCGGTTGGCTCTACTGGTGGTTCTGGGTCCTGGTGATTCCCATCGAGGCGCTGGCTGCCGGCCATGTACTGAACCAGTGGTTTCCCCAGATCGATGCGTGGCTGTTCGCCTTGGCATCGATCATTGCTTTGGTCGTGACCAACCTGTTCAGCGTGTCCAAATACGGCGAGTTCGAATTCTGGTTCGCCATGGCCAAGGTTGTGGCGATCATCGGTTTTATCGCCTTGGGTTTCGCGGTATTGATGGGCCGGATTCCCGAACGTGAAGCCAGCGGTCTCAGTCGGCTGATGGAGGAACATGGCGGCTTCGCCCCCAACGGTTTGTCTGCTGTGGTGGGCGCTTTCATTACCATCATGTTCAGCTTCATCGGCACCGAAGCGGTCACCATCGCCGCCGCCGAATCCAGTAACCCCGCGCAAAATATTGCCAAGGCTACGCGTTCGGTGATCTGGCGCATCGGGGTGTTCTACCTGTTGTCCATTTTCGTGGTGATTTCCGTGGTTCCCTGGAACGATCCACTGCTGGCTTCGGTGGGCTCCTACCAACGCGCACTGGAGCTCATGAACATTCCCCACGCCAAGTTCATGGTGGATGTGGTGGTGTTGATTGCCGTGGCCAGTTGCATGAACTCCTCGATCTACATTTCTTCGCGGATGCTGTACTCGCTGGGACGTCGTGGCGATGCGCCAAAGTCGTTGAAGGTGACATCGTCGGCAGGCGTGCCGAGGGCGGCGGTAATTGCCAGCACAGTGTTGGGCGCGGGTATCACCGTGTTCAGTTACTTCATGCCCGCCGGCCTGTTCGAGTTCCTGCTCGCCAGTTCAGGTGCGATTGCCTTGCTGGTGTACCTGGCGATTGCCGTCTCGCAGTTGCGCATGCGGCGCAGGCTGCGTCGGCAGAAGGTCGAGCTGACCTTTCGCATGTGGTTGTTCCCGTGGCTCACCTGGCTGGTCATTCTGTTCATCTGCGCGGCGCTGGCAGTGATGATGATCACGCCCGAACACCGTACTGAAGTGAGCACAACCATCGGCCTGGCTCTGGCGATCTCCTTTATCGGTCTGGTGACATCCCGTGAGTCTGTGCAGGCTGCAAGAGCGACTTCGGTGGGATAGGTGATGGGAGATGCATCGGTGCCTGCGATCTTTTTAGCCTGTTTTTAAAGGTCAAAAGATCGCAGCCTCGTTTCACTCGACAGCTCCTACAGGTCCGTGGCGCAAGCGGATTGGCTGAAGTCCTGTTACAACGCTGACATTTACTTCGATGGCCTGAGTCATCTCCAGAGCTGGTACGATCGGGTGCGCCAGCGTCCTGCGGTTCAAAAGGCACTGCGGGTAGAAGGGTTGATGTGATTTTTGGCGACTACGACAAGGAGTCCGTTTATGAAGATGAACCCATTGGTTCCAGAGATGATTGTCTCTGATTTGCAACGAAGCCTGGTGTTCTACTGCCAGGTGCTGGGCTTTCAGGTTGAATACGAAAGGCCTGAACACAAATTCGCTTTCCTTTCTTTTCAAGGCAGTCAATTGATGCTGGAAGAGGATGATCAGCAAGCGTCCGCGTGGCGGGTTGGTCCTCTGGAATCACCCTATGGCCGAGGGATGAATCTTTCGATCCGGTGCGCTGATATCAATGCGTTGGCCAAGGCCATCGAAAACGTGGGCATGGAATTACGCAGACCCATTGAAGAGTGCTGGTACCGGGACAACGAGCGCGAGCACGGAGAGCTTAATTTCCTTGTGCTGGATCCGGATGGCTATCTTTTGAGATTCAATCAAAGTCTGGGTGACAGGGCTCTCGAGCATTAATGCCGTTCACTCAAGAAATGGATGGCGGAGCTGGCCTTACGGCATTCTAGCCCCCTCAAACAACCGAGTTCCCATGTAGGAGCTGCCGCAGGCTGCGATCTTTTGACCTTGCTTCTAAAAAGATCGCAGCCTCGTTGCAGCTCCTACAGGGAAATGACTCATCTCAAGGTGTTCACTGAGTCAAGCCGGGGCGCCGGATCGCGCGTGAACACATCATCAATGACTTCCCTGCGATACAAACGTAATCTTGCCCGTTCGTGTTCCAACACAAGTACAAAAAATCAGGAGTCATCGATGCAACCGATCCGTCTCGGTCTGGTGGGCTACGGCAAGATTGCCCAGGATCAACACGTTCCAGCTATCCACGCCAACCCCGCGTTCCAACTGGTGTCTGTCGCAACGCAAGGGCAGCCGTGCGCCGGGGTGGAGAACTTTCAGTCCTTGAGCGAGTTGCTCGAAAACGGCCCGCAGGTCGATGCGATTGCGTTTTGCACGCCGCCGCAAGGACGGTTCGCCCTGGTGCAACAAGCGCTGGCCGCTGGCAAGCATGTGTTGGTCGAGAAACCGCCGTGCGCCACGCTGGGCGAAGCGATGGCATTGGTCACTCAAGCCGGGGAGCGAGGCGTCAGCGGTTTGTTCGCCTGGCATTCACGCTACGCGCCCGGCATTGAAGCCGCCCGAGACTGGCTGGCCAGCCGCACCCTGCAAAGCGTGCAGATCGATTGGAAGGAAGACGTGCGCAAGTGGCACCCCGGCCAGGCCTGGATCTGGCAACCCGGCGGTTTGGGCGTCTTCGATCCGGGCATCAATGCCTTGTCGATTGCTACCCATCTGTTGGCGCTGCCATTGTTTGTTGAATCCGCCGAACTGCGCGTCCCCAGCAACTGCCAGTCGCCGATTGCCGCTTCCATCAAAATGTCTGACGCAAATCACCTTGATGTGCGCGCGGAATTTGATTTCGACCACGGTCATGAGGAACTCTGGAGCATCGAGATTCGCTGCTCTGAAGGCGTCCTGCGACTGGACAACGGTGGCGCCCTGTTGAGTATCGACGGCGTGCGCCAGGTTGTATCGGAGGAGGGTGAATACGCGGCGGTGTATCGACATTTTCAACAGTTGATCGCAGGCAAAACCAGTGACATGGACCTCCAGCCCTTGCGACTGGTTGCCGACAGCTTTTTTGTCGGCAGTCGTGCGTTGGTTGAGCCGTTTTACGACTAACGGAATGCGCTTTCCTGCAGGAGTCGGCTTGCTGGCGATGGTCGTTAACGATGACGCGTGAGAACAGGTTGAACGCGTCATAGTTGAGTCCGTCGCCAGCCAGGCGACTCCTGCAGGTTTCGCGTTATGTGGTTGCGGGATCACGTGAAGAACGTTTTTCAGGCGCTACACGCTGCTCAATGCAATGCCCATCCACTCAACAATCCTGCGCCCAACGCGACTAGCGCGGTATTAAGACAAACCAGCGCGAAGCCAAACCGTACCAGTTCGCCTTCTTCCCTGACTTGGGTTTTGGCGAGTCCCAGAATCAGCATGACGATCGACAGGGAGCCCAACGCTGCATGACCTGCCGAGCTGTTCTGGACTGCTGCCAGCAATAGCCGAGAAGGCTCGGGTAGCATCGCGATGGCCGGCATGAAAATCGCGTTGCCGCCCACATTCGACCCGGTCATGTAGCCTGACAGTGCGCCAAGCATGGCAACCAGCGACGTCGCAGCGGTGGGTGACAGGCCTTCGAGCAATTGCATCAAACCCGCCAAAAAGCCAGCCTTCACCATCATTTGCGACATCGCGAGAAAGAAGAAAATGGTCAACAACGGTCGCTTCACCCGTGCCGCCAACGCGGCAGGCAGGTTGATGTCAGGCCCTGTCGGGCGCTGTGAATTGCGGGTGTGAACCCCTAGTCCAATCAGCACCAGGATCAGCGCCACACCCGGTGATGCCAGTGGCTTCCAGGAAACCTGGGCGCCCTGTACGACCCAGCTGTCTTGCCAGGCGGTGAACGTCCACACCGTCTTCAACGCCAAAATGAAGACAATCAGCAACAGGTACGGCCATGCCTGACGCGGCCATTGCACTGAACCGCGCTCGCTGTCGCTGCGGCGCAGGCGCCATAACCCGACAGAGAGTACAACGCCCGCCGTCAACAGGCCTGCGGCAACGCCGGCCACTTCCGGTCCCAACCATCGACTGGCACTGTAAAGCACGCCCACAAACAGCAGCCAGAAAGCGCCCAGTGCCCTCCATTCTCGCGATTCGCGAACGCCTGCCAGATAAAGCGCCATCGCACTGAGGCCCAAAAAAACCGGTGCGCTGGTCAGCGCCGAGGTCGAAGCCAGCGCGGGGGCGTCCAGGTGAGCCAGCGAGGCGCCGATGACCGACGCCAGGCCCAACGTTCCCCACGGCATGATCGCCATGCCGGTCAGGGCTATTCGCAGCGCGACCCGGCGCTCGAAGAGGCTGAGCAGCAGTGGCACCGTGGCAATCAAAGACACGCCGAAGCCGGTCATCGCTTCCAGCAACGGAGCCAGTCCGAGGACGATGAACACAACCTGATCGCCGCGTCCCAGACCCAGTGACCGCACCCATTGGCTGAGCGCCAGATTGACGCCCATGCGTTCGATAAAAATCACGAAGGCCAGACCCGGCACAATCACGAATGCGGTACTGGCGAACAGCACGGCCGTGTCTTGAACAGCGGCCACCATGCTGTCCGGGCGCCACGCGTCGGCCGCGCCGGCAAACCAGAGCACCACGACGAGAAGGGTGCCTGCGATGGCGGCGTGAACCGGCGGTCGGCGCAACACGACGAGCATGGCCGTTACCAACAAGACAGGGGAAAGATGAAACAGTGCGAGCATGCCAATACCATCCTTGTGTGAGTCTCCCGCCAGGCTGCAAATGCAGTCGGCGAGCAAGATAATATTTCTCGCGGCTAGATAAAGGGACGCTGTTTTCTGGTAGTTTTCGAGAAAATTTCTCGCGAGCCGACCATGGCAAAACACCACGTTGCAGCTGAACCGCTGGACAAGTTCGACCGTGCCATCCTCGACCTCGTCCAGCGCGACAACACCACACCACTGCGGCTGATGGCCGAGCAGGTCAATCTCTCTACGGCGGCCGTTCAACGGCGTATCAAGCGAATGGAAGAGCGGGGCGTTATCACGGGCAACGTTGCCATCGTCGACCCTACTGCAGTAGGACGGCCGATTACGATCATTGTGGAGGTGATGGCCGAGCGCACCAGTATCGAGGCACTGGAGGCGATGAAGATGCACTTTGCGGTGCCGGAAGTTCAGCAGTGCTACTACGTCACCGGCGAAGTGGATTTCGTCCTGGTGCTGACTGTCGCCAGCATGCAGGAATATCAGGCCTTGTCGCGGCGATTGTTCGCTGAGAATCCCAACGTCACCTGGTTCAAGACCATCGTGGCGCTGGATCGGGTGAAAGTAGGGCTTGATGTACCGAGCGTGCCTGGGTAACGGCGGCCTGTACTCTCCGCAAGAAAACGACGGTGACGGACATTGATCGTGAAGCGCAGAGTTCACTCGTCCCGGTCAGGTAGCAAAAATGCTGGCTAAGCACTCTGCTACCTGCCACGGGCAAGCCGTTATTTTCGCACGTTCTGGTACAGCATCAACCGCGAGGTTTCATGCATGGCACGGGTCAACGTTGAGAGTCGTTTGAACTCTTCGGGGTTTTGCTTGGCAACGTTGTCCAGCGGTGTCGGTGAAGCCAGATCATGGAGAGTTGGCGAGCTGCCGTCGTGTTCCATCTGCACCATGTAGTGCTGAGTCACGCCGGCAATCAACGGGAACGTGCCTTCGCGCAATACCAAGGGCACCACGCGTTCCCCTTCGGGTGCGGGCTGCTGGATGTCACGGCCCATGCCGCTGTTGCGAAACTCGATGCCGGCCATACCGGCCACGGTTGGCAACAAGTCCACCAGGCCAACGGCTTCCTCTACCTTGCGCGTCCCGATCATGCCGGGCGCGTGGATGAGCATCGGCACCGCGTTGCTTTCCAGACCCAATTGCTCGTAGGCCGGGGCCAGGAAAGGGATCTGGGCGATCCGGGTGTTGTGGTCGCCAAACATCACGAAAATGGTGTTTTCGTACCAGCCGCCGGCCTTGGCGATTTCCATCAAGCGTCCGATATTGAAGTCCAGCAGGCGCACGGCGTTGTATTGGTCGACACTGCGCGAACCTGCGGCCTGGACTTCCTCCAGGGTAGGGTGCTTGACCTCGAATCCGTCGTTGCTCTTTGGAATGGTGAAGGGACGGTGGTTACCGGCGGTTTGCACATAGGCGAAGAACGGTTTGTCCTTGGGCAGCGCTTGCAGGATCTGGTCGGTTTCCTTGAACAGGTCCAGATCCGAAATGCCCCAGACGTCCACCACCGGTGACTTCCAGTCGCGCTCATCGAACAGGCGAACGCCGTCGATACTTTGCCTGATCAGGGCGTTCATGTTGGCCCAACCGGAGTTGCCGCCAATGGTGTAAATCTTCTCGTAACCGTTAAAGGCATTGATCAGCGTGTTTTGCTTGGTGATCAGGGGATTGCGCGTCGCGGTTTCATGTCGCGTCACGTCCGGCACCCCACTGATGCTGGCCCAGACAGTTTTTGCAGTGCCCGTCACCGGTACATAGAAGTGTTTGAAGAACCAGCTCTGCGTGGCCAGGCGATCGATGTTGGGCGTTGGATTAATCGGGTTGCCATAGGCCCCGACGGCGCTGGTGCCCAGCGACTCAAGCATGATGAACATCACGTTCGGCTGTCGCGATCCGGGCACTTTGTAGGGTTGCGGTGCCTGGTGGCGGACGAAGTTCAGGGTCTGCGGATCGGGTTGGTCGACGCCCAGGTAGCTGGCCATGACCGCGTAATGTTCACGCACCTGCGCTTCGTCGTAACGCGACTGGCCGACCTTGACCGTGTCGTAGAGGAAAATCACCGGGTTCAGGCCCAGTGCGGCGATCTGGTTATTGCCCGAGAAGAACGCATCGCTCCAGCGCAGCGGCACCGGGTTTTCAAGGTTCAAGTGTTCGACACGACCCAGAATACCCAGCAGCACCAGCACCACCATCACTGCACCACCCCATGTCGCGGAGAGCGGGTGAATGGCTGTGCGGGGGCGATCCAGCGTGACGCGTTCCAGACGTATTATGGCCAGTGTCACGAAGGCGACGGTGGCCAGCCAGCCCAGTGAAATCCAGATAACCGGGTAAGTTTGCCAGACCATGTCGCGGGATATTTGCGCATCTTCGATGAAGCGCAACACGGTCGCGTTGATCCTGACGCCAAGGTACGCGTAATGACCGAAATCGATGATGTAGATCAGCAGCACAGCGCTGAGGACCACCACCAAATACAGGCGTGCGATGAGTCGAAGAAAGCGGCTGCCGATAAGGTTCCAGCGAGGGAACCAGGCCAGTAACGCCAACGGCAGCATCACCAGAATGGCCAGGCGCAAGTCGAAACGAAAGCCGATGCCCAAGGTTGTCAGGACGTTCTCGTCGCTCAGGGCGTTGGCGTCGAAACCGGAAAAACCGATAAAGAACATCACCCGCAGCAGTGCAAACAGCACAAACGCGATCGCTGTTGCGCCCAGCCAATAATGCAGACGTCTCGATTTGAGCCAAGCCATGCCTGTTTCCCTATTAAAAAATTCGTTGATTCAAATGGATCCGTTGCGCATTGAGCCGCGCAGCGTGGTAAGTCGGCGATAAACCCGGCGCGCCGCGAGCATCAGTAGTGCCAGGCAGCAATACAGGCCCAGCAGCGGATCGACCAGGTAATCCCAATAGTTGTGCGAAGGTTTGGTGCCGAGGACGAAGGCCAGGGTCGCGCCAGCCAGCATCACGACGGCCAGGTAATTGCGCAGGTAAAACAGACCAAACGTCAGCAGCGCGACGAAAATCAGCAAGGGACGCGGACTGTAGCCCAATCGGTAAGGGTCCAGATCACTCAGGCCCATGGTCGCCGGATAGAGCACCAGGGCCATCGCGGCGAAAAGAATCAACACGCTGGTTTGCCCATGTTGCGCAGGCGGCAACATCCCCAGTCGACGCAAGCACCCCCAGCCCATGAACACCAAGGAGGTGATCGCAAGGTCATCGATATGACTGCGCAGGTAAACCGCCAGCGATAACCCGCCCAGCGGTATGAAGCTGATGGCCAGTAATGCAAGCAGCAGCGCGATGCGCCAGCCCCTGTTCAGTCCAAACGACGGCAGTATCAGAAAGATGATCATCGCGAAGCTTGCATGGGCTTGCCACAGACTAATCATTTGAGACGCTCGGACAGCCAGGCATCGTTAAAGGTGACGTGTTTGATGAAAGTGTTGTTCCAGGAATAAACCAAGTGATACATCCCGTCGGGACTGCGAATGAAGTACGGGTATTCATATTCAAACTCACACCCTCGGTTTTTGCAGACACGGTTGTCGAGGTTGGCGAGGAATTGCGCCTCCAGCGGTTCTCGGAGTTTGCCGCTGGATCCTCGGAACTCGATCTTGATGATTTCCTTGTAGGCGAGGGGTGAAAACGGATCACCCTCTGGATCCGGTGATTTGTCCAGATCGTGCAACAAGCGCCAATCGGTCATCTTCGCATCGGTGACATACAGGCTCAGCTTGAAGCGTCCCTCTTGCAGGTCATTGAGAGCGACCAGCAATCTTTGGTCGGGAGTTGCCACAGCCGCCAGCGAGGAGTTGGGGTTCGAAGGAACGAGCGGAAAAGGTTCGCTCCAGGTTTGCCCGGCATCTTCAGTGCGGCTCGCCAGGACTCGGTGGTGGGTCGTGCCGGCATAGCGCAAGAAGGCAATACCGCGCTGGCCATCCAGCGCAACGATCGCCGGTTGCAATGAGTTTTTGCCGTGGCTGATGCGGAATTTATCGATCACCTCACCGTCTGCGCTCAAGTACAGGTATTCGGCAAACTTGCCGAGAAACTCGTGGTAAACCGGCAAGCCAATGGAGCCATCGACATGAAACACCGGCGCCGAGCGGACCAGGGTGCTGATGTTCAGAAAGGGTGAAGTGATCAATTGGCGCGGCGCCGACCAATGCTCACCGAAGTCGTCTGACACCATCACATTGACCGCACTGCCGGCCCAGCCACCCATGGACACGGAGACGTAGAACAGCCACAGGCGATTGTCCGGCGCGAGTGCGATCACCGGGTTGCCCAGTTTTCGGATGTATTTGCGAGTGCTTTGCTGGGTCGACTCCCGTGTCGCCATCACCTGTTCCTGTCCCCATTCGCCGGTGCTCACGTCGAAACGTGCGGAGCGCACCTGCACATCGGCTGCGCCTTCGCGAGAGCCGGCAAACCAGACCGCCATCAGGCTCCCGTCAGGCAAGGCAGTGACCGCCGAGGAGTGCACGAAGTCCACCAACCCGGAGGAGGCGAAACGGCTGGTATAGATGGGCTTGACCACTGTATCCGGCACTGCCGATACCGGACTTATCCGGGCAAAGGAAGAATGGCTGGGGGCAGGGTGGGTGAGCCATGCGCCCGCAAAAAGGCAAGCAAGGGCGAGGTAAACACCGAGGGCAGGGAGGCTGGGGAATTTTATGCGCATGATTAAGCCTTTGGCATTTCACAGCCCAATAAAGCGCTCAAGCTAAGACTCTAGTACAAGATCGCAATACTATGAATTTCTAATATTCAGGCAGATTTGTGGCGTCGCCATGACGGCAACTGAATGGATGAATCGACACCACAGTGAAATATTTTAGTTGTTTTTTAGCCGCGATCCGAGGGCAAAAGCCGTTCACCCTTGTGCTGGCGACTCAGATTAGCCGCAGCACTATCCTTGACATGATGAGTTAGCGCAACCCGGCGCAGACTCTAATTGATGACCTGGCGCTTCAGGATGATGAGCCAGGCTTCAGCGACCATTCAACTATTTCGCGGTGATCACCGAGAGCTTGGTAATCCCCGCGCGTTCAATGGACGCCATGGCCCGGGCTACTTCGCCGTAATTCACAGCGTTGTCCGCCTGCAGTTGCACGCGGACTTCGGCGTCTTTGGTCTTGGCTGCCTTGAGGTTGGGTTCCAGCAAATCCGGCTGGATTTCATCCTTGTTGATGAACACCTTGCCCTTGTCGTCGATGCTCACCACCAGCGGATCCTTTTGCTTCACCGGTGCAACCGATTCGGTTTTTGGCAAGTTGATCGGAATTGAATTGGTCAGCAGTGGCGCGGTGACGATGAACACCACCAGCAACACCAAGTAGCCGGCGTTGGCCGATGCCGGGGTGACGGGTTGCAGCGCGTCATGATTTTCCCATATGACGATAGGGGTATGGATGTGGTTGGCGCAAGGCAGCGCTACAGGCGAGGCAAATAAGTCATGCTTTTTGTTGGATATTGTCCGGCAAACAGCTATAAATCTTCTCTTGTTGAGTATTTAGTATGACTAATTATCAAAACAACAAAAAGGAAGGTCAACCATGCTTCAATCCCGACACTTGCTATCCGGCCTCGGACTGTCCCTGACAATCGCCACTCTCTCCGCCCAGGCTGCCGGCCTGTCTGCCGAACACAAAGCGTTCGGCAAGACCAATGACGGCACGCCCGTCGAACAATACACATTGCGCAACAGCCAGGGCCTGCAAGCCACAGTCATTACCTATGGCGGGATTCTGCAGTCATTGAAGGTGCCGGGTAAGGACGGCAAGTCCGAAGATATCGTGCTCGGTTTCGATGACGTTCAGGGTTATCAAAGTGGTACCGCGTACTTTGGCGCGACCATCGGCCGCTACGGCAATCGCCTGGCCAACGGTGCGTTCGAACTGGACGGAAGACACTATCAAGTGCCGAAAAACGACGGCCCGAACTCGCTGCACGGCGGGCCGCTGGGTTTCGACAAACGCGTGTGGAAAGCGCAACCGACCAAAAGCAAGGATTCGGTCGGCGTGACCCTGACTTACCTGTCAGTGGACGGTGAAATGGGCTTTCCCGGCAACCTGAAAACCGAGGTCACGTACAGCCTGACCGAGAACAACGAACTGCGGATCGACTACAAGGCATCGACCGATAAACCGACGGTGCTGAACCTGACCAACCACAGCTATTTCAACCTCGCCGGCGCCGGTAATGGTGATGTGCTGAAACAGGTCGCCACCCTGTACGCGTCGCAGTACACGCCGGTTAATGCGACGTTGATCCCCACCGGTGAACTGGCACCGGTCGCCAACACACCGATGGACTTCACCCAGCCCACCGCCATCGGCAAAAATATCAAGGCTGATCACCCGCAGCTGAAATTCGCTGAGCAGAAACAGGGCGGTTTTGACTTCAACTGGGTGCTGGACGCCAAGGGCGACGTGAGCAAGCTCGCCGCTGATGTCAGCGACCCGCAATCGGGCCGCCGCTTGCAGCTCTACACCAGCGAACCGGGCGTGCAGTTCTACACCGGCAACTTCCTCGACGGCACGGTCAAGGGCAAGGCCGGCAAGATTTATCCGCATTGGGGCGCTTTCACGCTGGAGACTCAGCATTACCCGGATTCGCCGAACCAGCCGAACTTCCCTTCAACGCGACTGGACCCGGGCAAAACCTATACCCAGAGCGTTGTGCTGAAGTTTTCCGCCCTATAGCCCCCGAACTCTCGCCATACCCCATAGCAGCTGTCGAGCCTGCGAGGCTGCGTCCGAGGACGCAGTCGTCGCTAGCCAGGCGAATGCGGTGCGCCTGAAACACTGCGTTGCAGGACTTACGAGGACTTTGTCCTTGGACGCAGGCTCGCAGGCTCGACAGCTGCAGCGCGGCCTGATTCAGCCTGTTTACGGCGTGATCATCTGAGTGGAGCACCGTCTGAGTAGACCGTCTGCTTTTGGCCGGTTGCAGCCTGTCGCAGAGGGCTGCTTCCGACCCAAAGGAGTCTTCATTCCCTCACCGATACTGCCCCCAAATCAACCTCGGTAACTCGACATTTGCCTAGGTTTTAGAAACGGTTTGTCATGAACTGGATAGTCTCCGTCGCGAGATGTACATAACTCACGTTCGAACATTCGTATATTCCAGTCCAAAGGGCCCTAGCGCCGACAAGAAAATTCAGACTGGAGAAACGAGATGGCCAAAGCTGTTCGCTTTTACGAAACCGGTGGACCCGAAGTGCTTCGTTATGAAGACGTCGAGGTCGGAGAACCGGGGCCGGGACAGGCTCGCGTTCGACATAGCTACATCGCGGTCAATTTCATCGACATCTACCATCGCACTGGCTATTACCCTTCACAATTGCCGGGCGGCCTTGGTTCGGACGCTGTCGGTGTCGTCGAAGCGGTAGGGCCGGGTGTGACCGATATCAAGGTCGGAGACCGGGTCGGTTATCTGATGGGGCCGCAAGGTGCCTATTCCGACGTGCGTTTGATTCCCGCCGAGGTGCTGATTCCGTTGCCAGACGGGATATCGGATCGCACAGCGTCGACGCTCATCATGAAGGGCCTGACGGCGCAATATCTTTTCCGTCAGGTTTATCCGTTGAAGGGTGGCGAGACGATTCTCTACCACGCGGCTGCCGGTGGCGTCGGCCTGATCGCTTGCCAATGGGCGCGTGCGCTTGGGGTCACGATGATCGGCACCGTCAGCAGTGACGAAAAGGCGGAAATCGCCAAGGCCAACGGTTGCACGCATACGATCGTCACCTCGCGCGAGAACATCGCAGAGCGTGTGCGCGAACTGACGGATGGCCAAGGTGTACCCGTCGTTTATGACTCTGTTGGCAAGGACACCCTGCAGGCTTCGCTGGACAGCCTGCAAGTGCGTGGCACCCTCGTCAGCAACGGCACGAGTTCCGGTCCCGTCAATGTCGATGCGCTGACGCTTGCCCTGAAGGGGTCAATTTGGTTCACGCGTCCGGCGATGGTGCATTACATCAAGCCTCGCTCGCACATGCTATCCATGGCCAAGGAGCTGTTCGATCTGGTGCTTGCCGGGAAGATTTCGAGCGAGCCGAAACAGATCTTCGCGCTCGCCGAGGCCGCCGAAGCGCATCGCATGCTGGAATCGCGAAAGACGATCGGAGCGACTGTGCTGGTTCCGTGACGTCGCAAGGAAGAATCAGGAGACTTTGCGTAATGCACATAAAACAACAAACCTGTGCGCTGGGCGCCGAACTGGTGGGCGTGAAGCTGGCAGATGCCATTCACGATGACGATCTGTTCGCCGAGATCCGCGCGGCAATGCTCAAGTACCGTGTTCTGTTCCTGAGGGATCAGCACATCAGCAGCGCAGAACACGTGGCGTTTGCGCAGCGATTCGGTGATCTCGAGGATCACCCGGTCGCGGGCAGTGATCCGCAGTACCCAGGCCTGGTCCGTATCTACAAGACCCCGGATCAATCACCCGACCGCTACGAAAATGCATGGCATTCGGATGCCACCTGGCGGGAAGCACCACCCTTCGGAGCAGTGTTGCGGTGTGTTGAATGCCCTCCAGTTGGCGGAGACACGATGTGGGCAAACATGGCGCTGGCTTACGAAAACCTGCCTGCCCACATCAAGGACAAGATTGCCAACTTGAGGGCTCGCCACAGTATCGAGGCCACCTTTGGCGCATCGATGCCGATGGAAAAGCGTCTGGCACTCAAAGCCCGATTTCCGGACGCAGAGCATCCAGTCGTGCGAACGCATCCGCAAACCGGCGAGAAGGTGTTGTACGTAAATGTCTTCACCACGCACTTCACCAATTTCCACACCAGTGAACATGTCCGCTATGGGCAGGACGCGAACCCGGGTGCCGGGGAGTTGCTGCGTTACCTGCTCAGTCAGGCATCCATCCCTGAGTACCAGGTGCGCTGGCGCTGGGCGCCCAACAGTGTCGCCATCTGGGACAACAGCGCTACGCAGCACTATGCAGTAATGGATTATTCGGCGTGCCATCGAAAGATGGATCGTGCCGGAATCATTGGCGATAAGCCCTATTAGAAGTTTCTTCCTGTCGACTGACAAAAACGCTCAACCCAACAACATGTCCTCGGAGATACCCATGAATTTCATTGACGGTTCGCTGTACCCCGAAAACCAGGAAAAACTGGTCATCACTGTTGCTCCCTATGGTCCGCAGTTCGAGGTCAGCGACTTCCCGGAAGACATTCCGGTCACCATGGACGAACAAGTACAGAAGGCTGTCGACTGCTATGAAGCCGGTGCCACTGTGCTCCACCTGCATGTGCGCGAACTGGACGGCAAAGGCTCAAAACGCTTGTCCAAGTTCAACGAGCTGATCGCCGGAGTACGTGAGGCGGTACCGGATATGATCATTCAGGTGGGCGGCTCGATTTCATTTGCGCCCGAATCGGAAGGCGAGGTCGCGAAATGGCTGTCTGACGACACACGTCACATGCTGGCCGAGCTGACACCGAAGCCGGATCAGGTGACCCTGGCTATCAACTCGAACCAGTTCAACATCATCGAGGCGCTGTCCGAGGCCGATCTCGCCGGAACTTCGTTCGCTGATCCGGTGAAGCAGCTCGCCTACCGCGAAATGACCATTCCGGCCGGCCCTGGGTGGGTAGAAGAGCACGTCAAACGCCTGAGCGCGAACGGCATTCAGGTACAGTTCCAGATGGGCAACATCAACTCGCTGGAAACCGTCGAACGCATGATGCGCCGCGGTGTTTGCAACGTGCCTTTGATTCTGACCTGGATTCCCATCGGTGGTGGCGCAGACGCGATGACGCCCTACAACATGACCAACTTCATGCGCTCAGTACCGGAAGGCGCAGTGCTGACATTTGAGGGCCAGATGAACAACGTGCTGCCGCTCAACATGATGGCTATTGCGATGGGCCTGCATGTGCGCTGTGGTATCGAAGACACGATCTGGACGCCTGATCGTTCGCGCAAAATGAGCAGCGTGGAGCAGATCGAGCAACTGGTACGCATCGCCAATGAATGCGCACGACCGGTTGCCAATGGCAAGGAGGCGCGTGAAATCTACAAGATCGGCACCTTCTACAAGGACGCGGATGAAACGCTGGCCGCGAACGGTTACACGCCGAATCGCAAGCCGCGTCGGTGACGGATCTGCCGTCACCCAAGACCTGTGCTATCGATGGTCAGCAAGACTGGCCAAGGCAGGGGACGTTGAACGTTCCCTGCTGTTGAACCTAATAAAAACAAGACACATCGACTCAAGGAACTGCCATGGCTTTCCATCACGCCACCGTCGGTGACGGCGCGGACGTCGCCGTCAGCGTTCCCCGTACGTTTGCCTGGGTTGTGTTCGCACTGACCTTTGGCCTGCTGATTTCCGATTACATGTCACGCCAGGTGCTCAACGCGGTTTTTCCGCTACTGAAGGCCGAATGGGCGCTGAGTGACGCACAGTTGGGGATGCTCAGCAGCATCGTCTCGGTCATGGTCGGTGTGCTGACCATTCCATTGTCGTTGCTCGCAGACCGTTGGGGACGCGTCAAAAGCCTGGTGTTGATGGCCATGTTCTGGAGCCTGGCAACACTGGGGTGCGCGATTGCGGAAAATTTCAATCAGATGTTCGTTGCGCGCTTTCTGGTAGGCGCCGGTGAGGCCGCCTATGGCAGTGTCGGTATTGCCGTGGTGTTATCCGTTTTCCCCAAACATATGCGTGCTTCCCTGTCGGGCGCGTTCATGGCCGGCAGCATGTTCGGTTCCGTGCTGGGCATGGCGCTGGGTGGCGTCATCGCCGCGCATCTGGGTTGGCGCGTCGCATTCACCAGCATGGCTCTGTTCGGGATGTGCCTGGCGGTGATCTACCTGATTGTCGTGCGTGAGCGACGCATTACCGCGCACCGCCCATGTGGTTTGCAAGGCCAGGCCACAGCAGCGACCATTAATCGCCCACTGGCCACACTGTTTGCCAGTCGCTCGGTGATCTGCGCTTACATTGGCAATGGCCTCCAGCTGTTTGTCGTTGGCTCGGTACTCGCCTGGTTTCCAAGCTATTTGAATCGCTACTACCACATGAACACGGACAAGGCCGGCATGCTTTCGGCGTTGATCGTCCTGATCGGCGGTGGCGGCATGATCCTGTGTGGCATGTTGAGTGATCGTCTGTGCCGCAATGCACCAGACCGCAAGATCAGCCTGGCCATCGCCTATTGCCTGATCAGCGGCTTGTTACTGGGGGTGGCTTTCCATTTGCCGCCCGGCGCCTTGCAACTCACCTTGATCAGCATGGGGATGCTGGTTGCCAGTGGCACCTGCGGGCCGGCCGGTGCCATGGTGGCTAATCTGACCCATCCTTCGGTGCACGCCACGGCATTCGCGGTGCTGGCATTGGCCAACAATATCTTAGGTCTGGCGCCTGGCCCACTGGTCACCGGCATGCTGGCCGACGCGGTCAGCCTGGACCACGCCTTCCAGATCATCCCGCTGATGGCCGTCGCATCTGCCTTGGTGTTTTGGTACGGCAAACGCCACTATCACCGCGATATCGGAAAGATGAAAGCACCTGGCTCCGCCCCGGTGTTGGGCACGGCGTCATGACATTCAATCGTTAATGTTGCTGCATCCGGGCCTTGACCTGAGCACCTATTATTTCGGCCGCTTCGCCCTGGCCGTCTGCCTGTACCGAGAGAGACTGATATGAACGAAAAACCCATTTTCCAGCCCGGCGCCGAGCGCATCGCCAACACGCGCTTGATGGCTTTCATGCAATTTGCGCAGTCGCGTACCGGGCGTGATTTCACTGACTACGACGCATTGTGGCGTTGGTCGGTCGAAGAGATCGAGCAGTTTTGGCCGCTAGTCTGGAAGTTTTGTGGCGGAGTCGGCCAACTGGGTGATGTGGTGCTGGAAAACAGTGGCCAGATGCCCGGAGCCCGCTGGTTCCCGAATGCGCGATTGAACTACGCGCAGTCGTTGCTGGCTCGCCGCGACGACGCAGATGCATTGGTATTCTGGGGTGAAGACAAGGTCCGCCGGCGCTTGTCCCGAGCTGAACTCTATAACCAGGTTTCTCGCTTTCGCCAGGGCCTGGAAGCATTGGGCATCGGCAAGGGCGATCGCGTTGCAGCCGTCATGCCAAACATGCCCGAAACCCTGGTTGCCATGCTGGCCACCGCCTCGCTGGGCGCAGTCTGGTCCTCGGCCTCACCCGACTTCGGTGTGCAGGGAGTGCTCGACCGTTTCGGGCAAATCGAGCCCAAGCTGCTGTTGTGCGTAGACGGCTATTGGTACAACGGCAAACGCGTCGATTGCCTGGGGAAAAATGCCGAAGTAGCGGCTCGACTGCCGAGCCTCCTGCGTACCGTAGTCGTGCCGTATGTCGAGGACCTGCCGGATGTCGCCAACATTGTCGGCGGTTTCCGTTTCGCCGACTTTATCGAGCCCTACGCCGCTGTCGAGATTGCGTTTGTCGAGGTGCCTTTCGACCATCCGTTGTTCATCCTGTTTTCCTCCGGGACGACTGGTGTCCCCAAATGCATAGTTCATGGTCATGGCGGCTCGTTGCTGCAACACCTCAAGGAACACCAATTACACACCGATGTGCATACAGATGATCGCTTGTTCTACTTCAGCACTTGCAGCTGGATGATGTGGAATTGGCTGGTATCTGGCCTGGCGTCCGGGGCGACGGTGTTGCTCTACGATGGATCACCATTTATCGCAGGCCGCGACGGACGTCCAGGCAGTATTCTTTTCGATTACGCCGACGACGAAGGCATGACCCATTTCGGCACGTCGGCGAAGTTTATCGATGCGTTGCTCAAGCAGGAGCTTTCGCCACGGCACAGCCATTCGTTGACGGCGTTGCGGGCTTTTCTGTCGACCGGCAGCCCGCTGGCTCCAGAGGGGTTCGATTACGTCTACCGCGAGATCAAGAGCGACTTGCACCTGGCCTCGGTCGCCGGCGGGACCGACATCCTGTCGGGCTTCGTGGTCGGCGTACCTATCCAGGCTGTGTATCGCGGTGAAATCCAGCGTGCGGGTTTGGGCATGGCGGTGGCGGTTTTCGATGAGCAAGGTGAATCCGTACGCGAAGTCAAAGGTGAGCTGGTGTGCACCCGGCCGTTCCCATGCATGCCGGTAGGGTTCTGGAATGACACTGATGGCTCGCGCTATCACGCGGCCTATTTCGCCCGTTTCCCCAACATCTGGTGCCATGGCGACTTTGCCGAGATCAATGGTCGTGGCGGTTTCGCTATCTATGGGCGCTCCGACGCCACCTTGAATCCCGGAGGCGTACGCATCGGCACTGCGGAGATTTACCGCCAGGTTGAACTACTGCCGGAAATTGTTGAATCGTTGGTGATCGGGCAGGAATGGGCGGGCGACACCCGCGTCGTTCTGTTCGTGAAGCTGCGTGATGGCCAACAGCTCGACGATGATCTGGTGGCGCGGGTTAAACAGCAGGTGCGCAACAACACCACACCACGTCACGTTCCTGCGAAGGTCCTGCAAGTCGTGGATATACCCCGGACCAAAAGCGGCAAGATCGTTGAGTTGGCTGTTCGTAACGTCGTTCATGGTGAGTCGGTGAAGAACGTCGAGGCACTCGCCAATCCCGAGGCGTTGGAGTACTTTCGCGATCGCAGTGAGTTGACTGTCTAAGGGCCAGGGAGAGGCGCATGGGGGCACTGCAATGGTGCCCCCTGGGTGCAAAAATTTCCCGAGCTTGATACTTGTACTATTCTTGGTAGTCGAGGTTTTGGCGCCGCCAGGCTGTCGGTGTCATGCCGTACTGAGCGGTGAACCAGCGGGTGAATGAACTTGGGGTCGAGTAGCCAAGCAGGCCTGCGACCTGGCTGAAGGAGTAACGTGGGTTCGCCATGTAACGGTTCAAAAGTTCGCGTCGTACTTGATCATGCAGTTCGGAGAAACTGACGCCGCTGTCTTCCAGTCTGCGTTGCAAGGTGCGCACATTTATGTCGAGGGATTGGGCGACCAGACTGATTGAGGCCCGGTCCATGGGCAGCAGCAGGTAAATGGCCTGGCGTACTTCATTCAGTGTCGAGCCTTTGCTGGCCCCAGGCAATGCTTCGAAAAACTCTCGTGCATAGTTCGCCATTACCGGGTCAGCGGTTGGATTCGCCGTATTCAAATCAGCGACAAGGCAGACAATGCCATTGAACTGGCAGTTGAATTCAACGTTACAGCCAAATACCCGACGGTGGACGTTCAGGTCTGCCGGGGCGTTGTGAGTGAAGCTTACGCTCTGCGGGCGCCAACTTTTGCCGAGCAACGCACTGCAAAGTCGATGCAGCACCCCGATTGCCAGTTCGATACTTTGCCGCTTTGGCGTGGCCGGGTCGATTGTGATTTCCTCACGGATGATCACTATCTTGTCTGTCTCCGAGATATCCATTGCCAGGGATTCGTTGAGCAGGTGCCGGTATTGTCCGATGGTGGTCAAGGCATCGCGCAGGGTTGGCTGGTGGGTGAGCAACAAGCTGATTGCGCCGAAACTCGAAAGCTGTCGTGACTCAGCCATGCGCAGACCAAATGTTTCGCAACCACTGGCCTTTGCCGACGCTTCAAGCAACTTTGCCACAACTGTCATGGGGATGCGCAATTCCGGATTCTTCAACATCGCCTTGCTGAGTGCGAACTCATTGAGCAGCGGCAGAGGATTGAGAGCCAGTTGCGTGCACAATTCCAGGTAATTCGTCAGGGCAGCTGTACGTGCCATTAGGGCCATGATGTTGACCTCGTTGTTGTTGTGTTTATTGCCCCATCCTGCCCAGTGCAGAAGTGAAAAAATCGTCTGAAGTGGCAAGTGAATATTTCAAAATCAGGCCCTTTATAGAGGTTTGAGCGAGAAATGAAAACCGTCCTGCCTGCATCCTCCAAAGTAATTTTGCAGACCTGAGATGTTGGGGTTTTGGGCGTTGTGCTTTTCGGAATTTGTCGTGAAATGGGCAGTGGCTGGCACCAAATGTACAGCATGGAGGTCCGGTAAAACTTACCTTGCCACACCACGGTTCGAAGTGGATAGGGTCCCTGTACTTGCTGTTTAGCGGCGGGAGAACAGTGGGACAACACCTGAAATACGGGAGTGAGAAAAAACACCATGCTGACTACAAAAATAATCAAGCCAGCGCCAGACGCTTATGCCTACCCGCTACTGATCAAGCGCTTGCTGCTGTCGGGGGTACGGTACGAACCAGATCAGGAAATCGTCTATGCGGACAAACTGCGGTACAGCTACCGCATGCTTCATGAGCGAATCCAGCGCCTGGCCAATGCCCTGACGGCGGCGGGCGTCAAGGCTGGGGATACCGTAGCGCTGCTAGACTGGGACAGCCATCGCTATCTGGAGTGTTTTTTTGCGGTACCGATGATCGGCGCAGTTCTGCACACCGTGAACATCCGACTGTCCGCAGACCAGGTGCGCTACACCATGAACCACGCCGAAGATGATCTGGTGCTGGTCCATGACGATTTTATCCCCCTGATCGAGCAGATTCATGAGGGCCTATCGACCGTCAAAGGTTACGTCCAACTCTCTGACGACGTTGCAGTCGATACGGATTTGCCAGTGCTGGGGGAGTATGAGTCTTTGCTGAGCCAAGCCAGTGCAAACTACGACTTCCCGGATTTTGATGAAAACTCTGTCGCAACCCTTTTCTACACAACCGGTACTACGGGCAATCCTAAAGGCGTTTATTTCTCGCACCGCCAATTGGTGCTGCACACCTTGAATGCAGTCGGGACGTTAGGTGCCTATCAAGGCCAACCGTTACTACGCTCCGATGACGTCTACATGCCAATCACCCCCATGTTTCATGTACATGCCTGGGGCGTGCCCTATGTCGCCACATTGATGGGGGTCAAGCAGGTATATCCCGGTCGATACGAGCCCAATCGCCTGGTCAGTCTCTTTCGCGAAGAGAAGGTCACTTTTTCCCATTGCGTGCCCACAATTCTGCAAATGATCCTTGGATGCGAAGAGGCCACCCGGACTAATCTGTCTGGCTGGAAAATGCTCCTGGGCGGAAGTTCCTTGACCATGGGTATCGCGCAGCGAGCGACCAGCCGTGGCATACGTGTGCATGCTGCATATGGGATGTCCGAGACCTGTCCATTGCTCTGCACCACTTACCTGCATGCTCAGGATCTTGAATTACCTGCACAAGCTCAGCTCGCCAGTCGAATCAAGACGGGGACGCCATTACCGATGGTCGATCTGAAGATCATCGATGCGGGCGGCAATGACGTTCCTCATGATGGGGAGTCGCTGGGTGAAGTCGTGGTGCGCACGCCATGGTTGACCCAAGGTTATTTCAAGGACGAGGAACAGAGTGCAGAACTGTGGCACAACGGATGGCTGCACACCGGTGACATGGCTTCGATCGATTCCCGGGGCGTGGTGGAAATCAAGGATCGAATCAAAGATGTGATCAAGACGGGAGGTGAGTGGGTCAGTTCACTTGAACTGGAGAGCCTGATCAGCGAACACTCATCGGTCAGCGCTGTCGCTGTAGTCGGCATCGCCGATGAACAATGGGGCGAGCGCCCTGTAGCCCTAGTAGTCTGCGTACCAGGCAAACACCTCGACCAGGCATTGCTCGAAGCTCATCTACAACCGTTTGTGGCGTCTGGCCGTATCAACAAATGGGCGATTCCCAGACAGTTCAAGTTCGTTGCAGATATCCCAAAAACGAGCGTTGGAAAGATCAACAAGAAACTGATCCGAGAATGTGAGTCCAACTGAACTCCCTAGGTACGCAGACCATCTCAGGCGAATATATCGCCCTCCCAGGAGTCCGTGAGATGGTCTGCACGCGAATCTCTGGTGGAGATTTGGACGTTTGGGCAGAGTTTTACAAGGGGGAATTCAGTGGGTTATTAGGGAGTTTAATTGTGCTCCCTCTAATGACCGCTAATGGCCGATTCTGTTGAAAAAGTAGCTCTCCTGTCTGGCCTGCGGCAAAATCTCTGCATTGGCCAGCAGGGAAGCACGCAGCATGATGGGACAGTTATCGAGTGGGCAGGAGCGACTGTTTTACTCGTTCAACCTTGAAGATCACATCTCAGCCAATCACCTTCTGCGCAGCATTGATCGGTGTCTCGATCTGAGCGATCTGCGCCATTACCTCGCCGATTTTTATCGCCCGATCGGGCGTCCGTCGATTGATCCAGAACTAATGATTCGCATGCTGATCGCCAGGAGGCCCAGCTTTCTACGCTTACTCCACGAATTAGCTGATCGATACGGAACACGGTGTGATTGTGGATGTGGAACCCACACCGGCTCATCGAACGGCAGAAGTCGAGAGCACCAAGACGATGATCGAACGGGTCGAAACGCAGTTCGACATCAAGCCGGAACGCCTCATTGGCGACACCGCTTACGGTACAGCGCCGATGCTGGCCTGGATGGTGGAGGAAAAAGACATCGAGCCGCATGTGCCGGTGTGGGACAAAACCGAGCGCAAGAACGATAGTTTTTCGAGCAACGATTTCCACTGGAGTGAAGCGGCTGAGGAATACCTCTGTCCCGCCGGCACCCCATTGCGCAGTGAATGGCGAGCTTCCCCAAGCGCATCCTGAAATTGGATCGCCTGCGGCTACGTGGCATGAGTGGCGCGACGGATGAATTCACGCTGGCCGCTGCGGTGCAGAACCTGCGACGGTTGGCCAAATTTTCATCTCAAGGGCCACCAGTCACGGGATAGGTGCGCCTGCACCAAGTAAAAAACCTCAAATTAACCCAATAGCAGAGCAGCAAAGGTCACCGAAGGGCCGAAAAACCACTCTATGTGGTGAGTAGGTTCTCCGGTGGTGGTCGTGCCTGAGTTCAGGTGATCTGAAAATCCGACTTTTTCAACAGAATCGGCCGTTTGCCGTCACTCGGGTTCGACAACCATTGCGGACGGCTGCACTGTTCAACCGACCCGATCTGCGGTGATAAAACCTGCTCCAGCGCCGGGATTTTTTACTCTGTGTGGGGTTCGGAGGGAATGAGGGTGACCAGATCGTTACTACCTACGTCGACACCCGCTTGGGAAAACAAGGTAGTCACTTGCCCACGGTGATGCGTCTGGTGGTTGAAGAAATGCATGACCAAACCATAAAAGTTCTTGTCGGCAGGCACTCCCGCCATGCTTGTGTAATTGAGGGTGTGATCTAGATCCGCCTCCGTAAGGGAGCGGGACCACTCGATAATGATCCTGTCGAGCCACACTCTATGCGCCGAAAGTTCTCGGATATTTGAAAAGGTTAACTGGTCGAGGCTTTTGGGGGCAGGAAGCTGGCGAATCGGCTCCAGAGCCAGGTGGTTCGCCGAGTGCTCGGCGAATCGTTTCAGCCAGACGGTGTCCCCGGTCACCAAGTGGTTCAACGTCCCGATAATGGAACCGAAAAAGGCGTTTCTATTCTCTGAAAGCGCTTCATCCGACAGGCTTCTGGCAGCCTCATGAATCTTTGCGTTCATCCACTCGTTATAGGTCGCCATCAAACGAATATGGGCGGTGCGGCTCATGGTGTTCATCCTTAGATCTTTGCTGTGAAGCGCAACTGCCTCAGGGGCACTGGAGTGTGCCACGGCGATCGCCGGTATCAATATAGCGGTGTTTAAAAGGCGCTCCGTCGAAGGCATACATCTTGCTTTGCTAACAATAATACTACCGATAGCTAGCAAAGAGAGAGGCCTTGAACCATGATCGCTACCTCCAGTCGTGCCGTGATCTGTACACCGCATGCCGACGCCAGCGCCGCCGGCATGCGGGTTCTCGACGCGGGCGGAACGGCCATCGATGCGATGCTGGCGGCCAGTGCCATGCTTGCAGCGGTGTTCCCGCACATGACCGGCCTGGGCGGCGATGCCCTGTGGATGATCCACGACAGCAAGGTGCGCACCATCGTGGGGATCGGCCAGGCCGGGCAGCGTTTGCCTGAGGGTGGAGCCATCACTGTGCGTGGTCCGGCGTCGGTTGCCAGCACGGCGGGCGCGATGGCGAGCTGGAAGACCGCGGCAGACATCAGTCGCCAGGAGTGGGGCTCCAGGCTGGGCTGGGCCGATCTGTTGGCCGACGCGGCGAGCGTGGCCGATGCCGGTGTCGTGGTTTCGCAATCGCAACTGTTCTGGCAAACCCTGCGCCAGCCGCTGATCGAGCAATTGCCGGACCTGCATCGCCTGTGCAAGACCGACGGGCGCTGGTTGCGCGAGGGCGATAGCCTGCGCCAGCCCGAGCTGGCCAACACCCTTCGGCACCTGGCGAAACACGGCGTCGAGGATTTCTACCACGGCGAACTGGCCGAGGCTTTCGGGGCTGCGTTCGATCGCCTCGGTTGCGGCTTGACCACTGCTGATCTGGCCGCGACCCGGGCCCCTGAAGTCGCACCGATTTCGGTGCGTTACCGCGATGGCCGACTCTACAATGTCGCGCCGCCGTGTCAGGGCCTGTACACGTTGCAGGCTATGGCCGCGCTGCAACACAAGCCGTTGGCGCAAGTCGGCAACGGCAGCGCGCTGTACTATCACTATCTGGTCGAAGCCATCAAACAGGGTTTGCTGCGGCGCAATGCGCAGTTGTGTGATCCGCTGAGCAAACCTTGGGATTTTGCCGCCAGTCTCGACAGCGCGCAGATTCAGGCTTATGCCGATGCCATCGACGACCAGCGCGCGGCACCCTGGACCGAGCCGGGGCGTCCTGCCGATACTGTGTGGATGGCCGCAACCGATGCCCAGGGCCGCACGGCCTGCTTGATCCAGAGCCTGTTTCACGACTTCGGCTCCGGCTGCATTCTGGGTGACACCGGCGTGCTGTGGCAGAACCGCGCGGCCGGGTTCAACGCCAACCCCGGGCACGTCAATGGCTGGGCTCCCGGCAAGCGTCCGGCGCACACGCTCAATCCGTCCTGCTATCTGGCTGACGATGGCCGACGCTGGTTCTTCGGCACGCAGGGGGGCGATGGCCAACCGCAGACACAGATGGTCTTGGCGACCCAACTGATCGACTATCAGCAGCCCATTGACCAGGCCCTGCAAACCCCGCGCTTTCTGTTGGGCCGCAGCTTTTTCGACAGTACTGACAATCTCAAGCTGGAAGGCGATATGGCTGCCACGACGATTGAAGGCCTCGGGATGCTGGGGCATGAGGTGGAAATCATCCCGGCCCGTAGCCCCATGACTGGCCACGCGGGGATCATCGCCATCGATGCCGAGGATCGGCGCAGCGCCATGCATGACCCCCGGGGCGAGGGCACTGGCCTCGGTCAGTGAGCCGGGCATTTGCCGGGTGCGTGCCGCTGGCGGATAATGCCGCCGATTGCCCGCCATCCGCAGCCTTGTGTATTGGCCTGAGGCTTTCTGGACTACAGAGGAAAGGATGGGCTTGAGCACTGTCACCGCCAAACAGCTTGAGGTGCAACGTATCGTCGATGCGCTGTACAAGGCTATCGCCCAGCATCGCCTGCCGCCTGGCACTCGATTGGTAGAAGCCCACATCGTCGAAACCCTGCAGGCCAACCGCAACCATGTGCAGGTGGCGTTGCAGCGGCTGGCGATGCAAAAGGTGGTGACCATCGAAGCCAATCGCGGCGCCATGGTTGCCCAGCCGACGGCAAAGGAAGCGCGGGATATCTTCAGCGCGCGTCGCGCCATTGAGCGGGCGATCGTCGAGGCCATCACCCCGGCAGTAATGCGCAAGCAGCGCCAGCGCATCGCCCGGCACATGAACAACGAACGCAAGGCCACCAACGACACCGACCGACGTGCCATCGTCCGCGAGCTGAGCGAGTTTCACCTGCTGCTCGGCGAGATCTGTGGCAATGCCGTGCTGAGCGATATCCTCGCCAACCTGATGGTGCGCAGTTCATTGATCGTGGCGCTGTATCAACGCAATGACGTGCCATCCTGCGCCTCGGATGAACATCAGGAGATCATTACCGCGCTGGAAAATGGCGACAACGAAAAAGCCGTCGCCGTCATGCTCGAACACCTGGATGAACTGGAAGGGCAATTGGCCCTGGAAGAAAGTGTGCCTGAGGAATTCAACCTCAAGCAGGCGTTGATTGATTAACCCTGGGGCGCCTGCCTTGCGGTTTTAATCACCCGGTTTCATCAACGTTGCAGCCGACCGACTGAACGTTTGCCTCCCACCCTTGAATCCCATGACCGGCGCGCATATTTCGGCGATGACCGCCGCAGGCGAGGGCGCGTCGAACACGATGAAGTCAGCGCGACAGCCCGGCATCAGGCCGTAATCCGCCAACCTCAACAGGCGTGCCGACTCACTTGAAACCCAGGCCAGGCATTGCTGCAATTCCGCCACCGTGCCCATCTGACTGACGTTGGCGTACAGGTTGGCCTGGCGGATCAACGACGCATCGCCATAGGGCGTAAACGGGTTGCCGATGTTGTTGGTCGACACCGAACAGGTCACGCCGCAAGCATGCAGATGCGCCAATGGCGCCAGTCCCCTGGGTTTGTTGTGAAACGCCTCGCGGCCCGTCAGGAATAGATCGGTGCTGGGCAGGCATGTCACCTGTACGCCCGCTTTGGCGAGATGCAGGCCAAGCACTGTCAGCGGCTCCTTGGGCAAGGCCGACAGCTTGGTCGCGTGGCCGATGGTGACGCGTCCACCCCAGCCATGCAGCTGCGTACAGCGTGCGACTTCCATGACGGTCATGCCTTCCGGGTTCAGGTCGAAATCCAGATGCAGGTCCAGATCGCAGTCGTAGCGCACCGCCAGTTCGAACAGGCGCTGGATCTGCCCGTTCGGGTCGCTGTCCATGTAGGGGCAGCCGCCGAGGACGGTTGCGCCGCTTTCCAGTGCCTGGCACAACAGCGCTTCAGTCCCCGGATTGTTCAGCAGGCCCTCTTGGGGAAACACGCAGATCTCCAGGCTAATGGCCCAGGCATAGTCAGCTTGCAAGCGGCGAATGGCATTGAACCCGGTCAGGCCGATCTGCGGGTCCAGCTCGACATGGGTACGAATGTGCGTGGTGCCTTGCACAATCGCCTTGTCCAGCACCTGGGCACCGCGCTGATAGACATCGTCTTCGGTGAACTCGGCTTTCGCTGCGCGCGTTTGCGCCACCGCTTCGGCCAGCGTGCCTTCATGCAGATGGCAGCGTTGCATGATGCAGGCCTTGTCCAGATGCAGGTGGGTTTCGATCAGGCCCGGCATCATCAGTTGGCCTTGCAGGTCAAGGGTTTGCCAATGGCCTGCGTCCTTGCTGAAGGTTGCGACGAAGTAGCCGTTCTCGACAAACAGTTCGCTATTACGGTGATCGTCACCAAGCCGGGCATTGATGATTTTCAAGGCGCTCATGCGACAGCCCCTTCACCGAGGTAAGCGGCAGCCAACTCCTGATCGTCGCGCAACTCTGCGGCGTTGGCGGCTTTGACAATGCTCCCGGTTTCCAGCACATAGGCGCGATCCGCCACCTGCAGGGCCAGGTTGGCCATTTGATCCACCAGCAGGATGGTCACGCCCTCGTCGCGCAGTGCGGCCAGTGCGTCGTACAGCTCGCCGATCATGGCCGGCGACAATCCCAGTGAAGGTTCATCCAGCAACAGGACTTTTGGCTTGGCCATCAGGCCGCGACCCACCGCGACCATTTGCTGTTCGCCACCGGAAAGCAGCCCGGCCGGGTTGTCGATGCGGTCGCGAAGGCGCGGGAAGCGCTTGAGGATGGCCTCGATTTCAGCGTCGGCATCGAAGGCTTCGCGGCGTGAATAGCCACCGAGCAACAGGTTGTCGCGCACACTCAGGTAAGGAAAAACCTGGCGGCCTTCGGGTACCAGCGCCAGGCCTTTTGCCGCGACTGTGCTTGCATTGCCCTGTTCGATGTTTTCGTTGTCCAGCAGGATGCTGCCGCTGCTGGCGCGATGCAGGCCTGCCAGGCATTGCAGGATGCTCGATTTGCCCGCGCCGTTGGCGCCGAGAATCGCCACCAGCTCGCCGGGATTGACCAGCAGGTTGACCTTGTCGACCACCGCTGACGCGCCATAGTCGATGACCAGGTCCTTGACGAACAGGCGCGCATCGCGGCTGCCATTCCAGGCCTGTTCGCGCGGCGTGGCCTGATACTCGGTACCGCCCAGGTACGCGGCGATCACCTGCTGGTTGCGGCGGATATCAGCCGGAGGACCTGAGGCGATAGGCTTGCCCGCGTCGAGCACCAGAAGGTGCTCGGACACCGACATCACCAGCGCCATGTCGTGCTCGACCAGAATCACCGTGAGGCCAAAGTCCGCCAGCTTGCGAAGCAGTACGGCCAGATGATCGGTGTCACGCCGGCTGAGGCCCGCTGCCGGTTCATCCAGCAACAGGACCGCAGGAGCGGTAGCCAGTGCCCGTGCGATTTCCACCAGGCGGCGATCCACATGGGGCAAGTCCTCGGCGGCAATGTTCACCTCGCCGCGGTAGCCCACCAGTGCCAGCAGATCCAGCGCCAGGCTGCGCTGCTCGTCAGTGGCAAGGCTGAAAGGCAGGCCCAGGCGACCCTTTTGCATCGCGACCAGCAGGTTGTCCATCACCGACATTTCGCCAAACAGCAGGGTGGTCTGATAGGTGCGGGCGATGCCGGCCCGGGCGCTTTTCCAGGCAGGCAAGCCCGCCAATGGCTGTTGCAATTCGATCTGGCCGCTGTCCGGTACATAAAACCCGCTGATCATATTCAGAACGGTGGTTTTACCCGCGCCGTTCGGGCCGATGATGCTGGTTATGCTGCCGGCAGGTGCATACAGGCTGACGTGTTGCGCAGCCTGCACGCCGCCGAAGCGAATGCCGATGTCAGTGACCTGCAAGCCGGAAGACGGGCCACGGCTGCGCAAATGCGCGGCGATGCGTTGTTGATCGATGCGCGTGGGCGGCAGCAAGCGGGGCGGTTTGAGCCAGCGTCGGGCGAGGGCGCCGAGCAGGCCGTTGGGCGCGATCCAGAGGACCAATAGCAGGAGCACGGAAAAAATCAGCAGGCGGTACTCGGCAAAGTCAGACAGCAGTTCCGGTACCAGCACGATCAGCAGTGCGCCAATCAACGGCCCGAACAGCATGCCGCTGCCGCCGACGATCACCGCCAGCACGAACAGAATGGATTGGGAGAACGGGAAGGATTCAGGGTTGATGAACATCAGCAATGGCGCGAGCAAGCCACCCGCAAGCCCGGTCAATGCCGCCGACAAGGCAAACGCCAGCGTCTTGCTCATGACCGGATTGAAGCCCAGTGAGCGGGCAGCGATGTCCGAGGCTTTCACCGCGCGCATGGCCTTGCCCCAGTGGCTGTGGCTCAGGCGCTGATAAAACAGCAGGGCGCCAATCATCAGCGCAGCGGCCGACAGGGCGAGGACAGTCGCGGGATCAAGGCCGGCGAATTCCGGCAGCGGGATACCCATCAAGCCGTTGGAGCCACCCGTCACGTCCCGCCATTCGATCAGGCTGTGATGCACCACAAAACTGAAGGCGATGGTGATCATCGCCAGGTACGGGCCGCTGACCCGAAGTGCGGGAATCGCCAACAGCGCGCCGACCAGCCCGGCTACCGCACCGGCCGTGGGCAGGGCCAGCCATAACGACCAGCCTGCCAGGGTCAGCAGCGCCGATACATAGGCACCGATGGCGTAGAAGGCGATATGCCCGAAGGAAATCTGCCCACTGAGGCCGATCAGGATATTGAGGCCCACACCGACGACCGCCGCCAGGGCGCAAAGGGTGAAAACCAGCAGCGAGTAGCTGTCCAGCGTGAACGCCAGCACGCCGCAGACAATCGCGAGCAGGGCAATGAAGACCGGTGCGGCCAGGGTGTTGAAGTTCTTCATACTTTCACCAATGCCTGGCTGCCGAACAGACCGTTGGGACGAATCGCCAGCGCGACAATGACCAGCGCAAACGTGAATATCTGGGTAAAGGCCGAGCCGAAATACAAAGTGATCAACGCTTCCGTCAGGCCGAACAGCAGCCCCGCCGTGAACACACCGCCCGCGCTGGAGATGCCGCCGAGAATGGCCACCGCAAACGCCTTGAGGCCGAACAACATGCCCATTTCCGCATTGACGCTGAACAGCGGCGCAATCAATAAACCCGCCACGCCGGCGAATACCGTGGAGACAGCAAAGGCGATGGCGACCACACGATTGACGTTGATCCCCATTAGCATCGCCGCGCGGGGATTCTGCACGCAGGCTTCCAGCACCTTGCCCAGCCGGGTGTAACGCCGCACCAGGTACAGCGCCAGGGCAATGGCCGCGCCTGCCAGTGGAATCAGCAATTGCAGTGCGCCCACGTTGCTGCCAAACAGCTCGATGTTCAGATTGACCAGGCTGCTTTCAAATTGGCGCGGCTCCTTGCCGAAGGTAAACAGCGCCAGGTTATCCACCAGGATGCCTCCCGCCACCGTTGCCATCAGCCAGGCCTGTGAGCCGCGACTGTGGAAGGGTCGTACCAGCCAGCGTTCGATCACCAGGCCGTACAGCCCGCAGAGGATCAGCGTCAGCGGCAGGGCCAGCCACAGCGACCAACCCCAGGTGATGCACAGGGTGTAGCCCAGCACGGCGCCGACCATCATGGCGCTGCCCTGGGCAAAGTTGACGGTGCGCGAGACGACGTAGGTCAGGTGAAAACCCAGCGCCAGCAACGCGTACATGCTGCCCAGCCCGAGGCCGGTGACGATGGCGGCGGTGAACATGGCTTACTCCTCCGGCTTGAGCGGCACGATCTGGTCGTTGACCACGTGGGTGAACAGATAGTCGTCCGGGCCCAGCGCGTCATGCTTGGATGGGGTAAACGGTTGCTTGTAGTGCTTGATCAGGCCGTCGTATTCGTTGATGGCGTAGAACCCGTCGCGCACGGCCTTGCCGTCGGTGCTGCCGGCTTTCTCGATGGCCTGGGCGGTGAGGTGCAGCGCGTCGTAGGCATTGGCAATACCCACTGCCGGCGTGACGTCAGCCAGCGTCTTGATCTGCGGGTAAGCGGTTTTCAACGCGGCCAACAGGGCATCGCCCTTGGCGCCATTGTTCTCGGTGAACACGTAGGTTTGAATGAAATGCACGCGAGAGGCATTCGGCCCCGCCAACTCGCCAAAGCGACCACCGGCCGGCCCCCAGTGAGAAACGATCGGCACGTCCCAGCCCATGCGGTCCAGGGACTTGACCACCTGTGCCGAGGGGCTGACGTTACCGACCAGCAGCAGGGTGTCTGCTCCGGCGTTTTTCAATCGGGTCAGCTGCGGCACCACGTCGAGATCGCTGTCCTGGATACGCTCGACACCGGCGTTGGCCATGCCGCGTTTTTCCAGGGCGCGCTTGAAGCCAGCCTCGTTGGACTCGCCCCACGGATTGTTGATGAGGATCATCCCCGGCTTCTTCATGCCCTTGTCGACGCCGTACTTCACCAGCGCCTCGTCCACCAACTCATCGACGGCGGAAACCCGGAACACAAAGTTATCGGCTGCGCCGTTCTCGGTGATTTTCGTACCCGCGGCCCAGATGCCCATGAACGGCACTTTCATCTGGTTGACCAGCGGCACGATGGCCAGGGAAACCGGCGTATCAAGGCCACCAAAGAGCACGGCGACTTTTTCTCGCTGGACCAGTTCGCGCGCGGCGAGTATTCCCTTGGACGGGTTGCTTTCGTCGTCTCGCCGCACCAGCTCCAGCGGACGCCCGAGCACGCCGCCGCTGGCGTTGACCTCATTGATGGCCATGGTCAAACCCCGGGTCAGGGCTTCGCCGGATTTGGCCGACTGGCCCGAAAGGGCGGCTACCAGACCGACTTTGATCGGCGGCTCGGACGCTTGCGCGCCAGCGAGAACGGCCATGTTGAGCGTGACTGCCGCAGCCACGGGAAACAGCAGGCGTTGCAGGTTTGGAAGCCGGATGGCCATGGTTGATTCTCCTGATTGCTAGCAGTTGCATAATTATTGCTAGCAAGTAGGATGCCAGTCGCAACAGCCCTTTGAATCAGCGTTTTTGCGGGGTGTGGCCGCGTTTTTCGCGCCAAAACGAGGCGGCTTGCACCATACCAAGGCGTCCGTATCAACCGGGTTTTCTTCGATTCAGGAGTTTTAGCGATGTCGGAAATCAATAAAGATGTACAGATTGTTAGCAATTTTCTCGAGGCTTCAATGGCCCCGGATCCCGTCCGCGCGGCGACGTTCATGAGCGCCGATGTAAAGATCACGTTCACCGGTGGCAGGGCCATGCCCGATCCCCAGACGATCACGGCGTTCAACGGCTCACGTTACGCCTGGGTCAAGAAAGCCCTGGGAAATTTCGACTGGATGGACCGGGGCGACCATACCGTGGTGTATTCCAATGGCACACTGTTCGGCGAATGGCCCGATGGCCGCCGCTTTTCGGGCAATCGTTATCTGGACCGCTTTGAAGTCCGTGACGGCAAGATCACCCATATGGACGTATGGAACGACAGCGCTGAATGGCTGTTGGTGCCGGAGATTGCCAAGGAGTGAAAGAGCGCTGATCCAGAGATTCGAGACTGGGGCCCAAAGGACTTAGGCGCCTTCATGCCCCTGTGCCGCAGGACTTGTCTTAGCTGCAACAAAGAAGCCCGTGATGCCCCAAACACTCATAAGTGAAGGGGCACAACGGGCTTTCTTCGGTATGGCTGGTAGAGTTTATTTGGTTAAGATCATCGATTACCAAGTATTCGGGAAGGTTATTGATTTCCGCTAGCCTGGGTCAAACCGCATCAGCGCCAACATCTCTGATTCATCATTGCTCTCCCGTAACCCGTGTTTTGCTCTTCGTCAAAGTCAGGCTCAACAGGACGGAAATCAAGATGATGCCGCCGACTGTGGTCAGCGACCATTGGATCGGCACGTGCCACCACGGCGCGACCAGCATCTTGCCGCCGATGAACATCAGTACGATGGCCAAGCCATATTTGAGCAAGTGAAAGCGGTCAGCCATGTCGGCGAGCAGAAAATACAGTGCGCGCAGGCCCATGATGGCGAAGATGTTGGAGGTGAACACGATGAAGGGGTCGGTGGTGACGGCGAAGATAGCCGGGATGCTATCCACTGCGAACACCAGGTCGCTGGCCTCAATCAGTATCAGCACCAGGAACATCGGCGTCGCCCAGCGCAGGCCGTTCTGGCGCACGAAGAAGCGCTCGCCGTGAAAGCCGTCGGTGATGCGAAGATGGCTACGCAGCCAGCGCAGCAACGGGTTCTTTTCGAGGTCTGGCTGCTGGTTGGCAAAGATCAGCATCTTGATGCCGGTGATGACGAGGAAAGCACCGAAGACATAGAGCAGCCAGGCAAACTCCTGCACCAGCCAAATAGTTCGTTTTTTACGAAGTATCGATTCAGGTGCTCGACTACCAGCATCCGCATTGGTTATGCCCCGTGGTCAAGGCGGGTGTCGTGGCGCGCGTTTCCAGCAATCCCGTCTCCTGCTCGATCGTGATGCAAAGGTCTGCTACCCCCTTCGACAGTCTTGGCAACTGGTAAGCCGGTGATGCAGGCGTATATTGGTAGTGTCGATCCAGGTAGTTGGGCGATAAAAGATCGCCAATGGTGGGACAAGCGAGAGTGCTGGGGGCGCTAGCGGATAACCCGGAACGTTGGAGGTGTCACATGAGGCAGTATCAACGACTCTTTCTGATCGCAGGTCCCACAATGCGTCACTCGCCGGCGATGGAGCGGGCGATAGCACTGGCCGACGCTACAGGCGCAGCGCTGCATATCGCAGTGTTCATCGAAGACTTCGACCTTATGCGGTTAATGAGCAACAGCGAACAACTTCGTGAGAGTTGCCGGCAGGAGAACCAGCAGTGGTTGACGGATGAGGCCGAACTCATACGCAGCAAGGGCATCAATGTGACCACCGAAGTTGCTTTGACCCGCGACCCGCTGCAAGCCATCCTCGAACGTGTGGCTGAAATGCAGCCGGACCTGATCATCAAGGACGTACATCATGAATCAGCGCTCAAACGCGTCTTCGTCACGCCTTTGGATTGGCAGTTGTTGCGTGAATGTCCGCCCCCCATACATCTGGTCAGCGAAGTCAGGTGTCCGCTTCCTCGGGTGATTGTGGCGGCGGTTGATCCATCGCATCCAGAGGGGCAGATCAGCGGAATCAACGACAGCATCATTCAGGCGGCGAACGAATTGGCGACGCAATGTGAGGCTGAATTGCACATGCTGTATGCCTATGAACTGACACACACACATTTCTCTGATGCAGGTGCTGGCGCTGTGACGATGCCAGGCTTCAGCGACGACGTGCGCCGGTCACTTGAAAAGTGCTTTGTTACCTTGGCTGGACGCCACGGCGTGCCACCTGAGCGACAACACTTCATAGCAGGGCCGCGAACCAAAGCAATGGCCGATTTTGCCACTCATACTCGAGCGGATGTCTTCGTCATGGGAAATACCCATCACAAAGGGGTCGACAAGCTGGTTGGCAGTACCACGGAGCATGTTCTTTATCAGGTGCCCTGCAGCGTTTTGGCCATCAAGGGAGAAGCGGATCTCAGGTAGGTCAACGATTTCCGTTAGCTTGGATCAAACCGCATCAGCGCCAAAAACCGCTGCTATCAGGAAAAATGCTTGGCGCCATTTCTCGCTGCAGGCCTGAATCACTTTTCATCGACTCGAGCGCTGCGAGCTGTTCGGCAAGTTGTTGTTCAAGCTTGCGATATTCAGCCAAACGAGACATGGGAAACTTTCCTTAAGGTTTTGGGTTGCGCGGTATGCACATTCCTCTGCTAAGCGATGATTAGATTTTCGTCACCCACGCCACATGGGAGGCTTTCCTAGCCTCAAATTCACAATAGGTAGGCTAATACCTCCAAAAGACCGGCGTAATAAGTACCAGCACGGTTAGGATTTCCAACCGCCCCAGTAACATGCCAATGGTCAGTAACCATTTTGCTGCATCAGGTAGTGATGAGAAGTTACCGGCAGGCCCGATGATCGTGCCCAGGCCTGGTCCAACGTTGCATACTGCAGTAGCGGCGCCACTTAAAGCAGTCGTCCAGTCCAGCCCGATCAGAGCCAGCCCTAAGGCGATTACGGCAATGGTGATGGTGAAGAAAAATGAGAAGGTTAAAAGTGAGCGCAAGATCTCCTCGTCAATGGGGTGACCGTTGTACTTCTTCTGAATCACGGCTCGAGGATGGATCAACTGCTTCAAACTACTCACGAGTAGGGCTGCAGCAACTTGGAAGCGGAAGATTTTCAGTCCGCCAGCCGTCGAGCCTGAGCATCCGCCGACAAACGTCAGATAGAAGAACAACAGAACGGCAAAACTACCCCATAGTGTGTAATCGCCAACTGCAATTCCTGTGGTCGTGACGACGGAGGTCACGTTGACCGCCACAATACGAAATGCATCCCACCAAACGTAGTCGCTGTGAAAGCATAGCCATGTACCCACAGCCAGCCAGGTGACCATCAAAAATCCAAGAAATCCGCGTACCTGTTGATCCTTCAGCAGCGCACGCCGATGGCCGCGCAATGTTGCGACGTATAAGGTAAAGGGCAGGCTACCCAGAATCATGATGACCACCGCTACCCAGTGAATCGCTGGCTGCGTCCAATGCCCAAGCGAGGCGTCCGAAGTGGAGAATCCGCCAGTAGAGATCAACGACATTGCGTGGTTGACCGCTTCAAACGGCGCCATCCCAGCGATCCAGAGTGCCAGAGCCCCGATGCCAGTAAGTCCCAGATAGAGAAAGAGGATGTACTTGGCTGCTACATGAGAACGCGGCGTCACTTTCTCCGACCAGTCTGAGGACTCTGTCTGGAAAAGACGCATGCCACCCACTCGCAACAGTGGAAGGATCGCCACAGCCATGCCGATGAAGCCGATACCACCCAGCCAGTGCAGCATCGAGCGCCAGATCAACAATCCTGGTGAAGCGGTATCCAAACCACTGAGGACAGTTGAGCCCGTGGTTGTGATGCCGGACATCGTTTCGAAGAAAGCGTCGGTGTAACTGATGTGACTGATGAACACCATTGGCAACGCCGCGAAGGTACATACCACCACCCAACTGCCAGTCGTCAACAGGTACATATCCCTCGGACGGAGCTGGCCAGTATCAGGGCGTCCACGCACGATCAAAAGAAGACCGCTGATGAAGGTAATCAAACTCGACCAGAGAAAGGCCGACAGATCGTCGCTACGCTCGAAGGCCACCAGCGTAATCATGGGAATAGCCATGCTTGCGGCCAGCGTGATCAGAAAAATGCCTAGGATGAAGCCGATGAGCCGCATTGCTGCGAGGGACATAGAAAGTAGCCTGCTAAATTAGCGCCGAGCAGTATCGAATGCTCAACCTCAAAGCCCCGTAAATTTTGCGTAAAATTTCTACGGGCAGTCAGTCAAACAAGGATCGGTTGTTAAGCGGCAGAACCTGGCTCGCCGTCCTAAGCTCAAAAAAATCCTCGCATTTCATTGAGAAAAATTTAACTGACGAATAAAAAACCGTCACTTGGCCGGGCTTTTATGGCATCCAACAGTTCCTGGTCGATAACACGACTAAGACAGTGCTTCGAACAGCCTGCATGCCTGTCTTGTTGCTTCGCTGACGCAGGTTTCTAAACCACAGTATTTCTAGGCTTCGATAAATACTGTGGTCATATCAAGAGAGATTATTTGGCTACGGCTGCACTCGTTAGGACGCTGCTTTGCAGACCGGGCGACTACTGAACATCAGCCGCAATATCGTCCGGGCGTGGTTGGAAAAAATTGGCGAATTGAACAAGCCGTTATCGGTGGAGGAGTAGCGAATCACCGTGGCTCCTGACCGAAACGCCTCATGGCGTCAGCAGTGATGTCGGATACACTCCTGTGCGAGGATCTCTTGCAACACCCCTGACAGGTGATGCGTACGATTAATTGTTTACTGCGGTGCTTCTATGGGTCGGAACGTTAGTTGTGGCGTCATCTTGAGCCTGGTGCTCGCAAGCTGCTTTCTAACGGTATCCGCAGATCCTGTTCCTCCAGAGCCCGATCAGGCGATTGGCCGTTCGTTGTCAATTATTCGTTCGGCAACTCCGGAGAAGCCTCAGGTCCTGAAAGTTCTTTTCTACGGACAGTCGATCAGTACGCCGAAATGGACCGACCAGGCTATCGCGACGTTGCGAGCCAGATACCCCAACGTGGCCTTCGATTACCGTAACCTCGCTTTGGGCGGGTGGAGCGCCGTTCTCTTGGAACAGGCGGTCGCCCGCGACGTCGAGGAGGTCTATCCCGACCTAATCGTTTTTCATGTATATGGCGATCACCGGGCCTACGAGCGAATCATCCGCACCCTTCGCTCCAAAACCGCAGCCGACATCATCATTCAAACAGACCACGTCGTTTATCCGGTTGAACCTGTGTGTGACACTGGCTTACATCTTCGATGGTCGCCGCCAGAGGGGTGTACGGGGCATTTTTTGTTCAAGCAAAGGAGCTGGGAGGAGTTCATGTCCGACGTCTGGGCCCCGGCCCTGGCAGCGAAATATGACCTTGCGCTGGAACCGCGGCGCCAGCGCTGGAATGCCTATTTGCGGGAGCACAACCTCCAAATAGCTGATCTGCTCGCCGATCCGCCGCATCCCAACACTGAGGGGTGGACCCTCATGGCTAACCTGTTCACTTCTTGGGTCGGGGAGCTTGTGGATCATCCTGAAAATAATGAGAACAACACTTTCGGCCATGTTCAGAGCTTTACTGCGCCTGTCCCTGGCGAAAAGACCCGCTACGAATTCGATGGCAACCGCGCCGAATTAATCGCCGCGGGTCCCTTGGACGGAAAAGTAAGTCTCAAGATCGACGGAAAGGACCCCGGCGAGCTCGACGGCTGCTGGCAGACCAGCCGCGTAACGCGGTTGCCTAATGTCCCGGAATGGCCGGCCCTGAAAAAAATCGACGTCCGCCAGACTTATCACGAAGCGGATGTGTGGACGCTTCGGGTCCGGCATCTCGATACCCCGCAAGAAAGTTTCGACTTTGATCTAGAGAGCGCTCGTACAGGCGCAGAGGGAAGCGGCTCGGGTTCGGAGGTTTTCAAGTCGCTCTCGGGGAACGTTACGATACAGCCGGGTGCCTGGAACCTTTCCTATGCCAAGAAAATATCCGGTAAAGGTCTGGAGGAGGAACAAAGCTTTCAATGGGAGCGGCGCTTCGCCTGCGTAGACGAACCGGCGACTCCCCTGGCAAATGGCTCGGTGCAGCAGCGTCATGTGCTGGTAACCGGTCTTCCAAATACACGTCATGTCATCGAGTTAACGGTTTCTTCTGATACTCCCGCGATTTCGGAATTTCGAGCTTATCGGCCGCCGCTTATCGAGTGATTTTGCGGCGTCTGGAACGAGCCTGGCTGATTCCGGCGATTAACCTCTGCTACTCGATGCTGGACGCTGACTGCACAGGATGAACATGTCATTGCCATCATCGAACAGGAAGCGCGTCTCGGACAACGAACGCATCCAGTAACTCACGCTGTTGTCCGAGCGGAAGATAAACATCCCCAGTGCACCCGATAGTTCAGGTAGCGGACTGTCCGCTTCGCCCTTGGCGGCACGCACGACATTGATCTGCAAGCGGTGCTCCTGTTGTTGCACCTCAAAGGCACTGTTGCGACGCAGGGAGCCCAATTCATTTCCCGAGTCGGCCTCGATCAATTCGGCGCGCATGCGCATATGGCTGACCCCGGTGGGCCGCAAGTCCAGTCTGAAACGAGTGGTCAACCAAGCAGGACGCAATGCGGACGGCACTTGATGCGCACTCTCTCCAGTGCACCAAAGATCCGGATTGCTCGTGTGCCCGGCCGACAGGCGCCCGAGCGCCACACCCAACAGACCCACGAGTACGAAGGCCAGGCACCACACGATGTTTGCGGTGCGTCTAGTCATATTGTTGTACGCCAATGCAGCGACTGCTGACCATTTCCAGCTCGCCATCGCAAAGAATCTGGTCGGCCCCACGGCGGGACGGTAACAGGTACAGGTGCATGTTTTGCGCCGGGATGCCTAGATGCCCCGCCAGTTCGCGACTGTTCTGCACCAACGATTGCAGGTGCGATGTCGCCGGGGGATGTACGTCCTGCGCCGACAGATGCACGTGCACATCATCTATGGTAACGGGCGCGGCGAACGCGGGCGGTGCCACCTCAGGAGAAGGCTCCAGCCAGATTCTTCCGGACAGGAATGCCAATACCCCCCAAAGAGAGAGTGCGAGCCACAAGCCCCATCGCTTTGGTGGTGTTGTGGGCTGCACTGGCAGCGGTGCCGAAGTGGGTTCGGCTGATGCAGGTTCTATCGTGATCGATGGCGCTTCGTCCGGTTCGTCTTCTGCATCGGCCATGGTCGATACCGGCGTCGCAGTTGGGGCAGGCGCCGTTTGGGCAACGGCTGACAACTCCTCGACGCTCACGCCATCGGCGAGCTTGTAACCGATACGCGGCAAGGTCTGGATGAATTCGCGATCGGGCTGCAGCTTCTCCAGGGCCAGGCGCAATTGCCGGACAACCTGGGCCAGGCTGTTGTCGGTCACTTCCAGTCCATATTGGCCCCAAGCGCCGGCCATCAGTTCGCGTTTGCGCACCACGGCGCCACCCGACCTGAGCAGCATGGCCAGGCATCGACTGGCAATGGCGCCCAGGCGCAAAGGCTCTTCATTGACGGCATCGACGCGAAACAACAGGAAGTTGCTTTCGTCGAACACCAAATGTTCATCAATCAGTAATTGGCCCATGGCGAGCTTCCGTACGTGGCACGACGGTAAGTCGGAGACGCGTCGTCGACCTCTAGAGTTAAGCGGCCATTTGTTGCTTTAGCCAACGACTACTCAGAATAGACGCCGAAATCTCGGCCTCAGCGCCGAATTCAGGCCAGCTCAGAGTCGGGCAGGAGCTCACTGACATAGCGGTTACGACCTTGCTGTTTCGCTTGATACAGCAGCCGATCCGCACGGATCAGCAAGTTTTGAACACTTTCACCTGGGCCATGCCAGTCGATGACACCCATGCTGCAGGTAACGCCAAACTGCTGGCCGGCGTACTCGATGGTCGAGGTTCGCAGCGCTTGCAGCAGACGATTGGCCATCCGCTGTGCGCCTGGCAGATCGGTGTCCGGCAGCATGATAAGGAACTCCTCGCCACCGATGCGGGCCACCAGATCCTGTTGCCGTACCGTCCGGGACAGCAACTGTGCGAAAAACTTCAGCACCTGATCACCGCCGTCATGGCCGTAGGTATCGTTGACCTGCTTGAAATGGTCGATATCCAGCATCAAAACGCATACGGGCGCCGGCTTGCGTGTGGCGCGCGCCAACTCCATTTCTGCCCGTGGCATCGCGTATTGGCGGTTGTACAGTCCGGTGAGAAAGTCGCGAGTGGCCGCGCGATGTTGCTTCACACCGGCATCCATCAGATGCGCCACCAGCCCACTGATCAGCAGTAAACACGCCACGACGGCGGCTGCCAAAAACAACCCGAGACCGTTAAAACTCAGGAATAGCGGCAGAAAGTCCGGGGCCAACGGGTCACTGTAGATACGCATTTGCAACCCATGGTGCAGATTTGCATAGTGCCGAGAGAAGCGCTCCTGGCCTTGCACTTGAACAAGCTGCGAGGTCGACCAGGCAGCCTCCGAGCCCGGCAGGTAGGTTGCCTTGCCGGAAGTGAAATGGATGTCGATATACAAGGTGGGTCCCTGATGCTGTGTCAGGGCGACATGCACGATCAGCCCCTTGGTGTTCGCTGTCCCCATCGTCTGGGACGGCAGCAGCGGCTGTGGCTCCAGGCGGGTTTGCGTTTCCTGGATCACGGCGTAACGCCCATCACAGGTATAACCCAGCTGTTGCCGGCTGGTCATGTTGATGCCGCCGTCTTTGAGGCGAATGCGTGGCGCCTGCGGCTTGGGCATCGGTGCCAACTGGTGAATCGGTACCCGCAATATGTACTGTGTAAGCCCATCGACATCCGCAGTCAGGGTCGCGGTTGAGCGCTGCTGCCCGGCAATGAATTCGTCTGACAAACAGCCTTTGGGCGGCGGATTGGCCGTCAGCATGGACTGTTGCAGTTTGTGGGTTTGCAGATTGTTCAACAGGCCCGAATACCCCCATTCGCTGCGTTGAGCCAACAGTGCTTGCTGACTCTCCAGCAGCATGTGGTATTGGCGCTCATAGCGATCGACCACGGCAAAGACAATAAGCATCGACATAACGGCCACTGTTATCCAGCAACTGCGCTTGATAGCCTGCGCGTGCCTAACGACCCAGCTCATGATCTTTACTCCAATGTGCCAGTCGGCACCGTTTGTATTGCCATTGACATTGCCATTGCTACGCCTTGGCAGCCGTCAACCCGCCATGACCCCAGAGGACTCCTCGGTAACGGGGTCGGCGTAGCGTTCGGCGATCTGTTCAAACTTTTTTTCGAGGTCGATGAAGGCTGCCGCCACATCCGGATCGAAATGCCGGCCGGCACCATCGCGGATGATTGCCACCGCGGTCTCGTGGCACATTTGCGATTTGTAGACCCGTCGACTGATCACCGCGTCGTAGACATCGGCGACCGCCATCAGGCGGGCGCTGACGGGAATGGCCTCTCCGGCCAGGCCATTGGGGTAACCGCTGCCATCCCATTTTTCGTGGTGACACAGCGCAATTTCCTTGGCGATGCGCAGGAAGGGCACTTGCGCCCCCAGCATTTCCTCGGCATGGACCAGCGCCTGATAACCCAGCCGGGCATGGGTCTTCATGATTTCGTATTCGGCGGGCTCAAAGCGCCCCGGCTTGAGCAGGATATGGTCGGCAATACCGACCTTGCCTATATCGTGCAGCGGCGCCGACTTGAACATCAGCTCAATGCTTTGATCATCCAGACAAGCGCTGAATCGCGGGTGATCGCGCAATTTCTCCGCCAACAAGCGAACGTAATGCTGCGTGCGGCGCAGGTGGTTGCCAGTCTCGTTGTCGCGAGTCTCGGCCAGCGATGCCAGGGCCAGGATGGTCACGTCATGGATGGCTTGCAGCTCCCGGGTTCGCGCCAGGATTTCCTGATCGAGGTAGCTGTTCTGCGAACGCAACAGGTCCGCAGTGGCCTTGAGGCGCAACTGGGTCTGCACCCGCGCCATCAGCGTGGGCGGGTTGATCGGCTTGAACAGGTAGTCCGTCGCCCCGAGTTCGAACCCCAGACACTCATCTTCGTCCTGATTGCGGGCGCTGAGAAACAGGATCGGCACCTCCTGTGTCCTGGGATCGCCCTTGAGACGACGGCAGACTTCATGGCCATCCATTTCGGGCATCATCACATCCAGCAGGATCAGATCGGGAATCGCCCGCTCGACGATCTGCAACGCCTGGGCACCGCTGGTAGCAATGCGCACGTGATAGAGATCACACAGCAGTTCACTGATCAGCTGCAGATTGGCCGGCATATCGTCGACCACCAGCACGGTGGGTCTAGAGGTTGAGCTGTTCAAAGGGACGTCCTTGTGACGGGGTCACTGGATGGGTCGTTAAAGCAGCCGGGGGAGTCCGGAAGTACGACGGGAAATCAGGTCCCGTCATTTCTGCCAAGTGAATGCAGTAACGCACGCCACCCAAACCACTGCTCTGAAATGGCCTGATGTGTTGCCGCCGGGCGCTGAAAAACGCTGAAAACTTCTGAAACGCCCGTTTTCAAAGGCATGAACGGCGTCTTGCCCGTGTGTTTCCATCCGTTTATTGCGCCGGTTGCGCAGCCCGCATGTTCTCTCTCAGGCAGACTTGCGCCCGCTCGAAATCGAATTGCATGACAGCGCTTTCCAGCGATGGGAAGCGATGGGCAAACGCGCTGCGCAACAAGCCCGCATGGGAGGAAAAACAGGTCACTGCCTGTGCATCAAAATCACCCAGAAGGGCGTCGAGATCGCGGCAGATCCGTTGCAGCTCGACAACGTCGACCCCTGTTGGCATCGTCTCGACTTTGTCGGGCAATTTCTCGCGCAACTGCTCGAGCAGTGCGTCCAGGGGGGCAGACAACGCTTGCAGGCTGATGTGCAACTCATCCATTGGGCGCCTGGCGCGCAGTGCCTGCTCCAATTCACTGGCGGCTTGTGCGACGGCGTCGGCACCGATGGTCGCTGAGGCGCCTTTGCAGCCATGGACCAACCACTCGGCCTGAACCCGGTCGTCCGCCGCCAGCGCCGCATGCAGCTGTTGCAGCAACGGGCTCTGGTCGGCCAGATAGCGGTGCAACAGATCCGCATACAGGTTGTGTCGGCCCAACACCCGTCGCAACCCCGCAGCCATGTCCAGTCCTTCGACTTTCAAACCCGAGTCACACACCGCTGCTTGCGGCATCACTGCGCGAATTGGGCGGGCCGGTTGCTCAGTGAGCCAACGTCGCACAATGGCGTAGAGCGTCTGTGGCTCGAAGGGCTTGCTGACAAAATCATTCATGCCGGCCGCCAGACACGCGTCATGATCACGCTGGCTGGCGTTGGCGGTCATCGCGACAACGGGCAGTGTGCTCAGACCCGGCAACCGGCGCAGCAGACGGGTGGTCGCCAATCCATCGAGCACCGGTATCTGCATGTCCATGAACGCCAGGTCATAGCGTACTTCGGACAGCCGATTCAGCGCCTGACGGCCATCCGCGGCGATATCCACCCGACAACCCACCGCCTGCAGCAACTCGGCGGCCACCTGCTGGTTCAGTTCATTGTCTTCCACCAACAAGACACGGGTCCCTTCGACAGCTCTCCAATCGCTCAAAGGCTCCCCGGCGGTGAGGCCATCAACGACATCGCCGCTGGCCAATTGCAGACGGACTTCAAACCAGAAATCGCTGCCTTCGCCCAGTACGCTCTGGACGCCGACCTCACCCCCCATCAACCCTGACAGTTGTTTGGCGATCGCCAGCCCCAGGCCCGTACCACCAAAGCGTCGTGTGGTAGAGGCGTCGGCCTGCTGGAAGCTCTGGAATATGTGCTTGAGCTGTTCGGGCGAGAGCCCTATGCCGCTGTCGTTCACGCTGAAATGAAGCAAGGCATCGGCCGTGCCGGCCTGACGCAGGTTAACCTCAACCCGGATCTGCCCACGTTCGGTGAATTTCACCGCATTACTCAGGTAGTTGAGCAGTATTTGCCGCAGTCGTAGTGGATCGCCGCACAAGCATTCAGGCACATCGGCATCGACATCAAGGCGCAGGTCCAGGCCTTTATCAGCAATGCGCGGACGTACCTGGTCGAGCACTTCTTCAAGCAAGTGGGTCAGGCTAAAGTCGCGGACCTCCAATTGAAGCTTGCCGGCCTCGATCTTGGAAAAATCCAGAATGTCATCAATCACACCCAGCAAATGGCGGCTGGAGCTTTGGACTTTGTTCAAGTAGTCCCGCTGACGTTCGTCCAGCTCAGTCCTCAACGTCAGGTGCGTCATGCCGATGATGGCGTTCATTGGCGTGCGAATCTCATGGCTCATGTTGGCCAGGAATTCGGCCTTGATGCGTGCACTGTCCTCGGCCAGTTGCCGCGCTTGCTGCATCTCGTCTGCCGCCGCCTGTTGGGCGGATATGTCTTCGATGATCCAGATCGAACCGCGTGACTGATTTCCGGAGGCGATGGCCCGGGCACTGACGCTGGCCCAGAAGCACCGGGCGTCCTTGCGACGAAGTTGCAATTGCTGCTGGTAGATTCCGCCGCTGTCGAGCGCTTCGCGAACCTGCGTTTCCAGGGTCATCAACGATTGCTCCGAAATAACCTGATCCAGCCAGATCAGCGGGGAGCACTGCAATTGCTCGCCCGGCGCATATCCCAGTAATTCATCCAGCCGCGAATTGGCCTGGGTGATCAACCCGTCCTGCACCAGGGCAATGCCATAGGGCGCCGAGGTCACGATGGCTTGTTGCTGTTCGTGCGCTTCACGCAGGCTGCGTTCTTCCTCTTTGCGCTGGCTGAGATCGCGAATCGCAATGCACAGGCATGGCTTTCGATCCTGTCGCGCCGGTAACAGGCACAGGAACACTTCGGCAGGAAACTCATGACCATCCGCACGACGAGCGACCAGCTCGGCAGTGTCGAGTACCTTGTTCACACGCACTCGCTCGAGCAGGGCATCGATGGCTTCGAGCTGACTGGCCGGGAACAGCGAACGGTAACTCAGACCCAGCAAGTGGCCGGGGGCGTAACCAAAGACCTGTTCGCTTTCCTGATTGGCCAGGATCACACCGTCCTCGTCGAACACCAACAGCGCTTTAGGGGCGAACTCGACGATGCCGCGATACCAGCTTTCGGTCGCTTCCAGGGACTGCTGGCGTTGTTGCAGTACCAGCGCCTGACGCTCCAGTTGCCGGGCTTGCAGGTGGGCTTGCTGCAATAACTGCTGATTGTGCGTGCGTTGCTCCAGCAAGTTCAGCAATGGGCCGAGTCGATTGGGCAAGCTGTCGAGCAACTTCAACTGGGCAGGGGCGGGGCGATGGGCGAAATCGAGTTCAAGGCTAGCCAGCTGCTGCCCCTGTTGCAGCAGCGGCAAACTGTAATGCACCTGGCCGGTACGCATGACAAACGGCTCTGCGTCGAATAGCAAAAGCGTGTTGCACCCCAGCCATTCGCCGAGTTTCTGCTGCACGGTTGCGGCAAAAGCCTCGTGACTGGTGCACAACTGCAACGCTTGCACCAACTCGCCGAGGTGTCCCTTGACCCAGTGCTGTCGGTGCAGTTCTTCATTGACCTCGACATAAGCATCGAAGGCCTCGGCCAGGGTTACGACTTCGCCAAGTCCCTGGGCCTGGTGCGGTTCGCCAAGAGCCTCGCCCGCACGCAGGCGGCGCATGCGCTCGGACAGGCGCAACAGTGGGATCATCAATCGGCGGCGCAGCAACACCAGAAATGTCCAGAGGCCGGCGCCCAACGTCGTCAGCTGCATCAGGACATTGATGTGGCTGGCCAGCCTGGCTTTGTTCCGGGCGGCCTCGAAGTCACTGTTGAAACGCTGGGTAGTGGAGAGGGAGAGTTGATTAAGCGCGTCTGCAAAATTCCACTCGGAGTTGATGTAAGTGGTCCCTGACAGCAGTGACGGCCCCCCTCGGTGCCAGCTCTCTTCCATGGCCTGACGCTCCATTGCTGTCTGCTTGAGATCCATCTCCTCGACTTTGGACAGCATTCGGGTTTCCGAGTCAGTCAGTCCTATTTCGCGAAAAGCCTGCGCCGCTTCCTGGAACGTCCGGTCTCTTTGCCACTTCTGGTTGTATTGGGTCAGAAACAATTCATCTCCCGTGCTGACATACAGACGCGCCAATTGAGTCAATTCGCGGTTGAGGGTCGCCAGCCGGGCAACACCGGTGATGGTCTGGTGACGGCGATCAGTGGCCCGCTCGGCTTGGGCACCGTAATACTCATCCAGCGTCACGGAGATCAGGCAGGCAATCAGCGCCATGCCAAATCCTACGGAAATGAGTTTGCTCAGACGTTCCAGGCTCATGAACCCTCCTGCGACAAAAGCTCCGGACAGGTGCCGCAAGCTTGGGTGTGCAGTAAACAGCCGCGCCTGCGTCGGTGCTGTGAAAACCGCTGATCCAGTCGATTCGATTCGATGAAAAACGCTGAAAAGCTGTGAAACGCCGCCGCAGTTGACGCAATGGCAAGTGATTGCGGGGAGGGAAGGGCATGGATCACTGAGTAAGCCCTGCATTCCTTGTAGGAATGCAGTACATAAAATTAATGAATTTTTATTATCGCTGTGGGTGACGTAGTTTGATTTGAGGACACGGAGAATCGCCTTGAAATCATCCTCTTTCGACGCCGCTGATAAATTTGATACTTCACGAGCCGATGAATACGGGCGTCAGAGCCGTATTGCCCTGGCCGGATATGACGCCTGCCAGGACTTGGCAGCCTGCATGCTATCGGCAAGCCTGGGCAGTCCGGATTCGGCCAACATCCTTGTGGTGGGCGCTGGCGGTACGGCGCAGGAAATTATCGCCATGGCCAGGCTTGAGCCGGGCTGGCACTTCACCGCCGTTGATCCATCCGAGCCGATGTTGGCGGCCGCGAAGGTGCAGTTAGCGGCAAACCATTTGCTTGAAAGAACGACCGTGCATCTTGGGCATGTGGATGAACTGACAGCCGACGAGTCCTACGACGCAGCCACCTTGATCGGCGTGCTCCATCATCTCCCCGGGGATGAGGCCAAGCGACAAGTTTTACGATCCATTCGGACCCGTCTGAAGCCAGGTGCGCCGCTGATTGTCGCGGGCAATCAATATGCTTACGCCAGTCAACCGTTACTGCTGGCTGCCTGGGGGCAACGGTGGCGGCAGCATGGAGCCAGCCCGGATGAGATAAAAGTCAAACTCGGGAAAATCCTGCAAGGCGCTGACCCTCCACATTCCGAGGCGGCGGTTCAAAAGCTGTTGCATGAAGCCGGTTTTGGAGAGGGTACGCGTTTCTTCAGCAGCCTTTTCTGGGGGGCCTGGTTGACGTGCAATATGGCCTGAACCTGAGGGGCGATGGTCCGCTTTTGGGCGATTACGGCCCTCGCGACAGGCAGAGATCGGCCCGGAGCAGTCATTCAGATGAGCGGAGATTAGTCAGAAGTGTTGTGGACAGCAGGCCGAGCGGGGCATTGGGCTCAGTTGTCGACGGATTAAGAACCTTTGTTATCGCTTCACGCACTTGGCGTTTTCCTTCAGCGCACTTTCTCTGAAATTCTTTAGCCTCGGAAGTCTTCTTTCTTAAAGCCGAAGCTAGTCTTTCATGTGCGTACTCTGAATCAGACTCGAGCTTAACCGCGCGGTCCAAATATTCACATGCCTCACTTGGTAAATCTTTATTGATGAATAAATTTCCTATGTTTGCGGTTATCCATTGGGAAGAATATTCTGCATTCATTAGTTTCTCTGCTCTGCGATAGGAATATAGTGCTTTATCGAATAAATCGAGCTGAAGGCAGGAGTTTCCAAGGTATCCCCAGTACTCTATTGAATTAGGGTTGTCATGCGTTAGGCGATCTAATAGGTATGCAGCAATATTATCTTTGCCAAGCTCCTGAGCCAAACGAGCATACTTAAATCGAAGCTCCTTATGGCTTGGATGCTTCGCGTAGCAACGCATAACAACTGATAACGCTTCGCTTGTGTTTTCTTCTCGCTCAAGGGTCTCAGCCAAGCGGATGGCAACTTCCGGAAATTCGTCCGGTCCAACACGCTGTAGTTCTGCGATAGCGCTAGCAATGTCAGTACCATCCGAATGACATAGTGCAAGCGCCATCGCGATTTCGGTATCCTTCGGCCTTTTTTCTTGGACGGAAGTCAAGAGCTCGATTGCGTTGGTTACATACCCTTCCATGCGAAGGAATGCTGCGACAATGGATTGAACGCCTGAAAGCTCAAAGTGTTCTTTTGCATAGTTTATTAGTGCATCAATATTGCCATCATTCCGTAGCTTGAAATCGCAATAAAGAATCCAAGCCTTTCTAGAGAGCGCAGTTTCACCCGATAGGCTCTCTAATTCGTTCTGGAGTGTAGCCTTGGCTTCGTCATACTTCTCATCTATGAAGTTTAATAACCAGTCACGACTTTCCGAGTCTTCTGCAATACCCCCCTCTGTGTTTTCTTCTACCGCAATTCGACCAGGAGCAATACCGAGCTTCTTCATCTGTAGTCGGATTTGATAGCACACGGAGCCGGTCGCCGCTTGCATGCTGCCATCTTCGCGTGTTGACTCATACCTGCCAGGCGTTACTCCTAAAAGGTCAGTAGGAATATGTAGGTCACCATCAGAAGGTAAAACGAAAAAAACTCGCTCTCGCCCTAGTTTTCCAACAAATAGACCGAACTCAAAGAGCACGTTGTCCCTAACTGCAGGTGCTGTTAGATCTCTAATCTGGACTAAGTCGTCTGGTGAAAAGACAAATATGGCAAAGTCGCTTTCGGAGAGAATCTTAGTCAGGCTCTCCATCGTAGTCTGAGACAATTCAAAAACGCCTTGGTCCCAAATAGTGACTTCCGCTTCGTGCAAAAGGTTCTGCTGTACCGGATAAGCCACACTGAGTCCCTCAACGGAGGAACCGATGAAGACACGAGGTTTTGGCATTGTTACTCCTTTGGATGAAATCCTTCACATGCTGGGCTCTGCATGAGTTCAGAGTAACTCGACGGGAAGGAAAAACAATCAAGAAGTCGGTACGGATGTAGATTGCGAAGTGAGCGCCTTACGATCCAACATTGGCGTTTGAGCAAAGCTTCCATCTTCAGCGTCTGCTTTGGGTCGATTGCAGCACTTCGCGACCAGCAGCAAACAGCCAAAAGCCGTCATTCAGATTTGTTTAGCAAATCGAGGACGGTTCACTTTCGAGTCACAAAGCACCGAAGTGATGGTGACGAGAAAGCAGTACCTTTGCTCCATTCGAATGGCCTTTTTGTTGTCTTTTCGGAAGTTGGCGATGGTCAGGAAATCAGGCATCAAACACCCGGCCAGCCACGTCCGCTCGACGTTGCGCTGGGTCTTTCGTTCAAGACGCCGACTCAATTGAATTCGATGGAGATAGCCGTAAGGTCTTCAGCATCGTGGGATGGTAAGCAGAACGGCCTGTGGCTGTGACCCGGCGTTTGCACCGGGAAAACTTCAGGGGCAGGCCAAACACTTCCACGACAGTGAGCCAGGATATTCTTTACTCAATGTAATAAGTGAAATGCAATTGAGGGGCTCTATCGCTCTTTGCTCTAGTAATAAGATGGCGCCATCAAACCATCCCACTGGAGAGTCCCGTGAAAAAAACCATTATTGCCGCACTTTTAACCGCTGCCGCTAACTATGCCAACGCCGGCACCGTATTGGTTGTACTGTCGGATCAGGCTCAACTGGACCTGAAAGACGGCAAGGTCATGCAAACAGGTTTCTTCCTGAACGAATTAATGCAACCGGTGCAGACCTTCATCGAGGCGGGGCAAACCGTCGTATTTGCCACCCCTAGCGGCAAGGCGCCAACCGCGGATCAGAAATCCAATGATGTGAGCTTCTGGGGCGGCGATGAAAAGGCTCGTCAGGAAAGTCTCGCGCTGCTGGACACGCTGAAGCTGACTTCGAAGAGCGGCTCGCCGGCTATCAGCTTCGCGCAGGTTCAGAAAATCGGCTACGACAAGTTCGATGCCGTATTCGTGCCTGGCGGCCATATCCCGATGCAGGATCTGTTGAAGGACAAGCAACTGGGCCAACTGCTGACCAACTTCCATGAAAAAGGCAAGATCACCGGCTTCACCTGCCATGGCACCATCGCCATGTTGTCGGCGATCCCGGACGCGCACGGTTTTGTCTCCGCGCTTGAATCAGGCAAACAGCCGGCAGCGCCAGCCAATTGGATCTACAAGGGTTACAAAGTCACCGCTTTCACCGACGCGGAAGAGGAACAGGCCAAAGGGTTCCTTGGCGGCGGCCATATGAAACTGTTCCCGCAGGATGGCCTGACGGCCGCCGGTGCGAACTTCTCCGAAGCCAAGCCATGGAGCGAGCACGTGATCGAAGACCGCGAAGTCATTTCCGGCCAGAACCCACAGTCGGCCAAGGCAGTCGCCGTGGCCATGCTGGCGAAATTGAAGTAATCCAGGGGGGCCGTTCCGGGCAAGCCGGGCCGTAGGTGCTGCGAGGCGATCTTCTTTGGCTCCAGCACCACCGTCTATCCCGACACGTTGCGGTCGAGGCTTGCGGAAGAACCACCAAATCGCTCGAACGAAAGCGCGGAAAGTGCTGTTCAATGAGGGGGCACGCCAAGTGCCCACTCTATTCCCTGTGGGAGCAGCCTGGCGCGAACAAGTCAGCCCAGCCGACATCACTCCCTCATATGCTTACCAAGAAACGCTCCCACCAACCCGGCAATCTCCCCAGGCTGTTCATCCAGCGCAAAATGCCCCGCCTCAAGTACATGAACTTCGGCATTCGGCAAATCCCGGCGATACGCCTCGGCTTCAGCCACATCAAAAGACGGATCAAACTTGCCCCACACCACCAGCGTTGGCGGTTGATGTTCGCGCAACCACGCTTGCCACTTCGGATAGCTGGCCACGTTGTTGCGATAGTCGTAAAACAGATCGCTCTGAATATCCGCCTGCCCCGGCTGGTTCAGGAAACTGAACTCGTCGGTCCACAGATCCGGGTTGAAAACCTCGACATTCGGGTTGGCCCCCACATGTCGCTGCCGAGTGGTCGCGAAGGAGAAAAAACTCGCCCGCAGCCCCGCCTCGTTCGCCGCCCGGTTGGCCCAGAACTCACGACGTTTTTGCCACAACGGCCCCAAACCATCCTCATGGGACACTGCATTCTGAACAATTAGTGCCTGCAACCGTTCGGGGTGAGCGAGCATCATTCTAAAGCCAACCGGACCGCCGTAATCCTGCACATACAGGGCATACTTTTTCAGCCCCAACGCCTCGGTGAAGTGCTCCATCACACTGGCCAGATGGTCGAAGGTATAGGCAAACGCCTTGGGGTCCGGCGCATCGCTATGACCGAAGCCCGGATAGTCCGGAGCCACCAGATGATAGTTCTGAGCCAGCCGCGCCAGCAGCGGGTCATACATGCGTGAGGAGCTGGGGAAACCGTGCAGCAGCAACAAGGTGGGCGCATCCCGCGGACCCGCTTCACGGTAGAAAATCGTCAGGTCATCTACCTTGATACTGCGGTATGCAATCGACAATTGCTCTGTGGAATACCCCGCCGACTCGGCAGCCTGGGCAGTATTGGAAAGAGACAAACCCAAGGCGCAACCAAGGGCCAGGGCAGACAGCAATTTACTCATCGGAGGGCTCCGACTGAAGGGTGGAAAGGAGGTGGTGGGAAAACTGTGCCACCTCGATGTATCTACCCCGTATCGGTTTTGTAATCGCCTGTATGTTCCCGGGCAAACTTACACAGCGATACACAACCCACAAAAAATCCCAGCGCCCGCCCGTGGGGACAGCCGCAAACACCCTCTCGAACACTAGGCTTGCCAAGGATGACTAGAAATATGCTGTGCCGAATCAAGCGTCGTGCGCGCCGCGAGAGCCATCTTTGCGCTATGGATCCTGCTGGTCGCTGCGATAGTTCTCGATGGCCCCAAATTCCTTATCTGCTCAAATCAATAAGCGCTCAAGGCGAAGAAAATTCTGGATTGCATAAGACATCCTGACAGGATTACATTTGACATCCACAAATCATATTTTCTCTGAGAGAGAAGGAAAGCGACATGCAGATCGAGTTTGTGTTTGATTACCGCAGCCCGTACGCCTATCTGGCGAACACTCAACTTTCGAATCTGACGCATCCAATTGACTATGTACCAGTGGATACCCTCACGGTGATGAAGGCGGTCAATAATCAGCCGTCCACGGAATGCCCCGCCAAAGCTAAATACGCACGCATTGATATCGCGCGTTGGGGCAACCTTTACAACGTGCCAATTGTTCCAAACGGGCAATTCTTTCGAGCGTTGAGCACAGGCGAGGTTGAGGGATCGTTACTCTCCCGCGCTGCATGCGCTGCGCAACAAGCGGGGGTATTTGATCAGGTTCACACGGCGTTTTTCGAAGCGCTCTGGACGGATGGTGAGAACCTGAGTACCGCAGACGGCCGGCGTGATTTTCTTCGCAAACTGGAGCTCGACATCGACCTGTGGCATCTCGCAGACAGTCGACAAGTTCGCGCACAACTTATCGGCAATAACGACGATGCAGCCAGCCGTGGTGTGTTCGGCGTACCGTCATTTTTCGTTGATGGCGAACTGTTCTTTGGTAACGATCGATTTGAGTTCGTGCGTGCGGCGCTGAATGCTTCGGGAGGCGTGTGACATGAGTACACAGAAATTGGCCCTGGTAACGGGCGTCGGCCCGGGCACCGGCACCGCGATCGTTCGCCGCCTGGTCGCAGATGGTTTCAAGGTGGCCATGATTGCGCGCAACGCACAGCGGCTTGAGGCCTTGCGTCTGGAAATACCCAATACCTATGCTTTTGCTGTCGATGTGACAGATACCGTCCAGCTTGATCAGGTGCTGGACCAGATCCAACAGCAGTTGGGGGCGGTTGATGTATTGGTCCACAACGCAGTGGGGGGCGCTTTCGGCAACTTCCTGACGATCGCCCCGGCGGTGTTGCAAGCCAACTTCCAGACCAACGTGATGGCGTTGTTGCATCTGGCAAGACGGCTGACACCCGCGATGATTGAGAAGGGCGAGGGAGCGCTCATAGTCACTGGCAACACGTCTGCATTGCGCGGTAAAAGTCATTTTGCCGCATTTGCTCCGACGAAAGCCGCGCAGCGCATATTGAGTGAATCTATTGCGCGGGAAGTCGGCCCCCAGGGGGTGCATGTCGCCTACGTCGTGATTGATGCGGTGATTGATTTGGAATGGACGCGCAAGCTGCGTCCGGACGCGCGCGACGAGTTCTTTATCAAACCTGCCGACATCGCCGCTGAGATTGCTCACCTTATCCAGCAGCCTAAGGGTGCGTGGTCTTTCAACGTGGAGCTTAGGCCGTACAACGAAGCTTGGTAGTCGAGGTGCCTGGGTCAGGTGATATCCTACGGGCCTCGTATGAGCAAAAAAGGATTGCCCGATGGGACATTCACAAGCCAGCAAGAAAGCCACGCACGAGCGCGTAGTGAGTATTGCTGCCCGGCGCTTTCGAGAAGATGGTATCGACGGCCTGAGCATTGCAGACTTGATGAAGGAAGCCGGGTTGACCCATGGCGGCTTCTACAAACACTTCGACTCCAAGGAGCAATTGATTGAAGAAGCGCTGACGGTAGCATTCAAGGGGGCGGAAGATTCAAAGGGCACTTATCAATCGAGCATTGACCAGTTAATCACTGAATATCTCAGCTTCGCGCATCGTGATGCGGTTGGTACTGGATGCGCGGTAAGCGCGCTGGTGAATGACATCGGCCGGGCCGAAGAGGGTGCGCGTATGTTGTATACGCACAAGTTGCTGGCGACCTTCGGCGGTATTGCGCGTTTGCTGGGGGGCGAGGATCAGGCGAAACGCAGCGAGGCCATTGTTATGTTCAGCACATTGGTTGGCGCGTTGGGGCTGGCCAGAGCGGTCGCGGAAGATGATTTGTCGAAAGAAATTCTTTCAACGGTGCGCGACGCTTTGCTGAAGGATGTTGTCGGAAGCGGTGTGCATTCGTAACGTCGACCATGTCAACACGGCAGTTATCCAGTTTATTCGGCCCTGCAGCCTCACACATAAAACGGTCACCGCAGCGAAAGGTGGAGTTCTGCGGTGACCAAAAACGATAAATCGCGATTCAATAGCTGGCCGAAGCGTGATTACGCCTGACGCCCACGTGCCAGAGCTGTCGCAACTTCAGCAATGTGGTGGCCCTGGAATCGTGCGCCTGCCAATTCATTTTCACTCGGTTGACGCGAACCGTCCGGAGCAGCCAGCGCGGAGGCACCATAAGGTGATCCGCCCGTCACTTCATCCATTTTTACCAGGCCGGAAAAGGAGTAGGGCAGACCAACTGTGATCATGCCGTGGTGCATCATGGACGTCAGAAGGGAAAAGAGTGTGGTCTCGACACCGCCATGTTGACTGGCGGTCGAGACGAATGCGCCGCCGACTTTACCGATCAGTTTACCTTCAGCCCAAAGTCCGCCGGTTTGATCCAGGAAGTTTGCCATTTGCGAAGACACCCGACCGAAACGGGTTGGTGTACCAATAATAATGGCGTCGTAATCCACCAACTCACCAGGCGTCGCGATCTCGGCACGTTGCTCCAGATTTGCACCAGCCTGACGCGCCACTTCTTCCGACATTAATTCTGGAACGCGTTTAAGTGAAACTTCGGCGCCCGCCGAGCGAGCGCCTTCGGCGATCGCCTGGGCCATTGTTTCAGTGTGGCCATAGGTGGAGTAGTACAAGACCAGCACTTTCGTCGTCATGAATGTTTCCTCGAGTGAATTTTCTGTTGTGAGACCTAGTAAGCGAGCGATCCGGGTGATCACCGAAGCTTTTGGCCGTAACGATTGCGACATGTTTGTGCCTCAAATTTGAGCAGCGATCTTTCGAAGCGACTGCTCGTAGTAGTCCGCCGTTTGGGCGCCAGTGATTATTTGACGGCCGTTGATTACGACGACAGGAACGGAATGAATGCCGCGGCTGGTGAAGTAGGATTCACGCTCACGCACTTCGTTGGCATACAGATTTGAAGAAAGAACCTCGTTGGCCAGGTCTTCAGACAGACCAACACTGCTTGCGATTCTGGCCAGCACTTTGTGTGAACTGATGTCTTGCCCATCGGTGAAGTAAGCAGCAAAAAGCGCATGGGAAAGTGGGCGCTGCAATCCCTCAAAACCCGCCCAAAATATCAATCGATGCGCATCAAACGTGTTGTAAAAATGGGTTCTTTTATCGAAATCAAAGTGAAATCCAACGCTATTACCGCCAGCGCGAATGCTGTTCTGGCCTCGCGCGATGTCTGCAGCATTGCTTCCGTACTTCTGCATGATGTGCACGACCGCGTTTTGCCCACCCTGAGGCATATTCGGGTTCAACTCGAAAGGTTCGAAATTGATTTCGACGACTGCTTCATCTGCCAGGCGCTGAATAGCTTGTTCCAAGGCGCCCAGGCCGATTGCGCACCAGGGGCAAACAACGTCGGAAATGAAATCAACGCGGATAGGCGTGCTCATGGCGAGTCCTCTGCTTTTCAAGCGAATCGTTGGGCGAGGCTGCGACGGCCTTCTACAAGCTCTCGGGCTACGCGTGCCACACGGGCGCCGAGGTGCTCAGCGGTCAGGATGTCGGGATTTTTGGGGGCTACATCCGGTCCTTCATCGAAATTGGACTGGGCACCCACACCAATGAAGTAGCTGTCGCGGTTGAGCATTTCTTCTGTGGTGGTTGAGCTGTTGTGTCCAGGTGGCAGACCGAGATTGACCCAGTGCATGGAGTGCTGGGCAGCGAAAATGCTCAGTTGCTGCAACGTTGCCAGTTTGTCGCCCGAACGCGATGCCGCATTGGTGAATCCCGCAGCAACCTTGTCAGCCCAGACACCGCCTTTGGCGAATACGTGGCGAGAGGTGGCATCCATGAAGGTTTTGAACTGCGCCGATGCGCTACCCATGTAGGTAGGGGAGCCGAAGATGATGGCATCGACTTTTTCCAGGGCGTCCCAGTGCTGGTCAATATCTTCGACCTGTACGAGCAGGCTCTGTGTGCCTTCAACACTGTCCGCACCACGGGCTACAGCTTTGGCGACATTGGCGGTGTGTCCATATCCACTGTGATAGATAACAGCAACTTTTGTGGTCATGTGAGTGCTCAACTTTGTGATACCCGTCTTCTGCCGGCCAGCCAACAGCGGCGGATGATTGTTTAAGGAAAATTGATCCTGGCTGTGTTTCTGGAGAACGATGGGGGCCACTATATTTATGTTGAGTTTTTAGATAAACGGACGATCGGAAATATCAGTTGATACATGGTGTAACTAATAGGGCGCGCTGCTTTTTTGGGTCGAGGTCTCTTAAATCCGTACCGCGACGCCTGCGTGAAGCCGATTACCAGAAGGGATTGCAAAGCCAAGTAAGGTGGGGATCTGGAGCGGGGAAGGTTAAAACACTGGTAGTGACGGCGCGTGCGGCATTAGCCGAACGCGCCGGTGTGTTACTTACTGGCGTCCAGCACTACGCGGTAGCGAGCTTTGCCACTGCGCAGATGGTCGATGGCTTTGTTGACCTGGCTCATTGGAAACATCTCTACCTGCGGCAGGATCTGATGGCGGGCACAGAATTCCAACATAGTCGCTGTGTTACCGGGCGAGCCAATCGGCGAGCCGGACAAGCTTTTTTGCTGTGGAATCAGGTTGAAGACGTGCACCGGGATAGCGCTGGGCGCGATGCCGACAAAGTGCAGGCGACCTTTGCCGCGTAGCGTTCCAAGCATGGCCGGCCAGTCGAGGTCTGCACTGGCGCTGATCAGCAGAAAATCCAGGGTGCCGGCAATGGCATTCAGCGCAGTACTGTCAGTCGAGGCGACTACGTTGTGTGCTCCCAGTCGCTTGGCTTCGTCTTGCTTGGCCAGCGTCGATGTAAAAGCGGTGACTTCGCACCCCCAAGCGTTGAGGAAGCGTAGAGCAAGATGACCGAGCCCTCCGATGCCGACGACACCCACTCGATCAGTAGGTTTGACGTTGAACTGCAAGAGTGGATTGAACACCGTCGACCCTGCGCAGAACAAAGGTCCGGCCATGGCCGGGTCGAGTTCTTTCGGTAGCGGCACGGCCCAGGCCCAGTGAGAGCGGAGGCGATCGGCGAAGCCACCGTTGCTGCCGATGATGGTAGGTTTGACTGTGCCGCATAGGTGATGCGAGCCGCCCATACACGATGAACAATGCATGCAACTGCCCTTGTACCAACCAATCCCCACTCGTTGCCCTAATTCGAGACTGCGTACCTGCGAGCCCATTCGTACGATACTGCCGACTGCTTCATGACCGGGGATAAAAGGGTATTGGCTCAAGCCCCATTCGTTGTCGATCATCGACTGGTCGGAGTGGCAGACTCCACAATATTCAACTGAGACTTCCACCTCGTCGTCCCCCAATGGGCCGGGGTCATAGCTATAGCTTTCCAGTGGAGCGCCGGCCGCTGTTGCGGCCCAGCCAGTGAAGGACGTTATTTCGGTACTGTTACTCATTGGAGACCTCCAAATCAGCAGAGTGGGTTTTGGCTCCGATGCCTGGGACGATTCCTGCTGCCGACACGCAAAGCCGCGATTTTTCGGGGCTTTGCGCACTCAGCCGTTTGCAAAACCAGCAGCTACACCTCCTGGCGCAGCACTGCCTTAAGCCGGCTTGACCTGAACCTCCAGACCTCCCGCGTCCTTCGGAAAATATGGGGGCAGGATCATTTCGATTCCTCACCCAAGGTGCCGGTGTAGTGAGCCAGGCGTTTCTCCACGTCGGCTTTCTTCTGCAACCCAAGCTCCATCAGTTGTTTGATGCGGGCCTGCGCTGCTGGGCGTTTGACCGAGCCGATGAAACCATCCCATTCGGCAGCGATGGCTTCGTTCGGCGGCAGGCTGGCGGCATCGACCAGTCGTTTGATATCAGCAATCGACTGCTTGTCGAATCGCGCGATGCGCCGGGCCATCGTGTCGACGAACTTGTCGAGTTCGGCATCGGGCAGCGCGCGGTTGACGTAGCCGTAGCGCTCGGCGAGCTCGCCATTGATATCGTTGCCGGTGAGCAACACTTCCAGTGCCCTCCCGCGCCCCATCAACCTTGGCAGTCGAGCCATGGGGCCACCTCCCGGCACGAGTGCAGCGCCAATCTCCCATTGCGACAGAATGGCCTTCTCGCGACTGGCGAAGCGCATGTCGCTGGCCAGTGCCAGCTCACTGCCGACGCCCGTGGCGCGACCGCGAATCGACACAATCGAGACCACCGGAGCCTTGCTCAATCGCACCAGCATGTCCGGCAGTGGAGGCAGACCGGTCGGGCCGTTGGGCAGGCTGGTGGTGTCAGTCAGCGGGGGGACGAAGTCATAGTGGGTGAGGAAGAAATCCGGCACATCACTGTCGAACACCACGACCACCAACTTCGGATCGGACTCGATGGCAGTGACCACCTCGTTCAGCTGCGGCATGGTTTCCGGTCCATAGATGTTGTACGGCGGGTTGTGGAACGTGACCCGCCAATATTCGGGTGTGACCCGCGTGAGCTTGATTTCCTGTTTGACCGCGCTGGTGGGTGAGGCTTTATCGGTTGTTGAGGGGGAAGTTTCACCAGCGAGCGCCGCGCCTGTCGTCGTCAAACTGGCCAAAATCAGTGCAGCCGAAAGCAACTGAAGTCTCATAGGAGGTTTCCAGAGAAATGCCTAAGGGCATGCGAATTCCCGGTTGAGCTGTTGTTACGTCCTGCCAATTGATCAGGTCGCGAAAAATCACGCCCGTTGCTCCGTTCCGTCGCGGGTCAACACATGAGCATGGTTTCGTGCGCATGACCGGCATGCGGCCCGACACGATCGGCAATAGCGGCTGAAGTTGGCAGGTGGCTCGATAGATCCGGGAACACCGGGATCTAGGGGGGCGAAACATGTCGCCTTGCGCCGGCAGCGCCGAATGCTCAAGCGTAGCAGCGAATAAATGGCTCGCAAGTCACACATTCGGATGAGAACGCCGACAGCAACAATGGGCCACTCAATGGCCAATCAGCAGGAGAAAAAACTTGATTCGACCCTGCCTGGGATTCTGTGGCACTAGCTCCTTGGCAGGGGTAATAATTGTGATTGCGCGGCGGCGGTAAAAATCCAATCTTTCGGGGTTTATGTTCCTCTACAACGCAAGTATGCACTGGAGTAAATCTACCAATGGAAGCTAACCGATTCGCGGACATCGCTGCTTTTGTCTGCGCTGTGAAAGCTGGAAGTTTTACCTCTGCGGCAACCTCCCTTGGTCTGACCCGTTCGGCTGTAGGTAAAAGTATCGTTCGTCTTGAAGGCCGGATGGGAGCGCGGCTTCTGAATCGCACGACGCGCAAGCTGAGCCTGACTGACGAGGGGCAGGTCGCCTATGAACGCTGGAAGCAAATTCTCGAAGATCTTGATGAGGTGGATGCAACCATGGCCTTGCGCCGTGGACGGCCGACCGGCACGTTTAAACTCACAGCGCCCCTTTCCTTCGGTCAGCGCCATATCCTGCCGATTCTGGATGCTTATCTGAAACAGTGGCCTGAACTTCGTGCGGACGTCTGGTTCACCGATCGCTTTGTCGACCTCGTCGAAGAGGGGGTCGACATCGCCATACGCATTGGCACGCCAAAAGACGATTCACAACTGTTGACCAGAACCGTGGGTTGGCAGCAGTTCGCCACGTGTGCCTCGCCCTCTTATCTGGCCCGATGCGGTGTACCGCAAACACCTGCAGATCTTGCGGGGCACGACACCATCGCGTTCATCAGTGGCCAGGCCAGTGTCTGGCGTTACCAGACACCCACCGGCCTTTACTTATATGAACAACCAGGGCGGCTGAACATTGACAGTTCTGAAGCCATGCGCGAAGCAGCGCTGACAGGCATTGGTCTGATTCATTTGCCGACCTACATCACCGGTAACGACTTGCGCGACGGAACATTGGTGGAAGTTCTCAAACCTTATCGTGCAGCGCCCGACCCCATCCGGGTTGTGTACCCGAGCAAGCGTCAGTTGTCGCCGCGTGTCCGCGCGTTTATTGATCTGCTGATTGAGCGCTGGGACTCAGGAGTGCCTTGGGAAACCTGAGGGTATTGGGGATTCATTGGACCGAGTGATGGTCTGTGGGTGTTATTTATCCTGGTTCAGGATTCAATAAATATGTCAGTCATCGTCACTCACCGAGACTGCCATCATGACTATCGCCACCCAACGCTCGCCGCAAATGCAACCTGTCGCCCTACCGACCGCCGATCCTTCGCTTGGGCGTCACCCCGGTTTTCAACGCCTGTTTCGACCACAGGCGCTGACGGTTGGCCTGATTTTACCTCTCGAAACCCACGCCGGCCGAGCGGCACCGACCATGCGTGGTCATGTGGAAATGGCGCAACGCGCCGAGGCGCTTGGTTTTGGTGCGCTGTGGATGCGTGACATTCCTTTCTATGACCCGGATTACAACGATGTGGCACACATCTTTGAGCCCCTGGTTTACATCGGCTTCCTGGCCGCTGCCACACGCAGCATAGTCCTGGGAACCACCGGCATCGTGCTGCCTACCCATGAGCCCATGTATCTGGCCAAGCAAGCGACGTCCCTGGATCAATTGAGCGAAGGACGCCTGGTGCTGGGGCTGTCCTCGGGCGATCGTTACAGCGACTACCCGATGCTGGGTATCGATTATGAAACCCGTGGCGATCGCTACCGTGATGCCTTCTCGGTGTTTCGCACCCTGATTGAGCAGGATTTTCCGCGCTTTCGCTCCGAACGATTCGGTGGCTCATACGGGAACCTCGACCTGGTACCGAAAGCGCCGTATGGACGCGTCCCTTCAATCGCTGTCGGCCAGGCGCAGCAAAGCATCGAGTGGTTGGCTGAACACCTTGATGGCTACCTGGCTGGCGTGCAAAGCCCCGAGCGGTTGGCGTCGTTGGGCGAGAGCTGGCACGCCAAAGTGCGTGAAATCGAAGGGCGAAACGCTTTCAAACCGTTAGGGCTCGGCGGCTACTTCGACCTCAGCGACAACCCGGACCAGCCATTCCAGCGCATCCAGGGAGGCTTCCGGGCGGGGCGTAACGGCCTGCGTAACTACCTGGAGCAAGCACAAGCTGCCGGTATTTCGCATATCGCGCTCAACCCCAAGGTTAGCCGGCAACCCTACGGCGAGATTCTTGACGAGCTCGCTGAGCACATCTTGCCGCTCTTCCCGTCGCATGTTTGAGCTTTGGCCCACCCTTGGAGGATCGCTACATGTCATCTCTTTTTGAGTCTTACGATCTGTCGGGGCAGCGACTGTCCAATCGTATCGTCATGGCGCCGATGACCCGCGCCCGCGTCAAGGACACCGTGCCGTCTGCGGATATGGCGATCTACTATGCCCAGCGTGCGGGAGCAGGCCTGATCATCACCGAAAGCGCCCAGGTGTCGGCGCAGGGACGAGGCTACCTTTTCACCCCGGGGATCCACACACCCGCGCAGATTGAAGGCTGGAAGCGCGTGACTGACGCGGTTCATCAAGCCGGGGGGCGGATTGTCATTCAGCTCTGGCATGTGGGGCGGGTCTCGCACTCATCCTTGCTGGAGGGGCGGGCACCGGTCGCACCTGTGGCTGTGACTGCCGCGCAAACGTTGGTACACGCTTATGACAGTGAAGGTCAGCCTGCGCAGGTGCCAGTGAGCGCGCCCGTTGCTTTGGATGTCGAGGGTATTCGGCAGGTCATCGCAGACTTTCGACTGGCCGCGAAAAATGCCATGACCGCGGGTTTTGACGGCGTCGAAATTCATGCGGGTAACGGCTACCTGTTTGAACAGTTCATCAACGGCGGCTTCAACACCCGTGAAGACCGTTACGGTGGCGCCACGATTGCCAATCGTCTGCGTTTGTTGCTTGAGACGGTCGATGCCGTAAGTGCGCAGATCGGCAGCTCGAAGGTGGGTGTGCGCGTGTCGCCTTTTGCTCGACTGGCTGATCTGCACGCGTTCGATGAAGAGGAGGCAACGTGGCTTGCATTGGCCGGAGCCCTGTCCCAGCGCGAGATCGCTTATCTGCACGCTAGCCACTTGGGTACGCCTGAATTTCAAAAAGCCATCCGCGGGGCTTACTGCGGCACCTTGCTCCTGTCGGGCGGGTTCACCCATCTAACCGCGCAACAAGCCATCGATGACGGATTGGCGGACCTGGCGGTGTTCGGTCGACCGTTCATTGCCAATCCTGATCTGGTCGATCGCTTACGGCATGGTTGGCCACTGGCCGATGCAGGTCGCGAAGCGTTTTATGGCGGCGGCTCGCAAGGCTACATTGATTATCCTGCTTATTCGTCGCAAGACGCGCAGCAAGCATGATAGGTCGGGCATGTGTGTACCAGGTATCAGCCAGGAGTGGCAGCTCACTTGTAGGATAACGAGACAACCGCCATCTTCTAATCGACATTAGAAGAAAGCAATTTCGTAGCCGAATCGGGATGCTGCACTGACTATATGCTGCCCCATGATCTGACGTGCCGCCGTGGCATTCCGATCGGTCAAAGCCTGTACGAGATCTTCATGCTCACCACGTGCTGCATGCGGAATATTGCTGAAAACAGGGCCCCGTCGCGCAAAGTTCATGGTGATCAGCGCTCGCATCGGTTCAAGCACTGTGCGAATCATCGTCTCCAGATAGTCATTGCCAGACGCTGCAGCCACGGCCCGATGGAAGTCGAGGTCGGCGTTCACCGTGTCCAGCGTCGGTTCGCCTTCGTATTGCATTCGCAGGACCGCAGCCTGGATCGTTTTCAGCTTGTGGGGCGTCATGTGCGCTGCCGCGAGTGCGGCAGCCTGGCTTTCCAGTACGGCCCGCACTTCGAACATGTTGCGAATCGTATTGTCCCCGTCCAGCAACGGCGCGCGCTCGCGCTCTAGGGAAGGCTCCGGCGATGGGACTGCAGCCGAGACGAACACGCCAACGCCTTGGCGGGACTGGATCAAGCCCTGGGCCCGAAGCGTGGCAATCCCTTCGCGTACGACGTTCCTGCTGACGCCGAAGTTCTGCGAGAGAAATTGCTCGGTTGGCAACCGGTCTCCCGGACGCAGTCGGCCAGAAGCAATCTCGTCGCTCAACGAGCGGGCGATGTGCTCAGCCAGATGAGGACGCCGCGCCACGGGTTGCACATTCATTTCACTCATTCTTTTCATCCCTTCAACTTGTCTTCTTAATCTACATCAGAAGACTTGTTCCCAACAGTTGAAACTGAAATTCATTGAGGTAATAAATAATAAAAAACAATAAAAACAACAGGTTAGATAAATGTCAGACGTAAGCGCGCCAAAAACAGTAGTTGTTCAGTTGAGGGACAACAGGACGTCATGTACGTTGTCCTCAACCTGGCACGGGCGACATCCGAAAATCGCCGCGCCACCCCTGCAACCTGCTTGAGGCGAAGACCTATGAAGATTGCCAGCATTGAAACCATTCCGCTTCGGATCCCCTTCACTACGGGCGGTCCGTCGGCCGGTGGGGTCTGGGGCCCGAAAGACCTGCAAATGGTCGATTCCCTGGTGGTTAAAGTCACCACGGACGAGGGGATCGTCGGTTGGGGCGAAACCTTCGGTTTCACCGCGATACCGGCAGTGAAAGTCGTGATCGACACGATCCTCGCGCCTGAACTGATCGGCAGTGATGTCACGCGGCGCGAGAAATTGCAGGGCGATCTGCAGAAGAAGTTTCACGTCTTCGGTCGCAGTGGCGCGTTCATCTATGGCCTGTCGGCGATTGACATCGCGCTGTGGGATATCGCCGGTAAAGCGGCCGGCAAACCGATCTATCAACTGCTGGGTGGCAGCGAGGCTACGTCGCTGGCGGCCTATGCAAGCTTGATCCGCTATGCCGACCCTGAACTGATCCGGGTCAATGTGCAGCGCGCGGTCAACAGCGGTTTTCGTCACCTCAAGCTGCATGAAGTGAATGCAGATGTCATCCGCGCCGCGTGCGAAGCCGCAGGCCCCGGCGTGGAAATCACCCTCGACGTCAACGCCCCGTGGTCGGTGCGTGAAGCGCTGGATATGACCGAGATACTGCGCCCGTTGAACCTGCGCTGGATCGAAGAACCGGTGTGGCCGCCGGAAGACTATGCGGGCCTGGCGCGGGTACGCCAGCACGGCGGTATCCCGGTGGCTGCCGGCGAGAACGCTTCGACGCTGATGGACTTCCAGCATCTGCTTGAAGCCGGCGCGGTCGATTTCATCCAGCCCAGTCCGGCAAAAATGGGCGGTATCACCGAACTGCAAAAAGTCTATGCGCTGGCCAATGCCCATGGCGTCACCGTGATGGTCCACGCCTTTTATGACGGCCCGGGCCTGTTGGCCGCCGTGCATGGCAGTGCCGCCCTCGGCGGCGCGAAGTCGCTGGTCGAATGGCGTTACTTCGATCTCGAAGCGCAGCTCTATGGCGACGCCATCATTCCGCGTAACGGCCGTATCGACGTACCGCAAGGGCCGGGCCTGGGAATCGAGCCAGACCAGGACGTCATTCGGGACTACCGCTTCAAACCGTAACCGACCACTTGATCGACGCCAACGCGGCCGCCGCCGTGTCGGCCTCGATCAGCTACGACGACATTCTTGATAAAAATAAATACGAGGATTGAGCACATGTTAGACAGAATCGTAGGGCCAATTTTGCCCGTCGCCTTTGTGATTGCGCTCGGCTACATTGCCGGCAAGCGCGGACGACTGACCCATTCGGACAGCCTGCTGATCAGCCGGCTGGTACTTGGCTGGATTTTCCCGGCACTGTTGTTCGTCGGGATGGCGAGCACGCCTCGTGAACAGCTCTTCGACTTTAAATTCGTCGCGGCTACGTTCGTCGGCATCATGGGCATGTACACGATAGCGCTGGCAATCGGCTGGTTCACCACGCGCAATCTCAAGGTCGCAACGCTCAAGGGCTTCGTTAACGGTTACCCGGACGCAGCCTTCATGGGCATCCCGATCCTCGCAACGATGTACGGCGCCGGCAGCATTTATTCGGTGCTCGTGCTGAACCTGGTCGCGAGCCTGGTGATGATACCGCTGACGACCATGTTGCTTACCATCGCCGATGGAAAGGGCAGCGGCAGCCAGGCGTTCGTGTCGAGCCTGTCGGGAGCGGTACGCCGTCCGCTGATGTGGGCACCGGCCCTTGGCATTCTGATTTCGCTGTTGCAGGTCAAGCTGCCGCCCATTGCTGCGGAGTCGCTCAATCTTCTTGGCAAGGCAACGCCTGGCGTCTCCCTGCTGTGCCTGGGGCTGATCATGTCGTCCGAGAAACTGAAAATGTCGGGTGAAGTGTGGGGCAACCTTGGGCTCAAGCTGCTCGTTCACCCGGTGTTGATGTTCGCTGCCACGGTTGTGCTGGGTACTCATGGGCTTTACGCCCAACAGATGATCCTGCTTTGCGCGCTTCCCTCGGCGACGATTCCGGCGATGTTCGCGAACCAGACCGGCGCCTATCAGAGTGAAGCCGCTACCTCCATCCTGGTCAGCACGGTGCTGTCGATCGTGACTTTTTCTTTCGCGATCTACCTGATTGATGGAGGACTGGCCGCAGCTTGACTGCTGGTCCCGAAGGGCGGGGTATGAGGCACTCGTGTCGAAATACCCCCGCCTGGTTTTTGTTCCGACCCGGGAAGAGATCGGGCATACGACCGAGTGACATCCAGCTGATGCCGGCAAGCATGCTTGTTTTGCTTCTCTCGCAATCGATACCGGGTCATGGGCAGCTATCCCAAAGCGGTCATCCCGGGCACGTGACTATCCCTGAGTTTTTCTCAGCCCTTTCAAGCGCACATTCGCCCTTTGCACAGCGGCCATTTTTTCAGGCCGCTTCATGCGTTTCCACTTTCGGATGTCTTCTTTGCTTCGCCCGCAGCTCACACACAGATCACCACTGAGTTGGCAGACAGAGATGCACGGATTCTCGATTTCTTTAGCCATTGTCAGCCACCTTTGGCCCCACGTGATTGAGTCAGGCGGATTTTCCAGTCGCCTGCGTGATTTCGCTGACACTCTTCCTCAGAGTCAAAGCGGACACTATTGTCTGAAGGAATCAGGTCGATGTCGGCCTGATTCAACGCGATGGCCGTCAACTCAAAAATGCGTGCCTTGGCGTCAACCTGGGCGCGCTTTCTGTCAGCCAGGGTTTCGAATACCCAGATGACTTTCAAAGTCTCAGCCAACGCGTTCAGGTCTGCGGTGTGGGTGAGCCAGGTAAAGCCCTTGATTTCACCTTTTGCCGTTTCGCACGCTTCGGTCAGTGTGGTGATCAACCGGCGTTCGATCCGCGCCGATTCACGTTTCCCTGGAGGCATCGCAAGTTCCTTTGGAGATAATGGAGGGGGGGCGCTGTATCAGACCGGTCGAAACTCGACCGTCAGATGGCTGACTTCGTGAACCGGCTTGAGACGTTCACGAATGCTGTCGGCGTTCGCAGTGGCTTCACCGAGGACGCTGACGATGGCCGCATGGGCTTGCGGTCCGACCCGCCATACGTGCAAGTCGGTGATGGTGGCGTCCCCCGGCTTCTCGACCAGCTCGCGGATTTCCTCGGCCACATGCGTATCTGTCTGATCCAGCAATACGCCGGCGGTGACCCCCATCAGGGTCCATGCCCAACGCGCGATAACGATGGCGCCGACGATGCCCATCACCGGGTCCAGCCACACCCAACCGAGATACCGGCCGGCGAGAAGTGCAGCGATGGCCAGAACGGAAGTCAACGCGTCCGCGAGGACATGGACGTAGGCCGATTTTAGATTGTTGTCGTTCCCGTGATGAGCATGGGAATGGCCATGATCATCATGATCGTGCCCATGACTGTGCCCGTGGCCCAGCAGCAGGGCACTGACGATGTTGACGATCAAACCGGCAATCGCGATGAGCGTAGCGGTGCCGAACTGTACGTCCGTTGGTTGCAAGAGGCGCATGACAGACTCAACGCCAATGCCGAGGGAGACCATTCCGAGAATCAACGCCGAAGCGAACCCGCCCAAGTCTCCAACCTTTCCGGTCCCGAAACTGTAGCGCTGGCTGGTAGCGTGGCGTTTTGCGTACCCGTAAGCGGCTGCCGCGATGCCCAATGCGCCGGCATGAGTTGCCATGTGAAAGCCATCGGCGAGTAACGCCATCGAACCCGTGAGATACCCGGCGGTGATCTCGCCAACCATCATCACAACAGTGAGTGCCACTACCCAAAGCGTACGCTTGGCATTTTCGTCGTGCGCTGAGCCAAGGAACACGTGGTCGTGCGTGTGGTTGATATTCGTGCTGTTCATGAGTGTGTGCCTGGATGCGTTCACTTGGAGTAACGGCGAATGGCTTTAAAAAGCTCTTCGACACCCTTGTCACGCTCTTCTTCACTGAGCGCAGGGCTCGCGACATGCTCCCGCGCGTGGTCCGCGACGCCTGCATGCGAGGTGACTATCGTACACGCGTGCGAACCGTCCGGCTTAGCCTAGTGGCTCGGCAAGACCCACGATGATGCCCTCAGGCCCACGAATATAGGCGAGCCGGTAGGAATTCTCGTACTGCATCTGGCCAATGAGTTCTGCGCCATGAGCCTGTATCTGTGCAACGACCGAATCGATGTCATCGACGGCAAACATGACGCGACGAAGACCCAAAGCGTTCATGGGTGCTTCGACAGGCCCAAACCTGACTGCTTCTGGCGTGTGGAATTTGTCCAGCTCAATTCCCTGCCCATCGTGAGTGCGCAGCATCGCGAGGGTGGCTCGCACATCACCGAGCCCGATGAGCCTCCCGATGGCAGCGCCTTCAACCGTGCTTTGGCCCTCAAGCTTGAGGCCCAGCGCGATGAAGAACGCCTTCACCGCTTCGAGATCGTCGACAACTATCAAGACGTTGTCCATTCGCTTGACTGTCATGTGCTTCGCTCCCTTTTTCAACGGTGTCGCCAATTGGGGAACCGGCGTCTGGATCGAACCGGGCGGATGGATCGCGTGGCTTGGCACTAACGACGATAGTAGCGGCGATCGTCCTCGTAGCGGTGCCGCATGGCCCGATCTTGGTGGCGCTCCCAATCACGATGGCGTTCGGCTTCTCGACGAGCTTGCTCTCTGCGCCACTGATCTCTACGCCATTGATCTCGACGCCAGTCATCTCGGCGCCAGTCGTCTCTACGATCGTGCCAACGGCCGTCATGCCAGTATCGGTCGTCATGGGCAAGCAACGGCCCTGGCTGCTTGCCAGCCGTACTGGCCAGGGTCGACCAAGGGTTGCCGACGGCCTGGACAGGCGCCTGAGCGGCGGTGACGTGCGTTGCTGAAGCCGGGGTTGAGGTACTCATCTGTGAAGCTGATGCCGAGCCCATTGCCGCGAGCGCGAACAGGCCGAAGAGCACCATCCGTGGGTAATGGAATTTCATGGGCGAAGACAACCTCGGATTGACAATTGGAAGTGTGGCCATCCGGCTGCGGCGAAGCGTGTTGGTCGCGCACGCAGTCGGATGTGCCTGTCCAATAGACCGATAAATAGCCGAAAGTTCTGGGGAGCCGCTGCTCCACCTGGCAGTCGAACTGTTGACCAGATGCCCATTGGCACCGGTGACCAACGATAGCGTGTTCATGGATTGCCTTATCCGCTGACGGCGGACCCTGAAAGATACGGGTTGCCCCAAGGGACAGAGTCAAGCGCTGGCGTCAGGCCCATCGAAGGTGACAGCACAGGACCAGGCACTTTAGAGGTCATCGTTTTTGTGAAATCACACCACCCATGTATTGATTCAAATCGCGCAGATCATTAATGCTCCACGAGTGCGGCGGTAGCTTCACACCATTCTCACGCAAGGTTCTTGGAATCAAGTCTCCATTTGGGCGAAGTATTATCGAACTTACAATCACGCCCGGATAATCATTCAATCGTTTTTTGAATGTGGAGGTTGTCAGATCAGGTGTAGGAGGATTGCTTTTATTGGCCAGTGGCCCTGTTGCCTTGAGATCCATTCCGTGGCACATGCTGCATCGTTGTAGATAGAGATTTTTTCCATTAGCACTGTCCGCGAAGGACAGTGACGTTTGAGCCAGCGATAAAATGCCTAGCGCAGCGATGAGTAATATTTTCATTGTTTTCTATCTTCCTTGATGAGATCAGCGTCGATTGGACGCGATTTGACGCGCGGGAAAGATATCAGCCATCCCGTCGGCACTCACACTCATTTCTATTGCTCAACTCGTTTTTCCGGCGCGTCCCGGTGACCGCTCCTGACCACGGCTGGCGATAACCCCACGGACAAAAAACGAACCCGGCGGACCAATCACGCGCTGATTTTCCTCCGAGCGCAATCTGTCATATTCGGTATTACTTCATTGCAGATAGTAGCCAGCCCATCGTTCGATCAATGAGGCTGTACTGTGTTTCCACGTCTTCTGTGTTCGCTGTCCGTTTTGACTGTGTCCATCGCCACTGCCCAAGCCGCCGAGACTAATGTCCTCGAGACTCCCCACCTGCGCAGCATTGACAACTTCCGTGATCTCGCGGGGACTACCACCGCCTATTCCACGGCCCACGACGGCACGATGCGTAGCGGCGTGTTCTATCGTTCCAACGCGCTGACCCCGTCTGCCGCGGATCTGGCTACGCTGAATTCTTTGGGCATCAAGGCAGTCTACGACCTGCGCACACCCAGTGAGATTGCCGGCACGCCGGACACGATGCTCAGCGGGGCGACCTACGAAAACATCGACATCATCGGCAGCACCACGTCCGGTTCGAACATCACCACGGTCTCGTTCAAAAGTGCAGCCGATGCCATCGCGATGATGGAGCAGACCAACCGGGCGTTTGTCAGTGACGCAGGGATGCGCAGCGAGTTCACCAGGCTGTTCAATGAACTGGCCAGCGTCGACGGTGCCGCGTTGTTCCATTGCACCGCCGGCAAGGACCGAACCGGTTGGACCGCCGCGGTGTTGCTGAGCATTGCCGGGGTCGACAGTGCCACCATCATGAGTAATTACCTGGCCACCAACGACTACACCGCCGCGCGCGTGGGGGCGACCCTGGCGAGTATGCCGCCCGCGATGGCGGCCGTTTATGCGCCGCTGCTCGGCGTCGAGGCCAGCTACTTGCAAGCCGGTCTGGACGAGGTAACCGCGCAGTACGGCAGCATGGATAACTACCTCAAGCAAGGCCTGGGTCTGTCCCAAGAGACGATCTATGTGCTGCGCGGCAAGATGGTCTACTTCAACAGTCTGCCCGGCCAGGCGGGTTTGCTCGGCAACGCCGCCGGCGGCGCGCAGCTTTTGCAACAGCTGCAGAACAGCAGCCTTTCGGGCACTTACAGCGACTACAACTACTATCTGCAATCGGCCATCGACTCGGGCAACCTTGCGGGCGTCGAGTCCACGGTCGGTGGTCAGGTGCACGCCGACGCGGCGAGTTACCTGCTGCGTCAGGGCGCGATGATCGACCAGGCTGCTGCGCCGTTTGCCAGTGGCACGGATCTCAAGGCGGGCCAATACCGTTTGTGGTCCACTGCGTTGGCGGGCTACCTGGGCACCGACGGTTCGTCCCAGGTCTCCAGCAGCAACGAGCACAGCCAAGGCGTGATGGTCGGCCTGACCCAGCGTTTCTCCGACCAGCTCAGCGCCCATGCCGGCTTCGGCTACAGCAAGGGCAACGTCGGCGGCGCGGGTGGCGAGGCGGATACCGACTTCACCTTTTTCAGCATGGGCGCACGCTTCGCGCCGGACGGTCTGGAACGCGGGCTGTTTGTCGACGCCGACGCCAGCGCCGGCTACATCGACTACGACAGCAAGCGCGACCTCGGCGGCGGCCTCGGCACCGCCAAGGGCGAAAGCCATGGCAATCTCACCGGAGCCACCCTGGCACTGGGCTACCGTATGCCGGTCAGCGGCGTGACACTCGAACCGAGCCTCGGCCTGCGCGTCAGCCATCTGAACTTGTCGGGTTTTCAGGAGAAAGGCAGTGAGCTGGCCCTCGACGTCGACAGCATTGACGAAACCCGCCGCAGCGCCGTGGCCAACCTCAACGCTGCATTCGCCCCGATCGGCATGGGCGCCTGGCAACTGGTGCCGGGTGTCCAGGTGGGCTATGAGCATGTGCTCGGCGATCATCAGGTCGACAGCGAAGGGCACCTGCTGGGCCTGGATATCGAACAGCGCGCCGCGTTCGATAACCGCGATCAGTTCACCGCAGGGATCAACCTCATGGCTAATCTCGGCGCGCTGAGCGTGGGTGCCGAAGTGGGTGCGAGCGGCGGTGGGGACAGCCACGGCTTCAGCGGCGGGCTCAAGGCCAGTTATCTGTTTTAAGGAAACACTTCGGGTTCGGGCCGCTGTCGTTTGGCGGCCTGGGCCTTACTGCCGCGCTCGCGTGCGCAGTCCTGATTTCAGGTCCGCGGGGCTGATGCCATAGGCGCTCTGGAAGTACTGGCAAAACCTGCCGACATTGCTGAAGCCCAATCGCAACGCCACTTCAGTCACGGAAGGCGAATCGCGGTGGGCGAGCGATTCGTAGGCGCGCTGCAGACGCACCTGCCGCTGGTACGCCACAATCGAGCTCCCTACGAATCGCCGGAAACCTTCCTGCAATGCCCGCTGGCTGACGTTGGTCAATCGGGCCAGATCCGTTCCGCTGAGCAGATGCTCGGGGTGCGCCTGAATGTGCTCAACCGCCAGCTTCACATGCCGGGGCGCGATCAACGGAGCAGGCTGTCTCAGGGCTTGCGTGAAATTATGCGGCCAAGCTTCCAGCACCGCGTCCAGCAGCATCTCTCGCAGTCGCGATGGCATCAATGTTCCGCTGTTGATCAGCACATCGAACTCGGCTCCGGTGGCCAGATCAATCAATGCCTTGATGCCCTGGAAACTCGAGACCTTTAAATCAACCACAGGCTCGAATACCAGTCTTTCAACAATTGGCTTTCCCAATAGGGTCGACAGCCGTTCAGTGAGCAACGCACGCTTTATCGAAATCCCGTGCTGCGCATGATTGTCGACAAAGCGCATCGAACGAATTTCCGCCTTGTCGATTGCCAGCCCGACCTGTGAAACACCGACCGACTCGCAGAGGTGATTGAAGATGATTTTGCCGGCGGTAGGAATGACGAAGGTGATTTCGTCCTGGGGATCGGGAAAGACCACCGAGAAGTCGCCCCGGTAATGCATGCGGCGAAAACTGACACCTTCGTGCCGGCCGTAGACGCCGCCGATGATGATGTTCGAGGGCAGGGGCGGGGTGTTGGAATAGCGGTTGCCGAACATTTTCGCGAACAGCGCGCCGAAGTCATCGCTGCACATGTCGTTGGACCTGAGGATGATTTGCTGGCGGGACGGAGTGGAGGACACCTTGGCTGGCACCTTGTAGTCAGGCTTTATGTCGGGGTGAAATGCGGGAGAGCGGGAGGTTAGCGTGCAGGGATGACAGGTTTGTGACGGTCCGGTGTTCTGATCGCAAATCCGCCTCTTGCAAATCTTCGGATGATCACATGACAATAAGAGTCATTATCAGTCGTGAATTATTCCATCGCCATGCCCGCCAATGATTTAAGCCTGCGCAGCGCCGTCAATGACCTGTATTGCGACCACCATGGTTGGCTCAATGGCTGGCTGCGCAAGCGTTTGGGCAACGCGTTCGATGCGGCTGATCTGGCACAGGACACCTTCGTGCGAGTCATCAAGGCGCGTAATGCGTTGGAGATTCGCGAGCCGCGACCTTACCTGTCAATGATCGCAAAGGGCTTGCTGATCGATCTGTTCCGCCGGCGTTCTCTGGAACAGGCCTATCTGGAAGCCTTGGCGGCCATGCCCGAATTGCAGCAACCCTCACTGGAGGAGCAGGCGATCCTGTTGCAAGCGCTGATGGAAATCGACCGCTTGCTGCAAGGGCTGGGAGCTAAAGTGAAGCAGGTGTTCATCTTGTCTCAGTTCGAGGGGTTGACCTATCCGCAGATTGCCGAGCGGCTGGGTATCAGCTCCCGAACGGTCAACAATTACATGGCCAAGGCCATGGAGCATTGCTGTTTGATGCAGATCCAGATGCAACTGGCATGAGTCTTTCAGCCATCGAGTTGAAGGCGATCAGCGTCGCTGCCCAGTGGTACGCCCGACTTCACTCCGGTGTCGCCACCGACTCGGATCGATCAGCCTGGAACGACTGGCTGGTTGCTGACCCTGCCCATCTTCAAGCCTGGCAACGCATGGCGGCCGTCGGCGAACAGATGGCACGTGTGCCGGGCGCCCTGGCTTCACCCGCGTTGCGCGGTGCTGATCTGTCCCGGCGTCAGGTGGTGCGCAGTGTGCTGCTGCTGGCGTCCGCCAGTTCCATTGGCTGGCTGGGCTGGCGCAGTGAAACCTCCCGGACCCTGTTTGCCGATTTGCGTTCCGCCGTGGGCGAGCGCCGTGAATTGCGCTTGGCCGACGGCAGCTCATTGCTTCTCAATACCGACACCTCCGTCAACCAGCGATTTGATGGTCAGCAGCGGGTTCTGGAATTGTTGTCCGGTGAGATTCTGGTGACGACCGCTGCTGATCCGTTGCAGCGTCCGTTCAAGGTGCTCACTCGCCACGGCGAAGTGCTGGCGCTGGGAACCCGCTTTATCGTCCGGTCCCAGGAACTGGGCGGCGAAGTGTCGGTGCTCGAAAAGGCCGTTCAGGTCAGTCCCGCTCTCGGTGGGGCGATGATTCGCGTGGAGGCCGGACAATCCGTAGCCTTCAACGGTCGCTCAGCCGGTGCGCTGCGGCGTAATGATGCCTCGGTCGGGGCATGGCAGCAGGGCAGCATCATCGCCATTGATCGCCCCTTGAGCGAATTGCTCGCTGACATTTCGCGCTACCGCAGTGGCGTGTTGCGCTGTGATCCGCGTATTGCCCAACTGAAGGTGTCCGGAGCGTTCCCTATCGATAACACGGATAGGGCGTTGGCGGCGCTGGAGAGTGGATTGTCCCTGCGCGTCACCCAGTACAGCCGCTATTGGGTCAACGTATCGAGCGATGATCCGCGCTAGTTGAAAATAGTTTTTGTGAGTTTGCACTTTTTGTACTCATCGTTCGGCTCATCCCTCAATGAGTTTTTATTGATTGTGTTTTGGGGGAGGGTAAAGCATGTCTCGGGTGTACAAGCCTGGTCGTCTGGCGACGGCAGTGAAGGCCGGTCTATTGGTCGCAGCAGCTACGGGTGTTTGGTCAACGGCAACGATGGCGGCACAGGTTGCGTCGCAGCAACAGGCTGCGGTTCAAACCTTCGACATTGCCGGGGGGAGCCTGACCGAAGTGCTCAGTCATTTCGCCAGTGCCGCGGGCGCGGCGATTTCATTTGATGCGCGACAAACCGAAGGGTTGAAATCTCCAGGGCTCAAGGGCGCGTTCGGTATCACTGAAGGCTTTGCGCGGATTCTCAGTGGCAGCCGTCTGCAAGCGCAGCCCCAGGCCAACGGGACTTATGTTCTGCGACCCGTTCCGACTTTCGGTTCGGCACTGGAGCTGGGCGCCACCAACATCAATGGTCAGATGCTTGGCGCAACGACCGAGAACAGTGGCTCGTACACCACGGGCGCGGTGACCATTGGCAAGGGCGAGCACTCTCTCAAGGAAACGCCGCAATCGGTCACGGTGATGACCCGCAAGATGCTCGATGATCAAAACCTCAACACCATTGATCAAGTCATGGAAAAGACGCCGGGCATTACCGTGTATGACTCCACCATGGGCGGCAAGTACTTCTATTCGCGCGGCTTCCGGATGTCGGGTCATTATCAATACGATGGCGTCCCCCTGGACATGGGCAACCTCTATGTTCAGGCCGACAGTTTCAGTGGTGACATGGCCTATTACGACCGCGTAGAAATCCTGCGCGGCGCAGCGGGCATGATGAAAGGCTCGGGCGGCACCGCCGGTGGCGTCAACTTTGTGCGCAAGCGCGGCCAGACAACCCCGCAGACCGAGATCACGCTGTCCGGTGGCAGTTGGGACAATTATCGTGGACAGGTCGATACCGGCGGCCCGCTGAATGACGCCGGCACCATACGCGGCCGGGCCATCGTCGCCGAGCAGAGTCGGCACTACTTTGTCGACGATGCCAGTCGCAAGGATCAGGTGTATTACGGCGCTCTCGACGTGGATGTGAGCCCCGACACGACACTCGGGCTGGGCGTGGCTTATGAGGATGTGGATGCCAATCCTTGTTGGGGTGGTCTGCCGCGCTACAGGGACCGCAGCGATTTGAAGCTCAGCCGTTCGACCTGTCTCGATCCTTCGTGGAACACGTGGCGTAGCAAGCGCACTACTGTCTTCAGTGATCTGAATCATCGGATCAACGACGATTGGTCCTTAAAGGTCGCCAGTGTTTATACAAAAAACACTCAGGACATCAAGTACGCGTTCGCTTCCGGCGCGGTGACGCCAGGCATCAATACCACTGGCATGCTGGGCAGCATGTACGACTACGACCAGGTCGATTACGGTCTGGACGCCTACGTGGATGGCAAGTTCGACGCGTTCGGTCAGCAGCATGAGTTAGTGGTGGGCGCCAATGCCAGCCGCGGGAAAAAAGATGACTTCTACTCGGTGGCGTTTCTGCCGCAGCGGCAGAATGTGTTCAACCCCGATAAACATATTCCCGAACCGGACGACAGCTACTTTATCGATATCTCGTCTCGCGGTGGGCCGGTCAATTCGGTGACCAAACAAAAGGGTGTCTACTCGATCCTTCGTTTGAAACTGGCGGACCCTCTGACGCTTGTCGCCGGCACTCGAGTGAGCTGGTACAACTCGGACACCGACTCTGACTTCATCAACACCGGCACCTCGGAACACTCCAGTACCACGGAGACCGGACAGGTCACACCATTTGCCGGTGTGCTGCTGGATTTGAACGAGAACCTGACGGCCTATGCCAGTTACTCGGACATCTTCACCCCGCAGGGCAACTACCGTTCCGAAGACGGGTCAGCGCTCAAGCCACTTGTGGGTCAGAGTTATGAACTGGGGATCAAGGGGGCCTGGTTCGAAGGTCGCTTGAACAGCTCCTTCAATCTGTTCCGCACGATTCAGAAAGACCAGGCCCAGACGGACTTCAACTCTTCCTGTCCTTCATCCGATGGCTATTGCTACGTCAATGCCGGCAAGGTTCGCGCTCAGGGCTTTGAGGCCGAGATCAGTGGTGAAGTCATCGAGCGCCTGCAATTGCTCGCGGGTTACACCTATACCCAGACCAAAACCCTCGATGACATCGACGACAGCCTGAACGGCGCCGCCTTCAACACCTATGTACCTCGACACATGCTGCGCATGTGGGGCGACTATGCGTTGAGTGGTTCGCTTGAGCGGTTCACCATTGGTGCAGGTGTCAACGCGCAAAGCGACAACTTCCGTGTTTCTCCCGCCAGTGGAGAGAACATCACCCAGTCGGGTTATGCGATCTGGAACGGTCGCATCGGCTACCGCATTGATGACACCTGGTCGGTGGCGCTCAATGGCAACAACCTGTTCGACAAGCGCTACTACGCCACCATCGGCACCGAGTCCTTCGGTAACTACTACGGCGATCCACGCAACTTCATGGTCTCGGTTAAAGCGAGTTTTTAAATGGGTAGATTTGCCTGTCGCATCCGGCGTATCTAGCCGTTGTTTGACCGTTCGCAAATGACCGCTTCTGGGCGTTTCCTGCCGGACTTTACAGGCAGAAAACACCCAGAGACGATCGGTGACAATAGCCAGAATCCGATCGGGGGGCTGAGCCGGGCCTATTGCGGTAGTTTGGCGATCACCTTGATCTCGAAGTCGAAGCCGGACAACCACGTCACGCCGATAGCGGTCACCGTCGGGTAGGGCGCTTCGCCCCAGTACTCGGCCGCGACCTCCCAGATCGTTTCGAATTTCGAGTCGGGGTCGACCATGAAGATGGTCGTGTCGATTACATCCTCGAAACGACTGCCGGCCTGGGCCAGGATCGCGTTGAGGTTGGCAAAGGCCAGGCGAACCTGATCCGAGAGGTCCGGTTCGGCCGAACCATCTTTGCGGCTGCCGACCTGACCGGATACGAACAGAAAACCGTTGGAGCGAATCGCCGGTGAGTAGCGGTGGAGTTCGTACAGTGCATGGCGGTCGGGCGGGAAAACGACATCACGTTGACTGGTCATTGCATACCTTCTTCGGGGCCATCGTGGCCCGCTGTTTACGATGGTGTCACTGTAAAAAGATGACCGACCCGGATAAACAGGCAACTCTGGTCATGACTGTTTGTAGAATCCAAACTATCCAGACCGAGTGAGGCGTGAAATGGACCGTTTCGATGCGATGCAGGCCTTTGCCCGGGTGGTGGAAACCGGCAGCTTCACCAAGGCGGCAGCCACCCTGCACATGAGCAAGACCAGCGTGACGCAACTCGTCCAGCAACTGGAAGCGAGGCTGCGCGTACGCCTGCTCAATCGCACCACGCGCAAGGTCAACGTCACCGCCGATGGCGCGGCCTACTACGAGCGTGTCATCCGGCTGCTGGCCGATGTGGACGACGCCGAGACCAGCCTGTCCAGCGCGTCGATGACACCGCGTGGGCGGCTGCGGGTGGATGTGCCAAGCCCGCTGGCGCGAATGCTGCTGATACCGGCCTTGCCGGGGTTCTATGCACGCTACCCGGAAATCCAGCTGACCATGGGCGTGAGCGACCGCATCGTCGACATCATTGGCGAAAACGTCGACTGCGTGCTGCGTGGCGGCGAGATCACCGATCAGTCCCTGGTGGCAAGGCATGTGGGCGATCTTCAACTCGGCGTTTATGCCGCGCCGGGCTACCTGCAACGCTGCGGTACGCCGGCGCACCCACGTGAGCTGGAGGAGGGCAGGCACAGTACCGTTGGCTATCTCTGGTTTCGTACAGGCAAAGCCTTGCCCTACGCGATGCAGCGGGGCGAAGAACGCATCGAGGCACAGGGCCGCCCGCAGCTGACGGTCGATGACGGCAATGCGTACCTCGCCGCAGGACTGGCAGGTCTGGGCATGCTCTGGCTGCCGCAGTACATGGCCAAGCCACACCTGGTCAGCGGCGAGTTGCTGCCGCTGTTCGAGGACTGGCATATGGCGCCGATGCCGATGTATCTGGCATTCCCGCCGAATCGCCATGTCAGCGCCAAGGTGCGGGTATTTATCGACTGGATAATCGAATTGATGGCCGAGCATGCGCCGGTGGTTGGGCGGGGTTGATATCGGGGATGAAAAAGTTGCACACGCTCTGTACTGATGGTGTAAAAACTATACATTGATATATTCTTGTATAGATTTTCAAAAAAAGGCCGAGACGCTGATGAACGTGGCTGGTTCCAGACGCTTGCTCAAACATCGTCTGTCGATAGGCTGGTTGTTCGCGATGTTACTCGCCGTACCAGCCTGGGCGGACTGGCATCCCGCGCTGCCCGACAGGCGTCTGGTGGGCAGCGGCGACTTTACCTGGTTCGGCGTGAGTCTATACACCGCGAGGTTGTGGAGCTCCGGGTTGCCGCTGACCTGGGATCAGCCCTTTGCACTCGAACTGACTTATCACCGTGTCTTTTCCCGGGACACGCTGGTGGAGGTCAGCCTCAATGAAATGGAGCGCATGGCAAAGGCTCGTCTAGAGGAGTCCACCCTCCAACGCTGGTCCAATGAAATGCGTGAAGCCTTCGTCGATGTTCGGCCCGGAATGCGCATCACCGGGGTCTACCATCCCGGCAAGGGCTGCACTTTCTACGTCGACGGCCAGTTGCGCCGGCGGGTCGACGACCCTGCTTTCGCCCGCGCCTTCTTCGATATCTGGCTTGATCCGCGTACTCGGGACAAGCCACTGCGTCACCGACTGCTGGGGATGGCCGGGTCGGCGGAGTGAGGAGGTTGAGATGCGTCAAATACTGGTACTGCTCGTTAGCCTGCTGCTGGTCAGCTGTAACAACGTTGGCGTGGAGCACTACGCAACGGAGCGACCGACGCTGGATCTCGTGGGGTTCTTCTCTCGGCCGGTACAGGCTTGGGGTCTGTTCCAGAATCGCTCGGGCGAGGTGGTCAAGCGCTTCCATGTTCAGATCGACAGCCGCGTCGAGGGCCAGCAGTTGATCCTCGACGAGCGATTTCTCTACAGCGATGGCACGCGTCAGCGGCGCATCTGGACGCTTGAACCGGCCGGTGCCGGGCGTTGGCGTGGTCGTGCCGACGACGTAGTCGGAGAGGCTACCGGCGAGGTCGCTGGCAACGCGTTGCGCTGGCGCTATCGCCTTGACCTGCCGGTTGACGGCAGGCATTGGGAAGTGGATCTGGACGACTGGATGTACCTGATGGACGAAGACACGATGATCAATCGCTCGAGTATGAGCAAGCTGGGCGTCGAGTTGGGACAAGTGATCCTGTTCTTCCGCCGCCAGCCGGAGGCGCTTCCGTAACTCCCCAATAACCGGCAAGGCAGGCGCTATTCACGCATTCAAAAGGCCGTTGTTTTACCGGCGGAGCGTCGCCAGCCGCAGAATGATTGGCATCCATACAGCCCACAGCGGCGCAAGCAGCAGGGCCGTGCCAAGGGTGCCCAAAGGCAGACCTACACCGGCCAGCGATGCGCCGGCGATGTAAGCCGGAGGTCCGCCGCACAGGCCCAGTAACGCCCCGTACCAAAGCGGACGTCGAGCCCACGCCAGGCTGTGGCGAAGCCCACTGGCCAGGACCAGCCACAGCATGGCAAGCCACAGGGGAAGGGGTCGCTGGGCAAAATCGAAGACTCCCAGTGCACCCAGGCTGGCATCCAGTAAACAGCCTGCCATCCCCACACAGGCCAGAGTGATTGCTTCGTCTGCCGGTCGTGGGCACGCCGCCACATGCACCAACAGGCCTGCCACCACCGGGACTAGCAGCCAGGGATGCCGCTCACTCAGTACGCAAGCCCACCAGGCGGCCTGCATCCACAGCGCGTTGCCGATCAACCAGGCCCGGCTCAAATCAGGCTCCCGGCAGCGCTGCGCGGCGTGCGGCCGGAGCTGCCCAGAGCAGTTGCGCGACGCCGATGGCACGCTCCTCGAAACCGCCCTGGCAGTAACACAGGTAGAACTCCCAGAGGCGCTGAAAGGTGTCGTCATAGCCCAGTTCGGTCAAGGCGGTGCGCGACTGGCGCAAGTTTTCGCGCCAGTGCTGCAGAGTCCGCGCATAGTCCAGGCCGAAGTCCTCCATGTGCACCAGATTCAACGCGGTATGGCAACTGGCGGTCTGCAGCATGACGCTCAGGGAGGGCAGGGCACCACCGGGAAAGATATAGCGCTGAATGAAATCTACCGACCGCTGGGCCTGTTCATAGCGCTGGTCGCGGATGGTGATGGCCTGCAGCAACATCAAGCCGTCATCCTTGAGCAGTGACGCGCAGCGGCGAAAGTAGACCGGCAGATAGCGGTGCCCGACCGCCTCGATCATCTCGATCGAGACCAGCTTGTCGAAACGACCGCCAAGGTCGCGGTAGTCCTCGCGCAGGACGGTAATGCGTTCTTGCAGGCCAAGATCGCGGACGCGCTGCAGGGTATGGGCGTACTGTGCCTCGGACAACGTGGTGGTGGTCACCCGGCAGCCGTGGCGGGTGGCGGCATGGATCGCCAGGCTTCCCCATCCGGTACCGATCTCGAGCAGATGATCGTCGGGGCGCAGCGCGAGTTTGTCGCAGATACGCTCAAGCTTGTTCAGTTGACCTTGCTCCAGGCTCTGCTCCTGACTGTCGAACATGGCTGCCGAGTACATCATGGTCGGGTCCAGCAGCCGCTCGAACAAGGCATTGCCCAGATCGTAATGGGCAAGAATATTGCGGCGCGCGCCGCGCCGACTGTTGCGGTTGAGCCAATGCAGCAGGCGCAGGACCGGACGGCCCAGGCGCGCCAAGCCGCCTTCAAGGGCGTCTAGCACCTCCAGGTTGGCGACGAAGAGGCGAGTGACCGCGGCCAGGTCCGGACTGCGCCAATAGCCATGGATGTAAGCTTCGCCAGCACCGATAGAGCCGTTGGCAGCCACCATCCCCCAAGCGGCCTCGTCGAAGATCTCGACCTCGGCGTGCAGCGCGCTGTCGACATCGCCAAACAACCACTCCTGGTCCTGGCAGATCAGGCGCAGACGGCCCTGGCGCAGGTTGCGAAGCTGAGTGAGCACGGCGCTCCTGGCCAGGCCGCCGAACAACGGCACCAAGCCCATGGATTTGCTAACGCTCAGAGTTGGATCGGACATGCTCGGGCTCCTCGTGGACGTGATGGCCAAGGTTTTGGCTGCTCTGATGGGGTGTGTGGCTATAGAGCGGGGTGCGCTTGAGCAACAGGCGCATGGCTTGCCAATAAATGGCGCCGAGGGTGCGCAGGCTCATCCAGGGGAACGCCAGCACGTGGCGTTGTAGTGCGGCGCCATCCAGCGGCTGTTGGCGCAGGGCCAGGTCGGCCTCGAATATTTTTTGTCCTTCGCGGCGGTTTTCCATGTGGATGCGCATGTGCGCGTCATCAATGTAAAAGCGCATGTGGTATTGCATATCCATTGGCAGGAATGGCGAGACATGGAATGCCTTCGCGACCGAGAACTGTCGCGGCTGACCGGGCAGCACAGACAACACGTAGTGAAAGCGCTCACGCCAAGGGGTGTTACGGACCTCCAGGACAATCGCCGCCAGGTGACCGTCACTGTCGTGGCAAAAATAGAAACTGACCGGATTGAATGAAATCCCCCAACTGCGCGGCTGGGTCAGCAAATGAATGGTGCCGCACGGGGCCTGGCCCAAGGCCTTGGCCACCACTTCGCGCACAGCTTCCTTCAAAGGGATACCGCGACGAGTCCAGGCTGGCAGGTAATCGGTTTCTCGCCAGCACAACGGCGCCAGGCGAGAAGCACCGAGTAACGGGGACAGGCCCAGCAGCAGATCCTGTTCGTCCAGATCCACATAAAGCATGCCGGTCCGATAACGGAATCCATGGAATCGCGGCAACAAACGCCGGTGGCTGACCCAGCCGTAGCAAAGGCTGCTGTTCACAGGCGCTCCCCGAATCTTTGGGCGACGTCCAGTGCGCTGACCACGCCATCCTCATGGAAGCCGTTGGCCCAGTAAGCGCCGCAGAAGTAGCTGTGTTGGTTTCCCTGTAGCTCACCTTGGCGCGCCTGAGCCGCCATGGCGGCAAGGCTGTATTGAGGATGTGCATAGTTGAAGCGCGCCAGCACCAGCGACGGGTCCACGCAATCGCCCTGATTGAGGCTTACGCAGAAGGTTGCCGGGGCGTCGAGGCCTTGCAGAATGTTCATGTTGTAGGTCACGGCCGCCGGAGCGTGCTCGGGTCCACCGAGGCGATAGTTCCAGCTGGCCCAGGCCTTGCGCCGCTTGGGTAGCAGGCGGGTGTCGGTGTGAAGCACTACTTCGTTGGCGGCATAGTCGAGGGCCCCCAGCACCTCGTGCTCGGTAGTCGTCGGTTTCTCCAGCAGCGCCAAAGCCTGGTCGCTATGGCAGGCGAACACGACCTTGTCGAAACGCTCATGGCCTGCCGCGCTAGTGATCACCACGCCTTTGTCGTCCCGGCGGACGCTCATCACCGGGCAACTGAGCCGAATGCGCTCGCTGAAGGTCTTGCACAACGGCTCCACATAGCTGCGCGAGCCACCCTCGATCACTCGCCACTGTGGCCGCTGGCTGATCGAGAGCAGGCCATGGTTACGAAAAAAACGGACGAAGAAGTGCAACGGGAAGCGCAGCATATCGGCCCGTGATACCGACCAAATGGCCGAGCCCATGGGGACGATGTAGTGATGGATGAAACGCTGTCCGTAGTTTCGTTCGTGCAGGTAATCGCCAAGACTCATGCCCGGTTCGATGCGGTGGCCGTCAAGGTCGGCCACCGCCTGGCGGTTGAAGCGCATGATGTCGCGCAACATACCCCAGAAGCCCGGCGACAGTAGATTGCTGCGCTGGGCGAAGAGGGTGTCCAGGTTATTGCCGTTGTATTCCAGGCCGCTCTGCGGATCGTTCACGGAAAAGCTCATCTCGGTGGGGCGCGAGACGACTCCAAGGCGATCCATCAAACGGATGAAGTTGGGATAAGTCCAGTCGTTGAAGACGATGAAACCGGTGTCCACGGCATAACGCTGGCCCTGCCATTCGATGTCGACAGTGTGGGTATGACCGCCGATCCAGTCAGCCGCTTCGAACACCGTCACTTCATTGCGACGTGACAGCAGATAGGCACAGGTCAGCCCAGAGATCCCGCTGCCGATGATGGCGATGCGCATATGACGTTATTCCTGTTCGGTGCGCGCCAGTCGGCGGCCCAGGGCCAGACGCCAACGCGCTGGCAGGGCGCCAAGCAAGCGCAGGACGAAAATGAAGAGGCGGGGAAAGTTGATCTCCAGCGGTCGTCGCGTCAGGCGCGCGACGACATGCCGCGCGGCGCGGTCGGCCGTCCAGCGTTGTGGCATGGCAAAGGTGTTGCGCTGAGTCAGGGGGGTGTCGATGAATCCAGGGCTGACCAACGTTACATCAATGCCTTCAGCGCATAGATCCAGGCGCAGGGATTCGACGAGATAACGCAGGGCCGCCTTGGACGCGCCATAGGCTCCCGCCCGCGGCAGCGCCAGCCAGGTCACCGAGCTGCCGATCACGACCAGGTGTGGTCTGTGCCCGCGACGCAGGAGTGGAAGGGCGGCTTGCAGGCAGTAACTGACCGCCAGCAGATTGGTGCGCATCACGCGCTCGACTGTCTCGGCCTCGAACCTGCCCGGCACAAGATATTCGCAGGTGCCGGCGTTCAGGATCACCAGGTCCAGCGCGCCCCATGCCTGCTCGATGTTCTCGCAGATAGCCGAGACCTGTCGTGGGTCAGTCACATCGCCGGTAGCGAGCAGGGCCTCAGGGTAACGCAGCACGAGCGGCATCAGTGCCTCCGCCCGCCGGCCACCCAAAGCCACCGCATGACCTTGCTCCAGAAGCCGTTCTGCCAGGGCAGCACCGAGGCCGCTGCTGGCCCCTGTCAGCCAGCAGCGGCTCATGCGAGCCTCCTCTTGATCAAGCCAATCACCCCGCCAAGTACCGGGACGTGCTCGTAGAGCAGGGCGCCGGCATCGAAATAGTCGTGGTGCAGGTAGACATGTGTTGCCCAGCGCAGGTGGCTGCAGCCTTGCAGACTGATCGGCTGGCCGCGGGACAGGCGCGGATGACGGAAGTGCAGGTTCCAGCGCAGATAACCGTGGCCGGGGGCGGTTTCATCAACGTCCAGGAGGTCGTAGCGGATATCCTGGACGTTGCTGTACAGCTTTTCAAAGTAAGTGCGCAGTGCCGGCAAACCATCCAACTGATGCAGCGGATCACGAAACTGAACGTCGTTGCTGTATAGCTCGCCCAGTCGGTCCAGGCAATCAGCGTTCAGCGTTGCGAACGTGTCAGCGAAATGGTGGAGATACGCAGACATGGCAAGCTCCAGGCAAAATTGTACAAGTCGGAAAACCTGTACATGTTTAGCTGAAGCGTACGGGGAAAATTGTACAAGTCAATATTCTTGTACACTTTTTGTGTCGCTTGTGGCGCTACTCGTCGTTAGCCACCGAGCGTTGCCAGTTGACGGCGAAGCTCGGCCACTTCGGTCTCAAGTGACTGAATCTTTTCCAGAGCGGCAATCTTGTCGCTGACGTCGTGCTGTATGCCAATGTAGTAAGTCAATTGATCGGCATCATTGTGCACGGGAGTGATAGACAACTCGTTCCAGAACGGGCTGCCATCCTTGCGATAGTTGCGCAGCACCTGGCGGCAAGGCTGACCGAGGCGGATGGCGCTGCGGATTGCCTCAAGGCTGGGCTGATCATGATCGTCTGCCTGCAGGAACCGGCAATCCTGGTAGAGAATTTCGTCGGCACTGTAGCCGGTCAGGCGCTCGAAGGCGGGGTTGGCATAGATGAGAATGCTGTCATCGCCTTCCTGCTCGGCCACGACGATGCCGTCATTGGAGGCTTCGACCATAAGTTGCAGGAGTTTGGCGTCAATCATGGCTGGGCTCGTTGTGATTCGTGGGGTTGCCCCACAGCGTAGTCGTCAGCGACAGCCATGCCTAGAGGGCAGGGCGCAGGTCCGCGGGACATCGATTGCTGCTGGTTAAAAAGTGCCATGCCTGGTTTAGAATGCCGACACACTCAGGATGCAACGACTTTCAATGACCGAGCCCATCGAATCCACCTCCGACGACGCCTTGCTGCCCATGCGGGAAGTCGCCAGCCTGACTGGCGTCAACCCGATCACCTTGCGGGCATGGGAGCGCCGCCACGGGCTAATCCGACCCGTTCGCACGGTGGGAGGGCATCGCCTGTATTCGCAACAGGACATCGAACATATTCGTAGCATCATGCTCTGGACCAGCCGGGGCCTGCCGATCAGCAAGATAGGCGCGTTGCTCGTCCGGCAGCAGGACACGCCCGGTATCACTGCGTCGGGCTCGGCCGAAGCTCCCCTGGTCCAGTGGCAAGAGGCAGTGCACCGTGCCGCGCAGGCTTTTGATGGCGCTGAGCTGGAACGCCTGCACGGGCAACTATTCACCATCTATCCGAAAGCTACCGTACTGGAGGCTATTTTGCTGCCGGTCTGGCGCAGCCTGGCATCCGGGAATAATTTCGGTCGACGCAGTCAGTGGTTGTTCCTTGACGCCTTCTTGCGTGCGCGGATGTTATTGCGCCTGCAGATGAACCAGAGCAACGGTGCTTGCGTGCTACTGGCAGACGGCTCGGGCCATGCGCGCGAATTGGAGCTGCTGTGTGCCGGGTTGTTGATGAGCAGTGACCAGCTGCGCATTGAAGTGCTGGGCGCGGGCCAGCCGCTGGAAGAACTGCCGTTGCTGTGTGAAGCGATTCAGCCCGCCGCGCTGGTGCTATTGGTCCAGGCGCCACTGCAGGCAGATGCGCACAAGCGACTGCGAGCCCTTCAAATGGGCGTTACGTGCCCAGTGGCCTTGGCTGGCGACGGTGCTGCCGCGTCATCGGAAGAGTTGCGTGGTTCTTCGATTGCCATTTTGGGTAATGACGAAGCGAGTATTTTGCCCAGGTTGGAAGCCTTGGTTAGGGGCACACTGCAAATTTGAGCAATCCAATGCATCCCTCCATCGCTGGCTTGTTGGGTGTTCGTAAAATTGAAACGCCTTTTGGGGCGATGACTCAACGCTTATAGAGCAACGCATCCACCACAACACCAAACGCTGACGAGTGTTCACGGCGATTGGGGTAGTAAAGATGATTGCCCGCAAAGGGTTGGCACCAGTCCTCAAGGACTGGCACCGGACTGCCGTCAGCCAGCTCTTTTGCGACCCGACGTTACCGTTGGGAGAACAGTAAGCGAGCTATCGAGTGGGCACTAGACGGGTAAATCGGCAAGGGTTCATGAGGTTTGCTCATCAGTCCCAAAAGAGGGGGGTGCCAGCGGGAGCGCGTAGTGTCCAGAGCGAATGACCGCTTCAGGTTGTGGATGCAACCGGCCGACGCACAGATAGGCTAATTCGTTCAGTGGTTGTTTCATCGTTTGGTGTTTTCCAGGTGCGGCGATTTATGCCACGGATAGCCCTTCGCGCTGAGTTGAAAGGCGTAATCGAATAAACGCTTCATGTACTCGCCATCGAATTTGCGATCGTGGGCAAAATCAAAATCGGAGCCAATGTAGGCGAGATTGAAATCTGCGCCATCCTGTTGCGCCATTCGGTAAATGCGCTCCAGATCGCTGATCCCCTGAGTTTGAATCAAGGCACTGATGGCTCGACCGCCGATGCTCAATGTGCGGCGCTTGGTCCCGGACCACTGCGGCTCCAGCGTTCCGTTACGAATCACATAGAAATGCCGGTCCATTCGCAAAGGTGCTCCGGTGGCTTTGCTCAGCGCCATCACGGTGCTGGGTGGGTAAAGAAACACTTGGGTAATGACCCCACCGTCCACGTGCATTTCCTGAAACAGTTTGCCATCAACGTCCACATCAATCATGACGGGCGAGACTGCACCGGGAATACTCATTGAGGCGAGCATGATATTGCGGAAAAGGTCGAGCGCTCCCGGTGCCTGGCTGGAAGCAATTGCGCCCATGTTCCAAGTGACCGGCCGCCCCGAATCAAGGTCAGTGGTGCCGATCAGCAGAATTCGTCCTTTGGCGTACTCCGTCGCGATCGCCGCGAGAATTTCTGTTGTGACGTATTTTGCGATGAGCCGCGAAAGAGGTTTGCTATCAGCGATACCGTCGCTGGCAAAGCGGGTTAACACGTTTCGCGAATGAAAAATGTCTTTGGGACCGATTCCGTTGGAGACATATCGAATGACGCCGTCGTACTCGGACCCCAGGTATGCGAACGGGGCGACCAGGGCTCCCGCGCTAATGCCCGTGACGAACTTGAACACGGGGCGAGTCCCGTGCGTCGTCCATCCGGCAATCAGTCCCGCTGCGAATGCCCCTGCATCGCCGCCACCGGAAACCGCCAGCATATTCGCCAGGGGAAGGATATTGTTCGGCTTCCCGGCCTCGGCGAGCACCTCGCTCTCACGTTTGTTGGACTGAACCGCATCCACAATGAAAGGCGTCAGGTCGTGATCCAGCCTGTAGCGAGCATCGGGAATGCCCGGGATAACAGCTTTTTCCGTCAAGGTCGGCGGAACCGCGTCACGACGTGGCAGACATGCCTGAAGAAACAGGTCCAGAGAGGCGCCAGGTTTGAGCGGGAATGGTTTCACATCGTCTCTCCAGCCCTTGCCGTCGACAGAATCAATTGCGACGCGTGCCCCGACCAGAACCACTGACCGCCCCAGGTGGTGACCTTCACGAATTACGCTAGCCGTCGCGGCTGGCCTTGAGGGTCAACGCTAGCGATGCTTGCGATAGCGTTCGGTCAAGGACTGCACGAGGGTGACGTAGGATTGCGTCTCGGCGTAGGGAGGCACGCCGTTGTACTCGACCACGGACGCTTCGCCGGCGTTGTAGCCTGCCAGCGCCAGCACCTGGTTGCCGTTGAAGCGCTTGAGCAGCCAGGCCAGGTAGCGCACACCACCACGAATGTTCTGTCGCGCGTCGAACGGATCGTCCACGTCGAAGCGTTCGGCGGTAGCGGGCATCAACTGCATCAGCCCCTGGGCGCCGGCTTCGGAAATAGCGTTGGGGCGAAATGCCGATTCGGCATGAATCACTGCGCGGACCAGCGCGCTGTCGACACCATAATGACCCGAAGCGGCTTCGATCTCCCGCTGATAGGAACGGGTGTCCAGGCGCAGCGAGGTGACTTTGAAATCCTTCGGCGCCATGCACAGATAGCAGCCCTTGATGTAGTAGGCCTCAAGGACATCGACCCGTGCGGAAATCCCGACGGGGCGCCGACTCACATATTGACGAACACCCTTGTGGATGAACGTGAACACCCGAATCCGCACCGCGCCTGAATCGTCGCCCCGCACAAGCCGTGGCACGGTCATAGCCTTGGCGCCGACATCGGCGCCCGCCATGTCTTTCAGGCGAATGCAGTGGGCGTTGGCAATGGCTTGGCTGGTGTAGCTGATGGCTCCGTCCCGGGCTTGGCATTTGTACATGGCGCTGGCGCACAGTGGAGCGACCAGCAAGGCCAGCTCGATGCAGCCAATCAGGCCCTTGCGAGCCCCTCGCCATGCTCTGGAACTCATCACATCGCTCCGCACCGCAGGCGCCGATCAGGCCACGGCGCGTGGCCCGGCCGCCTGTTGTTCTGATAGTTATACCCCTTGTTACCGGCCTTGAAACTTGTATTGACGTAAGGGCAGGCGCACAGACCTGGGGCCCCCTGTAAGCGGACCGCAGGATCCAGAACCTGAGCAACCAACCCTCCATTCAAGCGTTGCTATAAAAACAAAAGTCATTTGCGATTTGACCGGATTGTTGCACCACAATCATCAGTGCGATTGGCGTTCCTCCCTATTAGGATGATCTCAGCGGGTCCAGCCAGTCAGAATGAAGCTGCGGAAAACGCTCTTGCAGCCATTCAATAAAAACCTGTACTTGCGGCGCCAGGTGCATCCGGCTTGGGTACAACAGCGACACAGGACGAGTGGCTGGTCGATAGGCTCTTAGAATCTCCACCAAAGCGCCGCTGTCCAGATACTCGGCCACAGTAATGCCTGGCGCCTGGATTATTCCGAAGCCCGACACGCCACACTGAACGTACGCATTCGATTCGGTGACGGTGATACCGGCATTACTGACAAACGCTCGATCCTGACCCTTAACCGAGAAGTGCCAAGGCAATGTTCTGTTGCTCTGACCGGACAAGAAGTTGACGCCTCGATGGGCGGCGAGATCGTCGAGTGTCTCGGGTTCGCCGTGCTCGTGCAGATACTCGGGCGCCGCGCACGTCACCATGGTTGCCATTGCGATAGGGCGGGCGATCAATGTCGAGTCCGGTAAATCGCCTATGCGCAATGCACAGTCGATGCCTTCGCCTATCAGGTCAACGGCTCGATCGGTCACACCCAGCACCATGTCGATGCCGGGGAAGGCGGTGGTGAACGCTTTAAGGCTTCTGATGAATTCCATTTGTGCAAAAGCGGTCGGGATATCGACGCGAAGTCGTCCCGCAAGCGTTGCTCCGGTGCGGTCAAACATCGAGGTCGCGGCAGAAATGCCCGCGAGAATTTCCTGCACCCGCACATAAAACCGCTCACCCTCGGCGGTGAGCGCCACCTTTCTCGTGGTGCGTTGGAACAAGCGCACGCCCAATGACGTTTCAAGCTCCTGGATATAACGGGTGACCTGAGGCCGCCCGATGTCCAGCGACTCGGCGGCTTTAGTGAAGCTGCCGAGTTCGGCGAGTCTGGCGAACAGTCGCATTGATTGCAGCAATTCCATGACGTATCCATGTGGGCCCCGACTGATTTACGGAGCAAAAGATAATTGTTGCCTGAGGATAGAACAATCATGTCTATTTCCGCGCATTTATTGCGCGCCTTCAAAAGCGAAAGATGTGCCCAACGCAGAGACATTTCTGGTTTGCGGCCCATTGACGTGTATTTGGAGATTCAAATGAAGGCTTGGCTATTGAAAGATTTCGGACTCGACAACCTGCAATTGGGAGAGGTAGCGACCCCGCAACCCAAGGCTGGCGAGTTGTTGGTCAAGGTCGGCGCTGTCTCACTCAACTTTCGCGACAAGGCGATCGTCGACGGTATCTACGAACCGCATAAAGTGCCCAAACCCCTGATCCCGGTCAGTGATGCAGCCGGCACAGTGGTCGCAGTCGGTGATGGCGTCACGCGCTTCAAAGTCGGTGATCGGGTCAACTCGCATCTGTACTCCCGTTGGCTGGATGGCGAGCCGGGGCCGAACGAACCGGATTACTGCTTCGGCTCGCCGTTGCCCGGCGGTCTGGCCGAATACATGATCATCCACGAAGACAGCGCGGTGGGTGCGCCAGACAACATGAGCGACGAAGAGGCGGCAACACTGCCGATTGCCGCGCTTACGGCGTGGTATTCGCTGGTGGACTTCGGACAGATTCAGCCGGGTCAAACCGTGTTGGTTCAAGGTACCGGCGGGGTGTCCATTTTTGCCGTGCAAATCGCTACGGCGCTTGGCGCCAAGGTGATCGCAACGTCGAGTAGCGACCAGAATCTGCATGCCGTGAAAGAGCTAGGGGCTGTAGCGGGCATCAACTACCGAACCACTCCGAACTGGTCGGATGAAGTGCTGGCGCTGACCGAAGGGAAGGGCGTGGATCTGCTGCTCGATGTGGCCGGCGGCAGCGGCATCAATCAGTCGGTCGCAGCGACCAAGGCATCCGGGCGTATTGCGCAGATCGGCTTTTTGACCGGGCAGACCGTTGAACTCAACCTGATGCCACTGATTTTCCGCCAGACAACCATTCGCGGTATCGCCGTGGCGCCGCGCTCATCGTTTGACCGGATGAATGCGTTCCTCAACGAACACGAGATTCGTCCCGTGATCGATCAGGTGTACCCGTTCGAGAAAGCACGAGAAGCTTACGAGCATCTTGCGAAGGGTGCATTTGGAAAGGTTGTCATCAAAATCGGTTGATATCGGTAAGGCTGTTTTCTGTGAGCGCTACTGCATCTACGCATGCCTGTAAGACAGGATCAGCTTGTAGCGCTTCTGATACTCCTCACCGGAGAGGCCCTGCTGTTCGAGTTGTTGCTACCAGCACAGATTCTCCCGCTACGCTACTGCCCGAGGCTTTGGCAATACGCCGAAAATCGGCAGCAACGTTCCGTGGGTCGGTTTCCGGTGGCGTTTGCAGTCTCGGGAACCCTGCTTACAGCCTTCGGGTACTTCGCGATGGTCCTCGCGGATTGACGTGGTCCGCAGAGCCGAGGGTTGATAGTCCATAACGACCGGCTGCTTCGTGTCAACTGCTGCCCTTCGTACCTGGTCGTTAGCGACCGAACGCAAGGAGGCAGGAATCTTCAAGGCCCACCCTCCCACAACTGAGCAGCCACCTGCGAACATTGCTACGTCCAGTAATCGACCTGACGATGCCAACCGCTCGACAGAAGTCGTCATTCACTCCCGAGCAATCTTGTCATTTGCCAAGGCTTAGGGCAGGGTCGATACCACTGACATCTCTGCCAAAGGAGTCACCCATGTCAAAGCTATATCCCAGTATCGATCCTGAGGGGCTGGTCGAGTACTCAGTGGTCTACACCGACCGCTCGCTCAACCACATGTCGCAGTCGTTTCAAGGCGTGATGAAGAACATTTCCAGCACCCTGAAACAGGTTTACAACGCCCAGGGTGTTGCGGTGGTTCCGGGCAGCGGCACCTTCGGCATGGAAGCGGTGGCGCGACAGTTTGCCACCGACCAGCAATGCCTGGTGATACGCAACGGCTGGTTCAGTTATCGCTGGAGCCAGATCCTGGAGATGGGCAACATCCCGTCGGCCACCACGGTGCTTAAGGCCCGACCGGTCGAAACGGGTCGCCAGGCTGCCTACACTCCACCTCCTCTGGACGAAGTGCTGGCAGCCATTGCGGCGCATAAGCCGCAGATTGTCTTCGCCCCCCATGTTGAAACCTCATCAGGGATTATCCTGCCCGACGACTACCTGCGGGCCGTCGGCGACGCCGTGCATGCGGTGGGTGGCTTGTTCGTGCTGGACTGCATCGCCTCTGGCACGCTGTGGGTTGATATGCAGAAATGCGCAGTCGACCTGCTGATCAGCGCACCGCAGAAAGGCTGGAGCGCTTCCCCTTGCTGCGCCCTGGTGATGCTAAGTGCTTTGGCCCTCGAGCGCATCGAGCAGACGCAGAGCAGCAGCTTCGCTTGCGACCTGAAGAAGTGGCTGCAGATCATGCAGGCCTACGAACAGGGCGGACATGCCTACCACGCGACCATGCCCAGCGATTCCCTCGCGCGATTTAACGACGTGATGAACGAGACGCAAGCCTACGGTTTCGACAAGGTCCGCGGCGAACAACAGGTTCTGGGCGATCGGGTACGCGCCATGTTGACCGGCAAAGGCTTTAAAAGCGTGGCCGCAGCCGGCTTTCAGGCCCCTGGCGTAGTGGTGAGCTACACCGATGATGCCGACATCAAGAGCGGTAAGAAATTTGCCAACCACGGTCTACAGATCGCCGCCGGAGTGCCGTTGCAATGCGACGAGCCGGCCGACTTCCAGACCTTCCGCATCGGTCTGTTCGGACTCGAAAAGCTGCAGAATATCGAGCGCACGGTCAACACCCTTGAGCAGGCACTGGACGAGGTGATGGTGAGCTAAGCCCTCATCTTGCCCGCAGCACGTCCTCGCCAGGGTGGAAACGTTTGGTGCAGGGTCAGCCGAAGCTAGGGCGTAAAGCCCTAGCGGATAGCAGGTGTCACTTTTTCTTTTTCGCCGGCTTTTCTGCCTTGTCTGATTTCTTGGCCTTTTCTGGCTTGCTATCAGCTTTTTTTGCAGATTTCTTTGGTTCGGCATCTTTCTTCTTGTCTTTCTTTTCGGAAGATTTCGAAAGAGCCGAGGCCGCAGCTGATTTCTTCGCCGATGATGACTTTTTGTCTTTCAAATCCTTGCTGGCGTTCGAAGCTGCACCTTTGCTTTTCTTCTCGTCTTTAGCCACGTTGACCACCTCTCGGAGTATGCCGGTATTGGCACATCGCCTGTGCGAATGTCCACAAGCTGATCATTAGGCGAGCGCGTCCAACAGCGGTTCAAATTCTTTTTGATGCGTTGAGATCGGCGCACCGATATGTACTGAGGTCTGAAAGCAGGTATGTCTGAGCGTCGACAATGCCACGGTTTGAACTAGCCTTGAGTTAAATAACGGGGAGACAAATCCCATGCCCGTCGCTCTCGGAGATATGTTGGTCATTGCCTTGGGTGTTTTTTGCATAGCAGCGTCCGGCCAAACGGTTGCTGCAGAAACCCATGAGCCACCGGCAATACTCCCGTTGGAGTCCGAGTCGGTGCCTACGCTCGTGGCCTATCCGCCACTGGCCGAGCCGCTGGCCCGCGGCGTCGTCATTATTCAATATCGAACAGAGCGCGCCAGGATCATGCCGGTTTTTGGTAAAGCGGCTGCCGACGTGTCACCACGACTCGGTCATCTTCACGTTACCGTTGAAGACTGGAAGGGTACATGGGCACACACCAGTGAAGACCCGATTATCCTGGTCGGACTGACGCCCGGCACTCACAGGGTTCTTCTTGAAGTGGCCGACCCGACTCACAAAATCCTCACCAGTACGGTCGTGAGTTTTACAGTCCCGGAGAAGAAACCAGCGGGCGCCACACCGTGACGATAACTGCGAGGAGCGAGAGCGGAGATGGGCGAAGCGTGACTGATCAAAAAGTAGTAAACCGACGGTGATAGGATCTGAGCGACTCTATCTCGCCAAGAGATTGCCCATGGATCGCTTGTCTACCCTGTTGTCGCAGTTCGGCGTGCGCGCAAACCTGTTTTATAACGGCCGACTTTGCGGCCTGGCGTCTTACGATGACACTGAACGGCGTGGTTATATCCATCTGTTGCAGGCAGGCAGCGTCACGTTGCAGGGACCCGATCGCAAGGATGTGCTGCTGACCCGGCCCAGCCTGATTTTTATGCCACGCCCCAGCCGGCATCAACTGTTTGCCGGTGAGTCAGAGGGCGCTCAACTGTTGTGTGCGTCAATGGAGTTTGAAGGCGGGGTTGATAACCCGTTATCGGCTTCCTTGCCCGACTGCCTGGTGCTGTCCCTGGATGAGCTGCCAATGCTGGCCGATACGCTGAAGTGGATGTTCGGCGAGGCGGCAGGCGGACATTGTGGCAGAGAGGCCGCGTTGGACCGGTTGTTCGAATTATTGATCATTTTGTTGTTCCGGCACCTGCTGGACCATCATCAGTTGCGAACGGGAATGATGGCAGGACTGGCCGATTCGCGGCTGGCGCGCTCCTTGGTACAGATTCACAACGCGCCGCAGCGAGCCTGGTCAATTGCGGAGCTGGCGAGCGAGTCGAACATGTCTCGCGCGGCCTACGCCGTGCATTTTCGGGCCGTTATCGGGCAGACGCCAGCCGATTATCTGTTGAGTTGGCGTATCAGCCTGGCGCAGAAGCGTCTGCGGGAAGGGCGTTCGATTACGCTGATCGCCGCCGAGGTAGGCTATGAAAGTCCTTCGGCACTTGCTCGTGCGTTTCGGCGCAAGACAGGCTACAGCCCTCGGGACTGGATGAAAGACCTGGCAGGAGAAGATGATGGGTCGATGGCCTGAAAGCATCGAACTGCTTCAAGCCATCCCGGTTGGTCAATCATCGGTTAACGGCGTTCCAACTCAGTCAGCGAATGGCCGGCCACAAATATCGACGCAGCAAGCAACCCGATGTCTTTAAGTAGAAACTGGCCCGGCGCGACCGTAATGGCGGGAAAACCGAGGCCGGATTCAATTACGCCGGGGGTCGAGAACATGAAGCTCAAGGTCGTGAAGAACAATCCTGCAGACAGCGCACCCCCAATCAATGAAAGCTTTGGAGATAGCAGGCGACCTGCAATCAGTACACCGATCGAGACCTCCAGAATGCCGAGCAGACTGGAGAAGGTGTCGACACTGAAAATTTCATAAACCCAACCCAGGAAAGGGCTGTTGCTCACCAGCGGAACCAGCCCGACGGCTTCGTAGTGTGTGAACTTCATCCCGCCGAACCAGAAGTAAATGGCCGCGAGCGCAAAGTAGGCACCGTAGGTGCCCAACGCCATGGTTTTGATTCCGAGCGTAGAAGGGTTTTGTGCGTTGTTGGTTCTGTGTTTCTCAATGCTTAAGGTTTTCATGATCAAGGCTTCCAGGAGTGTGGTGAGGAACGCTAATCAGCAACCCGGCGCGGTGTGCGTTGGGAGTGGAGACAGTGTTGCCTTGGATTCCACGCTCGTGCCGTCTGAACGTATTGCGTTCAGTGCAGATCGTCTTGACTGATGGCAGGATTGAAAGAACAGGCAGATTCACGCAGCTGTGCCGGACTCACCCCAAGGCGCTGCCTGAAAGTCGTTGCCATATGCGCCTGAGAGTTGAATCCGCAGGTGAGGGCGATCTGCGCAAGGCTGGCGGTCGAATCGCGCATCAGTGCGCGGGCCTTGGCGAGACGTCGATCGATCAGGTAACTGTGGGGGCTTTTGCCTGTGGCGTTCTTGAATGCCCGGATGAAATATCCTTCGGACAATCCCAGCAACCCGGCCATCGCCGGTATGCCCAGCGGGCCATCGAGGCCAGCCTCGATAAACTCATCGAGCAGGCGCATCCGGCTACCGGTTATCGAACCCTGGACGGGCACCGACAACGCTGGGTTGTCCGTTGCCCGCTCAGCCAGGGCGAGTGCCCAGGTCTCCCAATCGTCTTCCACCGAAGCCTGTAACAGCGCGGCGCGCATGCGCAGCGCAAGGGTAATGGCTTGCGGATCAATACGATTGTTGAACGCATGGTCCCCAGCCAGCGCAACACCGTCGGTGCGAATCACCCGCAGGTACTCACCGCCCTTGGGTGACTCGGACAACACGTCACAGCCAACGGGGACGAACGCCAGTCCGTTGGGCAGGGCGTCGAAGGGGTGGACGCGATCGCTGCCAATAGCGTGCAGTCCTCGTTGGCTGTCGAAGGCAAAGCCAATCGCCGACTGGGTCGCCACATAGCGGGTCGCATAAGCAGCGCCGGGTAGCAGCTCGATCGCCCAAGGCCCGGCCTCGATTCGACGGACCGGTTCAGGCTGGAGCGGGGGCAGGAGGCGGTTTCGATGGCTCATGAGCAGCATAGTAATGAAGAGGGGGTGAAAAAGTCAGGTCAGTTTTCTGAACGCAAGGATGGTGTGGGTTTTTCCGTGCAGAGCCGTTGGGCTGTCTTGTCACTTGTGCTTGTGCCTGACCCCAAAGGTTGTTTGGCAGTTTGACGTCGTACAGCTAATCTAGCGCACGCTAGGGTGGAAATGTCGCCTTGGGTCGTCAGTGTCTGGCAAGGGAGCCGCCCGCGATGAATACCGAACAGAGTCATTACAGTCCGCCCACCCTGCTGGTGGTGGATGACACACCCGATAACCTGCTGCTGATGAATGATCTGCTAAAGGATCACTACCGGGTCAAGGTCGCCAATAGCGGTGAGAAGGCTTTGCGATTACTACAGGGCGGCACGTTACCGGACCTGATTCTGCTTGATGTCATGATGCCCGGACTGTCCGGCCATGAAGTGGCGATTCAACTCAAGCGCGACCCGCGTACGCGCGACATTCCAATCATCTTTCTGACGGCCATGGCCGGTACTGAAGACGAGATCCATGGCCTGGAACTGGGTGCTGTCGACTACATCACCAAACCTATCAGGCCGGCTCTGGTTCTGGCGCGGGTGGATACCCAGCTCAAGCTCAAGGCGGCGGCGGACTTCCTGCGCGATCACAACGACTATCTCGAGCAGGAAGTGGCGCGTCGCACTCGCGAGGTGACGGCGATCCAGGACGTGGCGATCCAGGCCATGGCTTCACTGGCGGAGACCCGCGATAACGAAACGGGCAACCATATCCGGCGAACCCAGCATTACATCAAGGTGCTGGCCGAGCATCTGCGTGACCATCCCCGATTCAGTCACTTTCTCAGCGAAGAGACCATCCAGTTGCTGTTCAAGTCGGCACCGCTGCACGACATCGGAAAAATCGGCATTCCCGACCATATCCTCCTAAAGCCTGGGCGATTCACCGAGGAGGAGTTCGAGATCATGAAGACGCATACCACGCTGGGACGCGATGCCATCCAGCATGCCGAGGATGCGCTTGGCATTCGCGCCGATTTCCTCAGCCTGGCCAAGGAGATTGCCTATAGCCACCAGGAAAAATGGGACGGCAGCGGGTATCCGCAGGGGCTGGCGGCTGACGACATCCCCATCAGTGCCCGGTTGATGGCGGTGGCTGACGTCTATGACGCACTGATCAGCCGGCGGGTCTACAAAGCGGGGATGCCCCACGAACAGGCTGTCGAGATTATTCGGCAGGGGCGCGGTACGCACTTCGACCCGGACATCTGTGATGCCTTCCTGGTCTGCGTTGATCAGTTCCAGGCCATTGCCGAGCGTTTTGCCGATACCGATCAGGACATGGCCGGCAAGCTGGCGGCCCTGGAACGTGTTGGACAAGCTACCTGAGCCAGGGCTGCGAGCCCGTTTTAACCGTGTATTCATCAGGTTCACAAGGATAGGTCATGGCCCGATTACGCACCCTGCTTGAGCGTCTCTCGCTGCTGCACAAACTGATCCTGGGATTCGCCGCGCTGCTGCTGTTGGTACTGGTACTCGGCGTGCAAAGCCTGCGCACTCAGCAATCGCTGAAGCAGGACATGCAGAACCTCTATCTCCAGGAACTGGTCGGCATGGAGCACCTGTATGAGGCGCGGGTGCAACTGCCTCATATGGTGCAAGCCCTGCAGCGGGCGGTGGGAACCAACAGCGCGCAATTCCGTGTCGAGTCCCTGCAGCGCCTGCGTGAGACCCAGGATCGCTTACAGCGGGCTCTGGCTCAAGCCAAAGTGACCCTCAGGCGCCCGGAGAATCTGGCGCGTCTCGCCGAGTTGGATATACTGCTGCAAAAGTTGCAGGCAGATAACGATCAGGCTTTTCAACTGATTGATCAAGGCCGACAGGGGCAGGCGATGTTGCTGCTCAATAGCAGCGAGTTTCAGCATCTCGATCAGCAGGCCGATGCGCTCTTGAGCACGATCGCCCAGATCAAGAGCGCCTCGATTCGCGACACGGCCAAGGATATTGCCGACTTCGCCGAACACAGCACCTTGCTGACTTACGTGCTGTTGTTCGGCGGTTTGTCGCTGGCGCTGCTGCTGTCCTGGCTGGCCAGCCAGTCGATCCGCAATCCGCTCAACCGGGTGCGGGTGGCGGTGGATCATTTGGCCGCCGGGCAGCTCGATCAGCCGATTCCTCACACCGACCTGAATAACGAAACGGGTGATCTGGCACGCGCCATCGCCAAACTGCAGACCGAGTCCCAGCAACTGGAGCGCCAGCGCTGGATCAAGGCGCATACCGCGCAATTGCAGGTGGATTTACAGCAGGCCGATACACCAGACGAACTGGCGCACGTGTTCCTGCAGCACATGGCAAGCCTGCACGGAATCTGCCAAGGGGTGCTTTACAGCGCACACGAGGAGTCCGCCAAACTGCTGCTGATGGGCCGCTATGCCACCGATGCCGAGCGACCACCTGAGGCACAAGTCATGTTCGGCGATGGCCTGCTGGGGCAGTGCGCGGTGGATCGCCAACCAAGGCAGTTTCACGCGCTGCCGGAGAATTTCTGGCGTTTGCATTCGCCCCTGGGCGAGATTCCGGCCAATTGCCTGCTGCTGCAACCCATCGTGCATGGTGAACGGTTGCTTGGGGTACTCGAGCTGGCCGGACTGGAGCCACTGAACGAGCGTGAATTGCTGCTGTTGCATGAAGCCACCCCGCGTCTGGCGGCCGCGATGGCGATCATGGAGCGTAATGAAGCGGTCAAGACGCTCTTGGCAGAGACCCGTCGCCAGGCCAATGAAGTGGCGGAACAGGCGCTGCAATTGGAGGAACAAGCCCAGGCACTCGAAACCCAGCAATCGGCGTTGCGTGCGACCGAGGCCTGGTATCGCGGGATTATCGAAGCGGCGCCGGACGGCATGTTGGTGGTGGATGCCGAGGGGCACATCCTGCGTACCAATCGCCAACTGGATCAGCTGTTTGGTTATGCCGCCGGAGAACTGCTCGGAGAACCGATCGAACGCCTGGTGCCGTCGGCGAGCCGAGGGCGCCACGTGGCGCTGCGTAACGGGTTCCTTGCCCACGGCGACACGCGACAGATGGGCGCCAATCTGGACGACCTGCAAGGCGTGCGCAAGGACGGTAGCCTGTTCTCGGCCGAGATCAGCCTGTCGCGTTTGCCGAGTCTGGAAGGCGGCGAAATATGCGTGTGCGCGTCGGTGCGTGATGTGAGTGAGCGCCGACAGTTGCAGGCGGCGTTGAAGGCCAATGAAGCGCAGTTACGTGCAGTCCTCGACAGCAGTCCGGTGGCCATGGTGATCCGGGATGGCGATGGCCGTCCGACCTACTGCAACCCGCAGTTCGACAGTTTGTTCGGGACCCGCCTCGCTGACCTCGAACGTACCGACCCGGCGCAGTTCTGGGTCGACCCGCAGGCTCATCAGCGTTTCCTCGCAGCGGAGTCGCAAGGTGAGGTGCTGAACTTCGAGGCTTGCATGCAGCGTGCTGAAGGCGATCGTTTCGACGTCCTGGTGTCGGCCATCACGATGACGCTGGGCGAGCGGGGCATGGCTGCCAATTGGTACTTCGATATCACTGATCGCAAGCTCGCCGAAGCCGAGGTGCAGCGCGCACGGGAGGCTGCAGAAGAGGCGACCCGGGCCAAGAGCGACTTCCTGGCCACCATGAGCCACGAGATCCGCACGCCGATGAACGCCATCATTGGCATGAGCCATTTGGCATTGCGAACCGAGCTCAACCATCGCCAGCGCAACTACATCGAAAAGGTCCATCGCTCGGCGGAAAACCTGTTGGGGATCATCAACGATATCCTCGACTTCTCGAGGATCGAGGCCGGCAAGATGAACCTCGAGCACATTCCTTTCCGCCTTGAGGACGTGCTCGACGGTTTTTCCAGCATGATCGGCCTGAAAGCCGAGGACAAAGGCCTGGAACTGCTGTTCAGCACGGCTGCCGAATTGCCGACCGCATTGATCGGCGACCCGTTGCGTCTGGGTCAGGTGCTGATCAACCTGGGAAACAATGCGACGAAGTTCACCGAGCAGGGCGAGATTGTGCTCGGTGTAGAGCTGCGCGGCACCGCAGGAGAGAACGCCCAACTGCATTTCTGGGTGCGTGACAGCGGAATCGGCATGAGCGCCGAGCAATGTTCGCGGTTGTTTCAGCCGTTCAGTCAGGCGGATAGCTCCACTACCCGCAAATACGGCGGCACCGGCTTGGGCCTGGCCATCTCCCGGCACCTGGTGGAATTGATGGGCGGGGACATTTGGGTGGAGAGCGAGCCGGGCTACGGGTCGACTTTCCATTTTGAAGTGAGCCTGGGCGTGCAGCATGACGTTCATTTACGGCGCATGGTGACTGCCGACGAACTGGCGGGCTGCCGTGTCCTGGTGGTCGACGACAACGCCAGTGCGCGGGAGATTCTGTCCTGCATGGCGCGCAGTTTTGGCGTGGAGGTGGACGTCGCGCAAAGTGGGCGTGGCGCATTGGCCATGCTGGTGGAGGCCGAATCCAGGGCGCTACCTTATGACCTGGTGCTGATGGATTGGCGCATGCCGGGTATGGACGGGGTGGAGACGGTGCGACAGATGCACGCCGCCAAACTGGCGCAAACACCGTCGGTGATCATGGTCACCGCGTTCGGTCGCGAGGAGGCGCACGAAGAGGCCAGTCGACATGGCATTCAATTGCCGTTGGTGCTGACCAAACCGGTAACGCCGTCTACCTTGCTTGAAGCGCTTGGCGCCGTACTCGGCAAGTCGCCTCAAACGGATACCCGGGCCAGCGAGCGATTGGGCCAGAGTGCCAGTGCCATGGCCAGCCTGCGTGGCGCACGACTGTTGCTGGTGGAGGATAACGAACTGAACCGGGAGTTGGCGTGTGAGCTGCTGGAGAGCGCCGGGGTTGAGTTGTGCCTCGCCGTCCATGGTGCAGAGGCGCTTGAGCAACTGGAGCGTGACGCGGACATCGATGGTGTGTTGATGGACTGTCAGATGCCGGTGATGGACGGTTATACCGCTACCCGCAAGATTCGCGAACAGTCACGTTGGGCCGATTTGCCGGTGATAGCCATGACGGCCGACGCCATGGCGGGGGACCGCGAACGGGCGCTTGGCTGCGGCATGAACGATCACATTTCCAAGCCCTTGAACGTCGAAGACATGTTCGCCACGTTGGCCAAGTGGATACATCCGCGACCTGGTCGTGGCGCTCCTTCGGCGGAAGTTTCGCCAATCATCCCCGTGACTGCGCCAGGCCTGCCGGCCAGCCTTCCCGGTATAGATTTGAACGCAGGCCTGGGCACCTGCATGGGCAAGGTCGAGCTCTACCTGCGCCTGCTGCGCAAGTTTCAATCCAGCCAGCAGGCCTTTTGTACTGAGTTCCTGGCGGCACGCGGTCTAGGCGATTCTTCGGCGGCAGTCAGGGTGGTTCATACCTTGCGCGGTACGGCGGGCAATATCGGCGCCTTGGGTGTCGCGAACGCAGCCAGCGCCTTGGAACAGGGGTGTCTGAGCGGAGTGTCGGAGCAGGACCTGGCCGATCGATTGGCAGAAGTTGAGCGCTGCCTGACAACGGTGCTTGAAGGATTGGCGGTACTGACCGAACCGACATTGACCGTCGATTCATCAGATGCACCGCCTCTGAACAGCGAATGGCATGCTCAGCTGGATCACGTCCGTTATCTGTTGGCCGAGAGTGACGGCCAGGCATTGACAGCCTTGCACAAACTGCAGGAGCTGGCGTCAGGCCCGCGGGCAGTGGAGCAGTTACATCGGGTTGTCCAGCAAGCCGAGTGCTTCGATTTCGATCAGGCTCTGGAATTACTGGAGCAACTGTCCTGATGATCTCGTTGCCACAATAAGGCGTCGAGGCCGTGGCAGGCGTGAGTGACCTACGCCTGCTTCTGGCCGAAAGCGATCAGGCTTCGGCGTGTACGCCCCACGTTTCATTTAATCTCGGTTCCGGGCGTGAAAAATTTACCGGGATCATCGGCTTGCTTCAGGTCAATCAAGGCTCGGCAAACGCAGTGGGAGAATTGTTCCTGCAACTTTTCGGGGTCTTTCCAGGCTATTTGGGAGGCCTGCAAATGCTTTGCCTCATTCGATTTATAGCAGGCACAGTTGTCAAGTCGGGTGATGCCGTCATTGCTCTGACAAGCAGTGGTAAGGAAAGAGATCGCGATGAGTATGACGAGGCGTTTCACTGGCTCCCCTCCGAGACTGTTGTGATGGTCTGACAAAGCAGAACGCGGTCCGCTCAATAAGCCCGAATACAGAAGGAAGCTTAGCTGTCATTTTCCATCGAGGGGGCGAGACAGTCAGGTCAGTTTTTTGAAAGCCGGTGGGGTGAGTGTATGTCTAGACTGGGCCAAAACCAGGAGACGACTCATGCACCCACTGACGCGCGAAGATATCGAACAAGCGGCCCGCCACGTGTACCAGGTAATGCCTGCCACCGCCCAGTACGCCTGGCCTTTGTTGGCCGAGCGGCTGGGTTGCACGGTGTGGGTCAAGCACGAAAACCATACACCGACCGGTGCTTTCAAAGTGCGTGGTGGCATTACCTTCATGCACTGGCTCAAACGTGAGCACCCGGACGCCAAGGGCATTGTCACCGCCACCCGCGGCAACCATGGTCAGAGCCTGGCGCTGGCAGCCGCCGCGCTGAGCTTAAGGGCGTTGATCGTCGTACCGGAAGGTAACTCGGTAGAAAAGAACAAAGCCATGCGCGGCTTTGGCGGTGAAGTGGTCGAGTACGGCCGTGATTTTGATGAAGCCCGTGAAGAGGCCGCGCGCCTGGCGCAGGTGCATGATCTCTATCTGGTGCCGCCATTCCATGTCGAACTGGTCAAAGGTGTGGCCACTTACGCGCTGGAACTGTTCATGGCCGCACCGGATCTGGATACCGTGTACGTGCCGATTGGCTGTGGCTCGGGGATTTGCGCAGTGATCGCCGCTCGCGATGCGTTGGGTTTGAAAACCCGTGTGGTGGGCGTGGTTTCCACGGAGGCTGCGGCCGCCAAGTTGTCGTTTGAAGCGGGAGAAATCCTCGAAACCGCCACGGCGAATACTTTCGCGGATGGCCTTGCCGTGCGCAAACCGATTCCCGAGGCCTTTGCCATCTACGGGTCGGCTGCGGCTCGAATCGTATCGGTCAGCGAGGAGGAAATTGCCGAGGCCATGCGCGTGTATTACACCGATACCCACAACCTGGCTGAAGGGGCGGGTGCGGCGGCCCTGGCGGCACTTATCCAGGAGCGTGAATCGATGACGGGAAAAAGGGTAGGGGTGATCCTGTCCGGGGGGAATGTTGATCGGTCGGTGTATGCAAAGGTGATTGCTCCGTCCTGCCAAGTCTGAGAAAACCTGCGAAGCACGACGTGTTGAACCCGGCACTGTCCAGAAAATACAAATGCGAATAGGTATCAAAAGCCAATGGCGTGGTTTACCATGCGCCGCTATTTATTGGCACGAATGCCGTCCCATTTGGCTATTTTCTCAAGGTTTCCTCGATGCGTCGTACTTTGGTTTCTGTCTGTGTGCTTCAGGCGTTTTCCGCTTCTTCCTGGGCGGAGCAAGTGACAACCGATAAATCCAGTCTGGAGCTGCAAGCGACCGACATCGTGGGCACCGCTGACTTTGAAACGGCATTGGGGCCGGTGGATGGGTATCGCGCGACGCGTTCGGCCAGTGCAACGCGAACCGACACGTCGATCCACGAAACACCACAATCCATCACGGTGGTGCCCAAGGATGTCGTGGAGGACATCAGTGCTACCCGGTTGCAGGACGCGCTCGACTACGCCGGAGGGGTGGGGCGGGCGAACAATTTCGGTGGCCAGGGCCTGACCACTTTCACAGTGCGTGGATTTACCACCGGCGAGTTCTATCGCAACGGATTTCCGATCAACCGTGGTTATCCGAACATGCCTGATGCGAACACCATCGAGCGGCTCGAAGTGCTGCGAGGGCCGGCGACCATGCTCTATGGACGAGGTGATCCAGGGGGCACATTCAACGTCATTTCCAAACAACCTTTGGCCGTGCCCACGGTCACGCTGGGTAGCCAGCTCGATGACCAGGGGATGAAGCGTGGCACGCTGGACGCCTCCGGCCCGCTGGATGAAGAAGGTCGCCTGGCCTATCGCCTGAACGTGGTGGGAGAGGGCGGTGATACCTTCCGCGATCATGTTGAAACCGAACGCTATGGCGTGACTCCGGTTATTTCCTGGCAGGCCAACGATGACACCAAGGTGATCTTCGAGGGCGATTTCATGCGTAATAATCACCCGCTGGATCGTGGCCTGACACGCTATCCGAATCAGATTGGCACTGCGTCGCGTGACACGTTCTTTGGTGAAAAAGACGTCGGTAAATTGCACAACGACAACAACATGGCGCAGTTGCGTTTCGAACACCTGCTGAGCGATAACTGGACCTTGGGCGGTGGTTTCCAGTGGCTCGACGGCACCCTTGAAGGTAATGCCGTTGAGGCCAATGGTGTCGCGGCCGACGGACGCACCCTGGGCCGCAACTTCAACTATCGCAAGCTGGAGTGGACGGACAAGGACACTCAGCTCAACCTCACCGGGCATTTCACCGCTGGCGGTTTCGATCACACCTTGCTGACCGGAGTCGAGTACGAGGATTACGACTACAAGTCGATCATTCAGCGTTCCAGTGGCGCGGTGAGTGCCTATCCGATTGATATCTTCGATCCGGTGTATGGCCAGCCTCGTCCAGCCTTGACCCGAACCCCGACCAATGACAAGGAAAACCTCAGGACCTACGCCGCTTTCGTCCAGGATCAGGTGGCATTGACCGAACGTTTGAGAGTCCTCGCCGGGGCTCGTTTCGAGCGCTTCGAGCATGAGTACGAAACCTTCGTACCGGGCGGTAGAAGCTGGGATGCCAGCGACAATGCCGTGACCCCGCGCATAGGGGTGACCTATGACCTCACCGACAACGTGGCGATCTACGCCGATACGGCTCGCTCGTTCAAGCCCAATACGGGTGCCAGCCGGCAAGGCGGTGGTTTTGACCCGGAAAAGGGCAAATCGTATGAGCTGGGTATCAAGTGGGAAGCACTGGACAGTCAGTTGAGCGTCGACGCGGCGATCTACCAGATCGAAAAGCGCAATGTGCTCACCACCGATCCGGTGGACTCGACCTTCAGCGTGGCGGCAGGCGAAGTTCGTAGCCGTGGTTTCGACCTGAATGTCGCCGGCAACCTGACCCCGCAATGGCGGGTGATTGGCGGCTACGCGTATGTCGATGCCGAAGTGACCAAGGACAACGTGATCAAGTCCGGCACCCGCTTGATGAACATTCCGCAGAACAGTTTCAGCCTGCTCAATGTCTACGAATTCCAGGACGGTGCGCTCAAGGGGCTCGGGCTCGGTACAGGGCTCAAGTACGTTGATGAGCGTGCAGGGCAGACCGCCAATACCGCGTTTTCAATGGGGAGCTACACGGTTGTCGACCTGCTTGGCTATTACAAGGTAAATGACAAGATCAGGCTCAATCTGGACGTGAAAAACCTGACTGACGAAGACTACGAGGAAGGGGCGTTCGGCAACGTTTACGCCTATCCAGGGGCGCCGAGAACGGTACAGGTTGGAATTTCTTATACCCTCTAGCGAACCCGTGGCTTTGGTTTGAATCCAGTGGCGACAAGGCAGAACTTGTTAAAGGCCCAATCTGCGCTTGAGTTCGGCCTCGCTCAACACGCCGCTGAGCGGGCCGCCCGGCAAACCTTCATTGGCGCGCACCAGCGGGATAAGCACCGGCACAAATCCGGCATCTCGCACCAAACGGGCACCCAGCTCTCGGGCCTGGGTGTCGTCGGCGAAAGTGGGGATCGCCTTGCTTTTGCCAGATTGGTCTTTCATTGATGCGTACCCTATGGCGTTAAACGCTCGCACCAGGTGCACCCCAGGCAAATATTGCTGGTCCGCCAAGGCGACTCCCAGATCCAGCGCCTTGCGCCCTACGTCGCCGTCACGACCGCTGAACGGATTGCTGGTGCTGAACACCACTTTGCCGGTCAGTTTGCCCTTCAGTTGTTCGGACAGTGCCGGCATTGCACCGTAGGGAACACTCAGCACGATCACATCACCCCATGCCGCTGCATCGCTTACCGAGCCCGCCTGAGCGTTGGGGCCGGCAGCCCTGACCAGTTCCGTAAGCGCCTCGGGGTGGCGTGACGAAAACATCACCGAATGTCCGGCCTTCACCCATAGCGTGCCAAGCGTACCGCCGACGTTTCCTGCGCCGATCACACTGATCTTTAGCGTGTCCGCCATAGCCTGACCAGTGCACAGAGCCATGCCAGCGAACGTCAAAAAGATGATTGCGTACATGCGTTGTGCTCCTGCGTTGGAAAGCGGTGTTGTCATCACCGCAGTACAGCCTAGCGCGTTCTTCGGGTGTGCAATGCCGTCAGCTCGTCTTGCAGCAAGGGTCCGGGGGGCCTCTTACCTGACCCCAGCTTCGCAAAACCCGCAAAGCCACCGTTCAATGGCAGAATCTGCGCAACTTGATCGTTTTGGAGAACACCATGCTTCGTGCGTTTGAACGAAGGCTCGACCCCTTTCCCCCTGACGAGGTACCACCGCCACCCGACGGCCTGGCTCGCTTTCTTTGGGCCTGTACGCGGGGTGCCCGCGGTTACATCCTAGCGCTGGCGCTGCTCGGTGCTGGTGTGTCGATTTACGAAGCCTGGCTGTTTTCCTTCCTCGGACAGGTTGTGGACTTGCTCTCGACCTGGCAGGCAGGCGGTGAAGCGGCTGCGCAGGAAAGTCGCGTGTTGTGGGGCATGGGCATCGTCATGGTGACCAGTATCGGCCTGGTGGCGTTGCGCACCATGGTGCAGCACCAGATATTGGCGATTAACTTGCCATTGCGGCTGCGCTGGGACTTCCATCGCCTGATGCTGCGGCAAAGCCTTTCGTTTTTCTCCGATGAATTTTCCGGCCGAGTCACTACCAAGGTGATGCAGACGGCGCTGGCGGTGCGCGACGTGCTGTTCACCCTGATCGAGATCGTGCCCGGGATCGGCGTGTATTTCATTGCGATCATCGCACTGGCCGGCGGCTTCGCTCTGAAACTGATGCTGCCTTTTATTGCCTGGGCCGTCTTGTTCGGTCTGGCCATGTGGTACTTCGTGCCCCGTCTGGGGAAAGTCGGCCAGGAACAGGCCAATGCGCGGTCGATGATGACCGGGCGTATCTCGGACGCCTACACCAACATCACGACGGTGAAGCTGTTCTCCCACTCCAATCGTGAAGCGCACTTCGCGCGCGCGGCGATGGAAGACTTCAAGCAAACCGGTTTTCGCCAGATGCGCCTGGTCAGCCAGTTCGAAATCGTCAACCAGGCATTGGTGGTGGGGTTGATCATGGCTGCAGGTGGCTTTGCCCTGTGGCTATGGCACCAGGGTCAGGTCGGCGCAGGTGCCGTGGCGGCCATCACCGCCATGGCATTGCGTATCAATGGCATGTCGAACTGGATCATGTGGCAAATGACCTCGCTGTTCGAGAGCATCGGCACCGTGCAGGATGGCATGGCCACCCTGACCCGCGGCCCGAAGGTGCAGGATGCGCCGAACGCGGGCGTCCTGGTGACCTCCGGCGGAGCGGTGACCTTCGATAATGTGAGTTTCAACTACGGTGGCGAACGTCAGGTGCTCGATGGCCTGAGCCTGAACATTCGCCCGGGCGAAAAAATCGGCCTGGTAGGGCGCTCCGGCGCGGGCAAATCCACGCTGATCAACTTGCTGCTGCGTTTCTATGACGTCGACAGCGGGGAGATTCGCATCGACGGCCAAAACATCGCAAAGGTGACTCAAGACAGCCTGCGCAGCGCCATCGGCATGGTCACGCAGGATACCTCGCTGCTGCACCGTTCCATTCGCGACAACATCGCCTACGGCCGTCCGGATGCAACCGACGCGCAAATCCGCAGCGCCGCGGCCAATGCCCAGGCCGATGAGTTCATCAGCCAACTGAGCGACCGGCAAGGCCACACCGGCTATGACACCCTTGTGGGTGAGCGCGGTATCAAGCTGTCAGGCGGCCAGCGCCAACGCGTCGCGATTGCCCGGGTGATGCTCAAGAATGCGCCGATCCTGTTGCTTGACGAGGCCACCAGCGCACTGGACTCGGAAGTGGAAGTGGCCATTCAGGAAAGCCTTGATGAAATGATGCAGGGCAAGACCGTGATCGCCATCGCCCACCGGCTGTCCACGATTGCCGCCATGGACCGGCTCATCGTCATGGATGATGGACGCATCATCGAACAGGGCACTCACAGCGAATTGCTTGGGAAGAACGGCATCTATGCGCGGCTGTGGCAGCATCAAAGCGGTGGGTTTCTGGGGGAGGATCAGGGAGTGGTCGAGGCGGTTGATCAGGCGTGAGCATGAAGGGGGCGCGGCAAGGGGGTACGACGTCCTGCTGTCATTGGGCTGAAAACCAGGAATGGATGGGGCGCCCGCTACAGGCGCCCGTCCGATGATTGCAGGTTCAGCGCAAGTGCACGTAGGTACCCGGCGCAGCCTCAGCAGCGGCATAGGCCTTGTTGCCCAGTTTAGCCGGAGCCTTTTTGTGATCGCCCGAGCGTGCCTGCAACCAGGCCAACCAGTGGGGCCACCAGGAGCCTGCCTGTTCACTCGCAGCCTGCATCCACTCCTGAGCCTCGGCGGGCAAATCGTTGCCGGTCATGAAGCGCGCCTTGGGGTTGCCTGGCGGGTTGAGGATGCTTTGGACATGCCCGCTGTTGGACACCACGAACTCGCCCTGACCGCCGAACAGTTGCATGGAGCGGTAACAGGCGTCCCACGGCGTGATGTGGTCGGTTCGGCCGGCGATGCAGTAGAAGTCACTGGTGACCTGACCGAGGTCTATCGGTGTGCCGCAAACCTCCATGGCACCGGCGCGGGCGAGCGGATTGGTCTGGTACATGTCAATGAATTCGCCATGCAGCGTGGCGGGCAGGTTGGTGGTGTCGTTGTTCCAGTAGAGGACATCGAATGCCGGCGGCTCGTTGCCGAGCAGGTAGTTGTTGATCCAGTAGTTCCAGATCAAGTCATTGGGGCGCATCCAGGCGAAGACTTTGGCCAGTTCGCGACCCTTCAGCACGCCAGTCTGATAGGAGCGGCGCTTGGCGGCCTCTAGAGACTTCTCATCGGCGAATAGACTGACCTGGGTGTCGGGGCGTATGTCCAACATACTGACCGCCAGGGTAAAGGCATTGACCTTCTTCTCGTCCAGGGCCGCGTAGTGGCCCAACAGCGAGGACAGGGTGCAGCCCCCGGAACAGGCTCCGAAGGTGTTCAGGTCAGGGCTGCGGGTGATCGCAAGAACCGCGTCGATCGCTTCCTTCAGCGCTTCTACGTAGCTGGACAGACCCCATTCACGCTGTGCCTTGCCCGGATTGCGCCAGCTGATAGCGAAGGTCTGGATACCGCTGTCGAGGAGAAAACGGATCAGGCTCTTCTCCGGCGTCAGATCAAACAGGTAGAACTTGTTGATCTGTGGCGGCACCACCAACAACGGACGCGCCTGTACCTGCTCGGTACGGGGCTTGTACTGGATCAACTCCAGCACCTCATTGCGAAACACCACCGCGCCTTCGGTGATGCCCAGATTGTGGCCCACCTCGAAAGCCGTCTTGTCCACCTGACTGGGCATGCCGCCGTTTTCAATCAGGTCCCGGGTCAACTGCGAGAGACCATCCAGAACGCTCCTGCCGCCGGTTTCAAGCAAGCGCTTGAGTGCTAATGGGTTGGCCAAGGTGTTGGTCGGTGCCATCGCCTCGGTCAGCAGGCTAATGACGAACTGACCACGCTGAGCGTCCTGTTCGCTGAGGTTGCTGGTGCTGATCCAGTCGTTCATTTCCTGGCACCAGGCCAGGTAAGTCTTCATGTAGCGACGGTATAGCGGGTTGCGCTGCCAGGTATGTTCGTCAAAACGCTTGTCTCCCGCCGCTGGCTTGAGCTGCGAGCGGTCGAGTAGAACATTTTTTAGCTCAACGCCGAATGCAACCATATGCCGAGCGCTATGCACGGGTTGCTTCAACACTTGTTGCAGGACCATGCGGGCGGTGCCGAGCAGGTCGCGCCGTCGAGGACTGAACACCGGATTCAGGCTCAACGTGTGCATGGCAGCTTGCTGGGAGAGGTCTTTATTTTTCTTGTTCATTGTGACACCCGATAGGACACCCAAAACGGGCGCCCGGAAGTTGTATGGCTGCGGGCAAGCGAACGGACATTGTGGCGGCTGAGCCAGCCGCAGGAAGGCAGGGCTCGCCGCGCAGATTTTGAGAAGTTAATAGACGGGGGGACGGCAAACATTTCATTTGGCGACAATGCTTTTTCAATTCATGACAATCCACGACCTTTGATCGGGCATCGCACAGGACCAACAAGGTGCATCGCAAAAGCGCATCGCTATCCGGGCATGAAACTTCCCGATTGGCGGGACCTATCGGTTTGCCGATTGGCAGCCATACTTTTGCGTCAACAGGCTTGAATTCGGCGTCGCTCCCGGTGGGCGCTGCGGTGGTGCGCCGAATAAAGGCGATCTTCCGGTCATTGAACTGCGCTGGAGGTGCTTGATGCTGTCCTTGTTCTCTGAACGTCCATTGATATGGGGCCTGGCCTTGATCCTGATCGATATGGTGATGTGGCGCGTGGTCGGTTCCCACCGGTACAACTGGAAAGTGCTCGCGCGTCTGGTCATTTTTTCGTTGTACAGCGTGCTGTTGTTCCACGAAGGCTTGAGCCCATGGGAGCCGGCGCCCTTGATCGATGATGCGCCGCTGCAATTTGCGCACACGGTGCTGCAGATCATCTGGTGGCTGTTCGGCGCGCGTACGCTCACGGTGATGATCGGCTCCGTGATGATGTATCGGGTTGGGCACGCCGGCCGGTTACTCCAGGACTTGCTCGGCGCGGTGATTTTCCTGGTCGCGGTGATCGCCGCGCTGGCTTATGTGCTCAACCTTCCGGTCAAGGGCGTTCTGGCGACGTCCGGTGCCTTGGCGATCATCGTCGGTCTGGCCCTGCAAAGCACACTCAGCGACGTATTTTCCGGAATCGTCCTGAACACCACCAAGCCCTATCAAATCGATGACTGGATCGCCATCGACGGCACCGAAGGCCGGGTGACCGATATCGATTGGCGTGCCACGTTCCTGCAAACCTCCCAAGGCAGCATGATCGTGATCCCGAACTCGATGGCAGCCAAAGCCAAGATCACCAACTTCAGTCGGCCCAGTGACATGTTCGGCGTTTCGATCAGTTTGTTGATCAGCCCGCAGGTGCGTCCGAACAAGGTGTTCGATGCACTTGAGCGTGCGGCCCAGGGGTGCCGCATTCTGCTGACCAAACCGGCACCCAAGGTGACGATCAAAAGTACCGGCAGCAATGGCGTGGAGTACGAAGTCAGCGGCTTCGTGGTGTCGATGGATCAGAAGCGCACGGTGCGCAATCAGATGTACGATCTGGCGTACCGGCATTTGCTGGCGGCCGGTGTCAGCTGGATCTCGACCATCGAACAGAGTGCGCCCGCGCGGCTGTCGCGAGCCAGGGCCTTGCTGGACCACACCAGCATTTTCTCGGGTAACTTGAGTGAGGAAGACAAGGACCACGTCAGCCAGAACATGACCCTGCAATCCTTCAATCCCGGCGAAATCATACTGGCGGGCGGGCAGGTCAGCTCGGAGTTGTACATCATTGAGTCCGGCGTGGTGACGGTGGCCTTGTTCCGTGCTGACGTCAAATTCGAAGCCGGGCGCATGGGGCCGGGGGAGGTCATCGGCGAAGGCGGGATCGTCTCGGGAACGGCGCTGCCGGCGGAGTTCGCCGCACTGACTTTTTGCAATCTTTACCGGATCGAACGGGATTATCTCCAGCCGTGCATGGAGGCTCGCCACGAGATGTGCCAAGCGATGAAGGCGTTGCTGGATTTCCGCTTGCAGATCGCCCATACGATGACTCAGGAAGAGCCAAAGGCCATCGAGAAAAAAGGTTTCCTGCAGTGGTTGCGCAGCCGGGTGTGAGAGGGATCATCTGCACGCCAGACGTTGTCTTAGCTGGGGGCAGACCAAGGGGGAAACCATGACAACGCAAAAATTAACCGTTAAAGACTTGCAGTTGAACGTTTCAATCCGCGGCCAAGGTTCACCGCTGCTGATGCTCAACGGCCTGGGTGGTTTGATCCGTACCTTCGATCCCCTGCGCAATGAACTGGAGGACTACAGGACCATTACACTGGACGTGCCCGGGGTCGGCAAATCGCAAGTGCCCCGCTGGCCGATGCGCCTGCCGCGCCATGCCGACCTGATCGCCGAGATGCTCAAGCAATTGGGAATTGACCAGGTCGATGTGTTCGGCGTGAGTTGGGGTGGTGCATTGGCGCAAGAATTTGCCCTGCGTTACCCGAGCATGGTGCGCCGGCTGATCCTCGCGGCGACGTCGGCCGGCCCGGCGATGCTGGTGAAGCCCGCGGACATCCTGGATTTTTTTGGCAGGAGCAAAAACGCCAAATTGCGCAAGCAAGAAGGCTCGCGCCATTCGATACAGACGCTGCTGCGCTTCGGTGTGGTGAACGGCATGCTCACGGCCAACCCGCGAACCTATTACCACCAGCTCACCGCCCTGGTCGGCTGGACCAGCCTGCTGCGGCTGTTCCGTTTGCGCCAGCGCACGCTGATCCTCACCGGCGAACGCGACACCCTGGTGCGGCTGTACAACGCGCACATCCTGCGCCGCACCATTCGCCGTGCCGAACTGCACGTCTTGCAGGGCGAGGGGCATTTTTTCGTGGTGACCAGCGCCAGGCGAACTGCCGAAGCGATACGCGAATTCCTCTGCCAGCAGCACCCGGATGAAGTGCCCGCGCCGATGATCACCAACAGCATGTTCAAGCCACACCTGCTGTAATCCGATATGGCTGCGGGCGAGCGAGCGAGCGGGCAGGGCGATTCAAAACGGGCTTCTGACGAGCCGCTTTTGCGGGGCCTGCTATAGTCAGTCCGAGCGGCTCAAGGCAGTAGCTGCAGGGTAATAAGTTATCTACTCGGGAGTTTGATTATGCGAATCGTAACCGCCGCGGTGTTCACATTCCTTTTATCCCTGGCATTGCCAACGGTGTCCTTTGCCGGTTCGGATTGTGACGATGCGGGCAGTGCAAGTGACGTCAGAAACTGCTTAAAAAACAACAACGATCAGAAAGGCAAAGGCAATTGCAATGACAATGGCAATTGCGGCAAAGCCAAGGCCAAGGCCAAAAACAAGGATTACGATGACGATCACTCGGTCAGTTGCATGGAGATCAATAACCTTGCCTTGCGCCGTGAGTGTCTAGACCGGCGCAGGAATTGAATAAAGGAATTGCAGCTGCAAGCGAAAAAACCAGCGCTGCGCTGCTTTCCTTCCAACCCAAGAAGGCATGGCGTGACTACTGATGTGGTCACGTCCACTGGTTGTTCTGAAAAGGTGAAACATGTCGCCCGGAGGGGGGAGCCATGTTAATCAGGAAAGTACCTTCAGGCTTTTTATACTACGTTAGCTCAAGTCGCTCTAACGCATAGTCCTTTCCTGCCAGGGTCAGTTCAAAAATCGTGGCGCCGAAGGTACCCCTTGTCACTTTTTGCCTCACCAGCCGTTTGGCTTGGAGTTGTTTTAGGCCGGCTTCGACTTCTAACGTGCTGAGTGAGACAAGCTTGCAAATTGAGTTTAAGTTAGCCACTTTTCTGAAGTTCGCATGATAGGCCAAAGCTTCCATCAATAGCGTCTGGTTATCTGTCAGCTGTGGAAAGTGAGGGTTGTTCTTTTTGTAAACTTTTCGTTCTATTTCGTGTAACTCGCCGTAAGCTCCATCAGTCATGCGTGCGTAGTAAATCGCAACAGACAGAGTGCTGATTAAAATCGCGATAATCATCAGTAGCGACCAATTCGGCACTGGCGATTCCAGCAAAAGCCAATCCCAAAAACTTAGCAGCCAGCCCGTTGCATCTGCCAACAACGTCAGGTCAAGGTACGTGTCGAGTAGATTTATAACAGCCCCGGCGACAAGGAAAATTCCTGCCGAGCAGGCCATGGCCTTGAGCATGAACGGGGAATGGTTGCCTTGTGTTGCCATGCTACTCGTCTCTGGGTTAGAAACAGATGCTATCAGCATAGCAGTGGAAAATTCGCGAGCGAGCCGCTAAACCTCTTGCCTGAAGTCCTTAAAATAGCCTGGTGATTTGATTCAGGATCCGATCCTGGGTTTGCGTACTCGGCCTGTTGCGATAAGCCACTGCGAAAAAAGCAACGCCTTCGTAGTCGCAGCGAATCGAAAAAGTCATACCTTCACGCAACCCATAGACTGATCTGTCTCCTGTCTCTACAAAATATCTCGCTTTTGTAAGAGCCGCTCTTGCGTGCTCCATGCAGCCGGTTTGGCTAAATGAGTGTTGCAGCCAACTCGTAGTGACACGCACAGAAGACGTTTCGCTGTCGTCGATAGGAGGGCGAGTAATTTCTTTAGGTGCAGTCATGCTCTCGTCGCTGGTGCAAGCGGTCAGCCCCACTGAGATAACACCCAGTAAAAAACCAAAACGAACTCTCGAGTGCTGAAGTGGATTTCGCATCGTGGGGCGTTCCTGTGACGATCTGCAATGAATGAATTGGCGATTACTACGTAATAGCGGATTTCTGATCTTTTGCTACCTGTGTTCAGTCATTGCGACGAGACGCGACTCGCCCCATAGCTGACCTTGTCCTATACCCGTTGACGATTTCGCTGCTGTTTCACCTTATACATCTCGCGGTCTGCCAGTTTTGTAGCCTCGTCCACAGTCATGCTGCCCGGGATCACTGCCACCACCCCGACGCTCGCGCCGGTATATTGAATATCACCCAGATCGTGGCCCAGCTCATATCGCCCAATCGTCGCTTGGGACAGGCGATCTTGAAGCAGTTCGGCGGCATGTCGCATGTCTTCTGCCAGGTCCGAGTGTTGGGAGGGTGTGCCCAAGGCGATCACGATGAACTCATCACCGCCAGTACGCCCGATGATGTCGCTGGTTCTAAGGCCATGCTGCAATTGGGCGGCCACGCTGCGCAGTAGCTGGTCTCCAGCCAGGTGGCCGCGGGTATCGTTGATGAGCTTGAACCCATCCAGATCGATGACACCCATGAGTATGTATTTGTGCTCCCGCTGGGCCAGGGCGAACAGGCGCGCGGCATCGTTTAGTATCGCGCGCCGGTTGGACAGGCCGGTGAGTGGATCGGTCAGGGCCAGCTTGGTCAACTCGGCGTTGGCAGCCTGGAGTCGCTCAACCAGCAGCCCACGTTCAAGAGAATATCCGAGCAACCCTGACAGCAGCATCAGCAACGGTTCCACTTCAGGAGAACGGGCCACCCGATCCGAGCTGGCGGCGCATACCGTACCCAGCACTTGCCCATCCTGGGATCTGATGGGCGCGCTCACGTAAGTCCTGATGCCCAGGGCCGCGGCGGCCTCCGAATCGCTCCAACATTCGGCCACGTTATCCGAGTACATGCGATTCTCGTCCAGCGCCCGCTTGCACAGAGTATCTGTCCAAGGCACGACCAGCCCTTCAGGAATCACCATGTCACCGACGTTGCGCGCGAACTCGACACGCTGGACTCCCTCGTCGGTATTAATGGTCGTCAGATAGGTCGACTCCATACCGGTTACCTTGCTGAGCAGGGCCAGCAAGGGACGCGTCAGCTGCTCCAGGGTTTTGGCTTTTGGAAGGGTATCGGAGAGAAGAGAAAGAATCTGATCCATTTGGGCGTGCCGATATCTAAAAGGTAGTGTTTCAATTATCGACTAGTCAGCGGATTACTGAACAGGGCAGGGCTCCTGCAAACTGATTGATCGATAAATCCACAGGGCTGCCGTTATCTGTCCTTTAGCCGACATCCACTGGCTTATTAGCGTTAGTCGGCAATCACCCACCGCGTTACAGTCGTCGTCACGTTCCCGGCAATCCTGGATGATCCTGATGACTCGCCCTCGTTTTTTACCCGACAACTTCACCCTGACCCTGATCGGTGTCGTGGCTCTCGCCAGTTTGCTGCCCGCCAGCGGTCAGGTCGCGGTGGGCTTTGGCTGGCTGACCAACAGCGCCATTGCCCTGCTGTTTTTTCTGCATGGCGCCAAGCTGTCGCGCGAGTCGATCATCGCCGGTGCCGGTCATTGGCGCCTGCATTTGTTGGTGTTCAGTCTGACCTTTGTGCTGTTCCCGCTGCTCGGCCTGGCGCTCAAGCCTGTGTTGTCACCGATGATTGGTGCCGATCTGTACATGGGCATGCTTTACCTCTGCGCGCTGCCCGCCACGGTGCAGTCGGCGATTGCCTTTACCTCTCTGGCGCGCGGCAATATTCCGGCAGCGATTTGCAGTGCGGCGGCCTCCAGTCTGTTCGGGATTTTTCTCACGCCACTGCTGGTGACGTTACTGCTGAACGTGCACGGCGACGGCGGCTCGACCGTCGATGCGATATTGAAAATCAGCGTGCAACTGTTGCTGCCGTTCATTGCCGGACAAATAGCGCGGCGCTGGATCGGCGCTTGGGTAGGGCGCAACAAGAGCTGGCTGAAGTTTGTGGATCAGGGTTCGATTCTGTTGGTGGTCTACGGGGCTTTCAGCGAAGCGGTGAACGAAGGCATCTGGCATCAGATTCCGTTGCGGGATCTGGCCGGACTGGTGGTCGCTTGCTGTGTGGTGCTGGGGCTGGTGTTGGTGGCTTCTACGGTGTTGGGCAAAGCGTTTGGTTTCAATCAGGAAGACCGCATCACCATTTTGTTCTGCGGTTCGAAGAAAAGCCTGGCCACCGGCGTGCCGATGGCTCAGGTTCTGTTCGCCGGCAGCACCATCGGCGTATTGATCCTGCCGTTGATGCTGTTCCATCAGATTCAGCTGATGGTCTGTGCGGTCCTCGCTCAGCGCTATGCAAATCGCAAGGAGTCGGTGGCCGAACTGATGGGGCAAGTCGATCCTTGAGGCTTGAGAGGAGCCGGGATTTGAATCCCGGCTCAAATCAGTCTTGCTGTGCTCGGTACTGACAAGCGCTTGCTGAGTAGTGAGCGACCATCAGTGCGAATGCCGCGGCTCACCGCCACTGCGCGCAATAACCCGCATGTGCAAGGTGGCCGGTTCCAGGCAGCCGCCAGTGGACAGCTGCCCCACTAGTTGCCGGTACAGCTCCTGCCACGGGGTTTGCGAGGCGGGGATATTCGGCGTCCACTCGGCGCGGCGGCGCTCCATTTCGGCTTCATCCACCAACAGGTTGACCGAACGTGCGTTGAGGTCGACACGCAGACGGTCGTTGGTTTTCAGCAACGCCAAACCACCCCCCACGGCCGCTTCCGGCGACATGTTGAGGATCGACGGGCTGGCGGAGGTGCCGCTCTGGCGACCGTCGCCCAGGCACGGCAGGGAATCGATGCCTTGCTTGATCAGCGCCGCCGGAGGCGCCATGTTCACCACTTCCGCGCTGCCCGGGTAGCCCACGGTGCCCGCGCCACGAATCACCAGGATGCAACGCTCGTCGATATCCAGCGACGGGTCGTCGATGCGCGCGTGATAGTCCTCCGGACCTTCGAACACGATGGCCCGTGCTTCGAAGCTGTTTTCCGCACCGGGTTCAGACAGATAGGTCTTGCGAAACGCTTCACCGACCACCGACATTTTCATGATCGCGCTATCGAAGAAGTTGCCGCTGAGCACGATGAAACCAGCGCGATGTTTGAGCGGCGTCTCGAAGGGATAGATCACGTCGGCGTTGCTGGTCAGGCTGCTGCTGACGATTTCGCCGATGGTCTTGCCGCTGACCGTGGCGCAGTCTTCGTGCAGGCGCCCGGCTTTTTGCAGTTCATGCATCACCGACGGCACGCCGCCCGCGCGGTGGAAGCCTTCGCCCAGGTACTTGCCCGCCGGCATACAGTTGACCAGCAGCGGTACGTCTTCACCAATGCGCTGCCAGTCATCGAGGCTCAGCTCGACGCCCATGTGCCGGGCGATGGCGATCAGGTGAGGAGGGCAGTTGCTCGATGCGCCCAAAGCCGAGGCGACGGCGATGGCGTTCTCGAACGCCTCGCGGGTCATGATTTGCGAGGGTCGAACATCCTGCATCACCAGTTCGCAAATACGCTTGCCGGTGGCGTAGGCCATTTGCCCGCGCTCACGATAGGGCGCCGGAATACTCGCGCAACCCGGTAGCGACATGCCCAAGGCTTCGGCCAAGGCGTTCATCGAAAGGGCGGTGCCCATGGTGTTGCAGTGACCGACCGAGGGCGACGCCGCGGTGGTCATTTCCATGAAGCCTTCGTAATCGATTTCACCGGCGGCCATCAGATTGCGCGCATGCCAGAGCACGGTGCCGGAGCCGATCAGCTCACCCTTGTGGTGGCCGTCGAGCATCGGCCCGCCGGACAGCACAATGGAAGGCAGGTCGGTGGTCGCAGCAGCCATCAGGCAGGCCGGGGTGGTTTTGTCGCAACCGGTAGTGAGTACGACGCCGTCCAGTGGATAGCCGTGGAGGATCTCCACCAGGCCCAGGTACGCCAGGTTGCGGTCCAGCGCGGCCGTCGGCCGACGGGACTGTTCGGCAATCGGGTGGACAGGGAATTCCATGGGAATGCCGCCGGCGTCACGAATGCCGGCCTTGACCCGCTGCGCCAGTTCCAGGTGATGGCGGTTGCACGGGGTCAGGTCGCTGCCGGTCTGGGCGATGCCGATGATCGGGCGGCCCGATTGCAGCTCTTCGCGGGTCATCCCGTAGTTCATGTAGCGTTCGACGTACAGGGCAGTCATGTCCGCGTGGGCAGGGTCGTTGAACCATTGCTCACTGCGCAGGCGGCGCTTTGGGGTGTCACTCATGGTCGGGTCTCTCTTGTAATTGGATGAATCGACAATCCGGCGTGTCTTCAGCGGGCGAGCAGTCCCCGGGACGCCAGGTTGCGCAGCAAGGCACTGACGCCAAAGGTCCAGGGCGCGGCCTCGGAGCTGTGGGTCACCTGGTTGTGCAGGCTGCCGAGCAACGGGCTGCTGATGCTGACCCGGTCGCCTAATTTGTGGGTGAAACCACTGCCGGCATGATCGCGATCCTCGGTGGGGGCGAACAGAGTACCGAGAAACAGCAGGAAACCATCAGGGTATTGGTGATTGGCGTTGAGCGTCTGGCCGGCCAGGTCTTGCGGATCACGGCTGATCTGGCTCATGGAGCTGGAGCCCTGCATCCGGTAACCGTCCTCGCCCAGGACTTCCAGGTCGACCACGCAAGCGCGCACATCGTCCAGGCTGAAGTGCTCGTCGAACAGGCGAATGAACGGCCCGATCGCGCAGGACGCATTGTTGTCCTTGGCCTTGCTCAACAACAGCGCACTGCGGCCTTCGAAATCCCGCAGGTTGACGTCATTGCCCAGGGTCGCGCCATGGATCTGGCCACGGCTGTTCACGGCCAGCACCACTTCCGGTTCCGGGTTGTTCCATTGCGAGCCGGGATGAATGCCAATGCGGCTGCCACTGCCGACGGCGGCGAGAACCGGTGCCTTGGTGAAGATTTCTGCGTCCGGGCCAATGCCGACTTCGAGGTATTGCGACCACATGCCTTGTTCGATCAGCAAGGCTTTCAAGCGCATGGCTTGTTCGGAGCCTGGAACGATCGAGCGCAGGTTGTCACCGATCACGGCTTGCACGGTAGCGCGCACGGCTTCGGCCTTGGCCGCGTCACCGCCGGCTTGTTCCTCGATCACGCGCTCGATCATGCTGGCGGCGAAGGTCACGCCAGCGGCCTTGATCACTTGCAGGTCCAAGGGCGGCAGCAGATAAGGTTTGGCGGGATCAGAATTGGAACCGCTGTTGGCCAGCAGGGCTTCGATGCTGCAAAGGAAGATGCCGGGCGTCTCGCGCACCGCCGACAGTGGCGCCTCTGATTCCAGCAAATCACTCAAGGTCGCGAAACGCTCCGACAGGTCGAACACGCCGTCAGCGCGCAGGACGATGGGCGAAGGCCCGGCGATCTGGCCGGGAACCCAGGCGCGGCCAATCAAGGTACCGGCTACGCCGTCGACCGGCAGGGTGTTTTCGGGAGTAAGCAGTAGCGACATGGCGAATCTTCCTGGTTCGTAAAGCCTTCACGCTAGGGCGGGCAGTCGATAAACTCCAATGAGATATATTCAGTATTCGATAACGTCTGGTTATTGCCGCCCAAAGGAATGCCCATGTCCGATCTGTCCTTCTCCAGCTTCTGTGGCTGGCTCAAATTCCGCCATCTGCTGCTGATCGACACCCTGGGGCGCACGCGCAACATGCACCTGGCGGCGCAGCAGATGAACCTAAGCCAACCGGCCATCAGCAAGATGCTCAAGGAAATCGAAAGCCTGCTCGGCTTCGCGCTGTTCGAACGGCAACCCCGGAGCATGCCGCCTACGGCGCTGGGCGAGCACGTGTTGCGCTACGCGCAGATCGCCCTGAACGATGCCCGCTCGTTCGTCGAGCAGATCAGCAGCCTGCGCGAAGGGGGTCATGGTCATCTGAAGATCGGCGGGATTTTCGCCGCCACGGCGGTGGCCTTGCCCGAGGCCATATTGCAGATCAAGCAACGCTGGCCCTTGCTGTCGATTGAGGTGGTGGAGCAAACCAGTAATCACCTGATGGAAATGCTTGAAGAGAAAAAGCTCGATCTGGCGGTCGCCCGTTTCACCGAGCAAAGCCAGCAGCAGCGCTATGACTTCCAGCCTTTGGCGCCGGAGCCGTTTTGCATCGTGGTCAACAGCAGCCATCCACTGGCTGACGCCGGGCCGACTTCTTTACAGCAATTGGTGGATCTGCCGTGGATTCTCTACCCGGTCGGCACGCCGATTCGCGGGCGCATGGAACTGGCGTTCGCCGAAGCGGGGGTGAGGATGCCAAGGAACACGGTCGATACCATTTCCATGCAGACCTTCCTTCAGGTTTTGCGGCGCGGGCCGATGATCGGGATGCTGCCCAATGCCATGGTCAATCCGCTGCTTGAGAGCGGTCAGCTGAAGACGCTGGATACACCGTTGCATCTGGTGCCGCAGGACTACGGCATCCTCACGCGCAAAGGCGAGCACCTGGTTGGCGCGGCTTTGGAATTTGCCGAGATACTCAAGGAAAACGCCCGGCTGGCTCGCGATTTGGCTGGCTGAAATGCGCGCCGAAATCTGTAGGAGCCGGCTTGCTGGCGATAGCGGTCTCTAATGTGCCTTCTGTGTCGAATTATCGGGCGCCATCGCCAGCAAGCCGGCTCCTACAGGTCAAAAAACGCGTAGCTTTCTCGATAACGGTTCGTTATCGGTTAATCCAAAAATGCCATTGGGAAAGAATCGGTTCGCGACAGTAGAGTATCGACCAGCTTCCAATCACGGTCAGGAGACTGTCATGCCCCAACTGTCCGGACACAATTTCATCGCCGGTGGCCGCAGCGCCGCCGGATCGGTGGTGCTGCACAGCGTTGATGCGACAACTGGAGAAGCACTGCCTACGGCCTTCATTCAGGCAACGGTCGAGGAAGTGGACGCCGCTGCCACGGCTGCCGATCAAGCCAGCCCGATCTACCGCAACCTGCCCGCCGCACGCCGTGCCGAATTCCTCGACGCGATCGCTGCTGAACTTGATGCACTGGGTGATGATTTCGTCGCCCTGGTCTGCCAGGAAACCGCTTTGCCTGCGGCGCGCATCCAGGGTGAACGAGCCCGCACCAGCGGCCAGATGCGCCTGTTTGCCCAGACCCTGCGCCGCGGTGATTTCTACGGTGCGCGCATCGATTTGCCGCTACCCGCGCGCCAACCCCTGCCTCGGGGCGATCTGCGCCAATGCCGCTTGGGCGTCGGCCCGGTGGCCGTGTTCGGTGCCAGTAACTTTCCGTTGGCCTTTTCTACCGCCGGTGGCGATACCGCCGCCGCGCTCGCGGCTGGCTGCCCGGTGGTGTTCAAGGCCCACAGCGGCCATATGGCAACCGCAGAGCGAGTGGCCGAAGCGATCATTCGCGCCGCCGAAAAAACCGCGATGCCGGCCGGCGTGTTCAACATGATCTTCGGTGCCGGCGTCGGTGAGGCGTTGGTCAAGCATCCGCTGATTCAAGCGGTCGGTTTTACCGGTTCGCTGAAGGGCGGCAGGGCGTTGTGCGACATGGCCGCCGCTCGCCCGCAGCCGATCCCGGTGTTCGCCGAGATGAGCAGCATCAACCCGGTGCTGGTCCTGCCCGAAGCCCTGCACGTCCGCGGCGAGCGTATCGCCAGCGAACTGGCCGCGTCGGTGGTCATGGGCGCGGGTCAGTTCTGCACCAACCCCGGCCTGGTCATCGGTATTCGCTCACCAGCGTTCAGCCACTTCGTGAAGGCACTCGCTGCTTTGATCGCCGATCAACCGGCGCAAACCATGCTCAATGCCGGCGGCCTGCGCAGTTATGTGCACGGTTGCGAAGCCTTGCTGGCGCATCCGCGGCTCATGCACTTGGCGGGACAGAAGCAGCAGGGCGATCAAGCCCGGGCGCAATTGTTCCAGGCCGACGTCAGCTTGCTGTTGACCGGCGATGAGTTGCTGCAAGAGGAAATTTTCGGCCCGGCCACCGTGGTGGTTGAGGTGGCGGATCGAGCGCAATTGTTAGCTGCACTGCAAGGTTTGCGCGGGCAACTGACCGCGACCCTGATCGGCGAAACGGCCGAACTGGAGCAATCCGCCGACCTGGTGGCCGTGCTTGAACAAAAAGTCGGACGCGTATTGGTCAACGGCTATCCCACCGGTGTGGAAGTCTGCGACGCGATGGTCCACGGCGGCCCTTGGCCGGCCACGTCTGATGCCCGTGGTACTTCGGTGGGCACCTTGGCCATCGATCGTTTCCTGCGCCCGGTGTGCTACCAGAACTTCCCCGATGCCTTGCTCCCCGAGGCCCTGAAGAACAGCAATCCACTGGGGCTGACGCGCCTGGTCAACGGAGAAAAAACCGCCCAGGCACTGTAGTCATCATTGCTCCGCCGCCGAGTGAATCGCTCACTCGGCGTGACCCAACTTCGATAAAAACAATCAGGCATGTCCACATGCCCAGGGGTTACCTTAATGCAAACGATATCCGAGCATTTGCCCGCGCAGGCGCAAGCCAGCGAACTCGATTTTGAAGACCGCACTTACCGCAAAGTCATCTGGCGCATCCTTCCCGTGCTGCTCCTGTGCTACATGGCGGCGTACCTGGACCGGGTCAACATCGGCTTTGCCAAGCTCGACATGCTCAACGAGCTTTCATTCAGCAACACCGTCTATGCCTTGGGCGCCAGTATGTTTTTCTGGGGCTATTTCCTGTTTGAAGTGCCGAGCAACCTGCTGCTGCATCGCTACGGCGCGCGCTTCTGGATTGCCCGGATCATGTTGACCTGGGCCGTGATCTCCATGGCCGTCGCGTTCACCGTGCCGCTGGCAGGGTTCTTCCATATCGAATCGAGCACCATGTTCTACGTGCTGCGCTTCCTGCTGGGTATCTGCGAAGCCGGCTTCTTCCCGGGTGTGATTCTGTACCTCAACTACTGGTTCCCAACCCATCGGCAAAGCCGTGTGATGTCCGGGTTCCTGATGGCCATGCCGATCAGCCTGACACTGGGCGGGATCCTCTCCGGCTGGCTGATGAACAGCATGCAAGGCGTGCAGGGTATGTCGGGCTGGCAGTGGATGCTGATCATCGAGGGCATTCCGTCAATCATCATGGCGTTTGTCGTAATCGTTTGCCTGGCCAACAACATCGACTCCGCCAAATGGCTGTCGGCTGCCGAAAAAGCCTTGCTCAAGGCCAACCTGCAAACCGATAACCAGGGCAAGGCGTCACGCCTGAGCGAAGTATTCTTCAACCCGCGAGTGTGGTTGTTGGTGCTAATCCTGCTGACCTTCAACACCGGCTTCTACGGTCTGGCGTTCTGGATGCCATCAATCATCAAAAGCACCGGTATCACCAATAGCCTGCACATCGGCTTGCTGACCGCCATTCCCTACGCCGTGGCGGTGGTCGCGATGCTGCTCAACGCACGGCATTCCAACCGCACCGGCGAGCGCCGCATGCACGCCGCGATTCCTGCGTTCATCGGCGGGCTGGGGCTGATGCTCAGTGCCTACTTCGCCGACAACCTGGTGCTGTCTATCCTGTTCCTCAGCGTATCCGCCTCGGGGATTCTCAGCCTGATGCCGATTTACTGGACCTTGCCGGGGACCGTGCTGTCGGGCGTCGCTGCTGCAGCAGGCATCGGCATGATCAACGCCTTCGGCAACCTGTCCGGTTTCACCGGCTCGATGATCACCGCCGTCGCGGAAAACCTCACCGGTAACATCAATAACGGCACCTACGTGTTGGCCCTGTGCCTGTTCGTCAGCGGCGGATTGATCCTGGCCATCCCCGCGTCGATGCTCGGCAGAACCCCGAAAACCGCGACCACCAGCGCGAACCTGGAGACGGCATGAACCTGCAAAACAAACGGGTGCTGGTCACGGCGGCCGGGCAGGGCATTGGCATGGCGAGCGCCATTGCCTTTGCCCAGGCGGGCGCCGAAGTCTTTGCCACTGACATCAATATCCAGGGGCTTGAAGGCGTCGAGGGCATCACCGCCCTCACGCTGGACGTGACCTCGGCCAATGCCATTAGCGAAGCCTGTGAACGTATCGGTGGACTGGACGTGTTGTTCAACTGCGCCGGTTACGTCCACAGCGGCAATATTCTCGAATGCGACGAAGCGGCGTGGGCACGCTCGATGGATCTGAACGTCACGGCCATGTACCGCATGATCCGTGCCTTTCTGCCGGGCATGCTGGAACGTGGGGGCGGCTCGATCATCAACATGTCATCGGTGGTTTCCAGCGTCAAAGCGGTGCCCAACCGTTTTGCCTATGCTGCAAGCAAAGCCGCAGTGGTGGGATTGACCAAGGCTGTCGCTGCGGACTTTATCGGCCAGGGCATTCGCTGCAACGCGATTTGCCCCGGTACCGTGGAGTCGCCGTCGCTGCGCCAGCGCATTGCCGCGCAGGCCGCACAACAGGGCGTCGACGAAGCAAAGGTTTATCAGCAGTTCCTCGACCGCCAACCCATGGGTCGAATCGGCAGCGCCGCCGAGATCGCCCAGTTGGCCTTGTACCTGGGCAGTGATGCGTCGACCTACACCACCGGCGGCGTGCACGTCATCGATGGCGGCATGAGCATCTGAAACCCGGTTTGCACTTTCAGTTTGAGCAGGAGAAACACATGAAACTGTTGCGTTATGGCGAAAAAGGTTCGGAGAAGCCCGGCCTGCTGGATGCTGATAATCAGATCCGCGACCTCTCGGGCCACGTGGCAGATATCGCCGCTCAAGTCCTGAGCCCGGAAAGCCTGGCCGCGCTGGCCGCCATTGATCCGGCCAGCCTGCCGCTCGTTGTCGGCAAGCCACGTATCGGCGCTTGTGTAGGGCAGGTCGGCAAGTTCATCTGCATCGGCCTGAACTACGCCGACCACGCGGCCGAGTCGAACATGGAAGTGCCGAAAGAACCGATCATCTTCAGCAAATGGACCAGCGCCATCTGCGGCCCCAACGACAACATCGAAATCCCGCGCGGCTCGGTCAAGACGGATTGGGAAGTGGAACTCGGCGTGGTCATCGGCAAAGGCGGGCGCTACATCGATGAAGCGAACGCCATGGAACACGTCGCCGGCTATTGCGTGATCAATGATGTGTCGGAACGCGAATGGCAGCTGGAGCGCGGTGGCACCTGGGACAAGGGCAAGGGTTTCGACACCTTCGGCCCGCTCGGTCCATGGCTGGTGACCCGCGATGAGATCGCCGATCCGCACTCACTGGACCTGTGGCTGGAGGTTGATGGCCACCGCTATCAGCAAGGCAACACCCGCACGCTGATCTTCAATGTGCCGCAATTGATTGCTTACCTGAGCCGTTGCATGAGCCTGCAACCGGGCGATGTGATTTCCACCGGTACGCCACCGGGCGTGGGCCTGGGTATCAAGCCCAATCCGGTATTCCTGCGCGCGGGTCAGACCATGCGCCTGGGCATCGCGGGCTTGGGTGAGCAACAACAAGTGACCGTGCAGGCGGATTGACGCGCCTGCGATCAATGCCTGCACTCCGCCAACACTACCTGGCAGGTGTTCGGCGTGCCACCGGATCGCCCGGCATAGCGCATGCAATTGTCCATGGATTTTTTGCGCGCCATGCTCATGGTGTTGCCCCAGGCCAGGCCGCCTTCACCAGCCGTAGGCAGGGCTTTTGCGTAGCAGCTTGAGCCTACGGTGGTATAGCGAGACGTGGAGCTCTTGCCTGCACATCCGGCGGTGAGCGCCAGGTTGAGGACAAGCAAAGAAGGGAAGATCCAGGACGAGCAGTGCAACGCTGTTTTTCCGGTCATCCCGTTTCCCCTGTATCAACCGACTAGAGGCGAATGTGTGCTGCCGTTGCACTCAGCGTAGACGGTGTCCCGCTTCAGGAGCGGTGGGCCTGCGCAAAGCCTTATGCCAGAGCCATTTCTTACCAACCACAGAAGCCTAAGCTAATTCCAAAATAGTATTTATATAAGTTTTTTAAGATCGTTTAGCTTTATGTCATCAGAAGCGCCGCACTTCACGTCCGGCGCTTTTTTTGCGTCGGGCTAACCGTTTTTGGTCACAGCCCGAGACTCACTTTTTCCAACCCGTAAGCAAGCTTTTATGGGTCGTTGGCCGGGAGTTCCTGTGACAGTCATACAAACCCCTTTGGCACTGGACCGGATCGCGTCCGGGCAAAGACCGCTACAGCCGGACGATCACGCAAATGACGGCGATGTGGTGCTCGAATTGCGGGATGTCACCAAGACCTATCTGCGCAAAAAAGGCACGCCGGCGTTACCTGCGGTCAGCAATGTCAGCTTGAAGGTACGTCGCGGTGAAGTGATGTGTCTGATGGGGACTTCTGGAAGCGGCAAGTCAACCTTGCTGCGACACATCAACCGTTTGATCGAGCCCAGCAGCGGCGAAGTGCTGATCGAAGGTGAGGCCATCAGCGGTCTGAGCAGCAAGGCTTTGCGCACACTGAGATCGCGACGCATCGGTATGGTGTTCCAGCATTTCGGCCTGCTGCCCCATCGCACCGTTCTGGACAACGTCGCGTTGCCGCTGGAGTTGTGCGGCGAAGCGGAATCCGCCCGGCATGCGGCCGCCGCGATTCAGTTGAAAGCCGTTGGGCTGGACGGGTGGGGCGAGCACTATCCTCACGAACTGTCCGGGGGCATGCAGCAACGGGTCGGGTTGGCCAGGGCGTTGGTGACGGAACCGGACATCCTGCTGATGGACGAGCCGTTCAGCGCACTGGACCCGACGATCCGCCGCGACCTGCAAAGCCACTTTCTCTCCATCGCCCGTGAACGCGGGATCAGCACCTTGCTGGTCACCCATGATCCGGCCGAGGCCATTCGCCTGGCTGACCGCATCGCGGTGATGCGCCAGGGTCGCCTGGTGCAGCTGGGCACGCCGCAACAACTGCTTGAGCAACCGGCCGATGCTGAAGTCGCGGACTTTTTCCGCGACCACCTTCCAGCCTCGACCGCCCCGCGCAGCTTGAACAGCAGCGGTCTGCAAACGTCACAAGGTGAACGTCGCGAGCAGCCTTCCTCCCCTGGCTTGCCGTGGTGGCAAGCGCTGTTGCTGGGGCCGGCGGCCTTGGCAGCACGGGGTAAGGGCGGCTTGTTCTGGGGCACGTTTGCCGTAGAACTTGCGGCATTGGCTGCCTTGGGGCAGGGCTTTGCCGGCTCGTCGTGGCTGGCGATTGTGGCGGCGTTGCTCCTGCTGGTCGCCAGCCGATTCACCGCTGTCTCGATGAGTCGACATGCGCTGCGTCGGGGCGTTTCCGGTTGGGCGCTGCCGCTGGGCGTACTGCTGGTTTCGCAAGCGTTGGTGATCTGGCGCGTCGTGACCCCGGACACCGGTCACGTGCTGTTGCAGTTCCCGGTCAACCGGCAGGCGCTGCTGTTGACGGCGCAGAGCATCGACGAGTTTATCGGCTGGTCGCAAGTCACCTTCGAAACGGCGTTCGTGGGTGTGATCGTTGCCGTTCGCACGGTCATTGAAGGGGTGGAAAACGTGCTCGGCTGGCTGCCATGGCCGGTCTCGGCACTGGCCCTGGTATTTCTGGCCTGGCGCTCTGCGGGCCTGGCGTTGGCGCTCACCAGCAGCGCTGCCTTGTTATACATCGGCCTGTTCGGCTTTTGGGAGCGCACCATCGCCACGCTGGCACTGGTGGGTTCGTCGGTGCTGATCGCCCTGATCATTGGTGTTCCCACCGGCATCTTGCTGGCCAAGCGGCCGCTGGTACGCCGGCTGATCACGCCCTTGCTGGACGTCATGCAGACCCTGCCGACCTTCGTCTACCTGATTCCAGCGGTAGCGTTCTTTTCCGTCGGCAAGACCCCTGCGGTGATCGCGACGGTGATTTTTGCCCTGGCCCCAATGATCCGTTTGACGTCGCTGGGCATTCAGGAAGTGCCCAAGGATGCGGTCGAAGCCGCCGTCGCCCACGGTGCCAGCCCATGGCAAACCCTGATCAAGGTGCAGCTGCCGCTGGCTCGCCGTTCGTTGTTGTTGGGGATCAACCAGACCATCGTCATGAGCCTGTCGATGGTCGTCGTTGCTGCACTGATCGGCGCCGGCGGCCTCGGTTACGACGTCATGACCGCGTTGCGCAACATCAAGGGCGGAGAGGGCGTGCTGGCCGGCGTCGCGATCGTCCTGTGTGCGCTGATCCCGGATCGAATCATTCAATCGAGCTTGCGCAAGCAAGACCACCTCTACCACTGACAGTGAGAATTATCGTGAAGACACGCCTATCGCGCACCTTGGGTACGACTGCATTACTGGCCTCCGTGATTGCCTCCGGCGCGGCCATGGCCAAGGACAAAATCGTCATTGGCGAGCAAAACTGGACCGGTGCCATCGCCATTCAATACATCCTCGGCGAAGTGCTTGAAAGTCGCTTGGACGCCGATGTTTCCTACCTGGCTGGCGATGTCCCGGTGTTGCTCAGCGCCGCCTCGAAAGGCGATGGTTCAGTGGATGTCTTGACCGACATCTGGTTGCCCAATCAGTCCGCCGCCTGGGCCAAGTACGTCACCGGTGGCACCCGCTCACTGGTCCCGAACAGCCACCCGTACGCGGGTGAGCAAGGTTTCTATATCCCGGGCTATCTGCAAGACAAGTACGGGGTCAAATCGGTCTACGACCTGAAGAAACCGGAAGTGGCCAAGCTGTTCGAGCCACTGGGCGGTGGCAAGGCACAATTGCTGGTGGGGCCAGCGGGCTGGGAGTCGACTTACATCGGTCAAATCAAGGCCAAGGATTACCAGTTCGCCGATAAATTCGAGGCGGTCTCCACTGAAGCCTCCGTGACCTATTCCAAGTTGTCCGCGGCGTACAAGGCTGAGCGTGGCGTGGTGTTCTATGCCTACACCCCAGACTGGATTTTCTCCGCTTTCGACCTGCGTCGCCTGGAAGAGCCTGCGTTTGACGGTTACGCCCAGGACAACAAAAAAGATGATCCGCTGTACAAGGCCGACGGTTGCTGGAAATTCATCAGCCCGACGGTTGATCCGGACTGGCTGAACAAGAGCCGCATCACCTGCGCGTTCCCGGATGCCAAAGTCCACGTCCTGGCCTCCGTTGCATTGCAGAAGCGCGCACCGAAAATTGCCGAGTTCCTGCAAAACGTCGCCATCGAGCCGAAGCAGCTCAACGAGTTGATTCTGAAGATCGAAAAGGAAAAGCAGCCGGCTGACGTTGCCGCGAAGGCCTGGGTCAAGGCGAACGGTGCCACGGTTGATCAGTGGCTGGCGGGTCCGACGCAGAAAGTGAGCGTGAACCAATGACCCAATCGTCAGTGCGTTTGCTTGATGGCGGCATGGGGCGGGAGCTGCAACGTATCGGCGCGCCGTTCCGGCAACCGGAATGGTCGGCGCTGGCACTGATCGAATCGCCGGATTTCGTGCTGCAAGCGCATCGGGCGTTCATTGCCGCCGGTGCCCGGATCGTCACCACCAACAGCTACGCGGTGGTGCCGTTTCATATCGGCGATCAGCGCTTTGCCGAACAGGGCCGTTCGCTGGCCGAGCGGGCCGGACGCCTGGCTCGCCAGGCAGCCTCGGAAAACTCCGAGCCGGTCACGGTGGCCGGCTCACTACCGCCGGCCCTGGGTTCCTATCGCCCGGACCTGTTCGATCATCAGCGCAGCGTCGAAATCCATCGGCAGTTGATTGCCGGGCTGCAAGATCAGGTGGATGTCTGGCTGGCGGAAACCCAGAGCTCCATCGCGGAAGTGCGTGCAGTCGTCGAAGCCTTGGGCGTAGATCCCAAGCCTTTGTGGCTGTCCTTTACGCTGCTTGATGAGGCCGACGGAGCGCCACGTCTGCGCTCTGGCGAACCGGTGGCCGATGCGGTGCAAGTGGCTGCCGGGCTGGGCGCCAAAGTAGTGCTCTTCAACTGCAGTCAGCCAGAAGTCATGACGGCTGCATTGGCGCAAGCCCAATCGGTCATCCAGCGCCTTGGCAAAAGTATTGAGCTGGGGGTTTACGCCAATGCCTTTCCACCCGTCAGTACCCAGGCCAAGGCCAACAGCACCTTGCTCGAAATCCGTGCTGACCTGACCCCCGAGTCTTATCTGCACTGGTCAAGGTCATGGGTAGCTGCGGGTGCAAGCATCGTCGGAGGTTGCTGTGGTATCGGGCCTGAACATATCGCGCAGTTGCACGAGCATCTGCTGCCGCAAAAAGAGGCTGTTAGCGTATGAGTGATTCGCAAAAAGACGTATTTGTTGAACAGGCGACGTTTGGTGCCGGTTGTTTCTGGGGTGCCGAGGCGTCATTCAGAGCCTTGCCAGGCGTGCTCGACAGCCGCGTCGGCTTTGCCAGCCCGGCCGGTGATGAGGCGGTGTCCATCGAAGTGGTCCAGGTCGACTTCGACACCCGGGAAATTCCCTACAGCCGCCTGATCGAGCATTTCTGGACACTGCACGATCCCACCTCGATTGATCGCCAGGGCGCCGATGTCGGCGTGAAATATCGTTCGGCATTGTTCTTCAATTCAGCCCGCCAGGCCGACGACGCGCAAGCCGCGAAACAGCAGCTCGACGCCTCGGGGCAATTGGGCAAACCCGTGGCCACGGTGATCGTGCCGTTGGGTGAGTTTCAACTGGCGGATGAAGATCATCAGCAGTATGTGGAAAAGCACGGAGGGAGCAGCTGTTCGATTTGAATGCACGTAAAATCTCAACTTCACATTTAAACCGTGGCGAGGGAGCTTGCTCCCGCTGGGCTGCGCAGCGGCCCCAAAAGATCGCAGCCTGCGGCGGCTCCTACAGGTTTGTGCCCTGCTTGATATCCCCGCAAAAAATATCGACGTTGCCATCGGTCGCGGTGGTGCGCACGAGGATGGAGTATTCACCGGCAAGCAAGGTCTGCAATGGCACCGGTGCGCTTCTTGAGAATGCCCAGCCGCGGATCGGTTGGCGTTCGGTGTTGACTCGATCATTCATGGCGTAGGCGACTGGCCCGGGTTGCTGGCAGCTGCCTTTGTTGATGAAGGAATAAAGGCGCAAGGGCAGTACCACTCCACTGGGCGCACCACTGATGAAGAAGCTCAGCCCGGTCTGTTTGTCCCACTCGGACAACACGACATTGCCGATCTGACCGATGTTTTGCCGGGTGGCCACCAACGTAACGTTAACGCTCTGGTTGGAAGACGTGGTGCAACCGAAAAGGCTGGTGGTGACCATCAGCGCTGCCAGTGAGTTTTTGAGTTTCATTGCCAACCTCCGGTGATGAAGGGATGTACGCGCACTTGTAGGAGCTGCCGCAGGCTGCGATCTTTTGACTTTGATCTTCTTGGGACCGGTGGAAGATCAAGATCAAAAGATCGCAGCCTGCGGCAGCTCCTACAGTAAAGCCGGACGTATGCGTTGATCAGCCTAAGTCGTCCGCATGATGCCGTTCCGGCACCTGGCTTTCCTCATCGCCCCACGTCCGGTTGACGCGCTGGCCACGGATGACCGCAGGCCGTTTGGCGATTTCTTCCGCCCAGCGCTGCACGTGGGTGTATTGGTGGGCCGATAGAAACTCGGCAGCCGAGTACACGTTATCCCGCACCAATTGGCCGTACCAGGGCCAGACCGCGATGTCGGCGATGGTGTAATTTTCACCGGCCAGGTAAGGGCTTTCAGCAAGGCGGCGGTCGAGGACGTCCAGCTGCCGCTTGGTTTCCATCGTAAAACGGTCGATCGGGTATTCGAGTTTCTCCGGCGCGTAGGCGTAGAAATGCCCGAATCCGCCGCCCAGGTAGGGTGCCGAACCCATCTGCCAGAACAGCCAATTCAGGGTTTCGGTGCGTCCTGCGAGATCGGTGGGCAGGAAGGCGCCGAACTTTTCCGCCAGATAGAGCAGGATCGAACCGGACTCGAAGACACGGATCGGTGGCTCCACGCTGCGGTCCAGCAGCGCCGGGATCTTCGAGTTCGGGTTGATCTCGACAAAGCCGCTGGAGAACTGATCACCTTCGCCGATGCGGATCAGCCAGGCATCGTACTCGGCGTCGCTATGCCCAAGCGCCAGCAGTTCCTCCAGCAGGATGGTCACCTTCACGCCATTGGGCGTGGCCAGTGAATACAACTGCAATGGATGCTTGCCGGTTGGCAGCGTCTTTTCATGGGTCGGGCCGGCAACAGGGCGGTTGATGCTGGCGAATTGGCCACCGGATGGAGCGTTGTTTTTCCAGACCTTGGGAGGAACATAAGACGCTTTGCTCACGAGATGGACCTCATAGTGTGTTGACTGTGTTGGCGCAGACCGCTGGCGTTTGCGTTGGGTGTTTATGCCGGTGTGACATCGCTGCCTTCAACCAGCAACATCCGGTACTGCGCGCCCTTCATGCGATGCAGTCGCGCCTCCTGATAGGCAGGGCTGTTGTACCACGCGCGCGCGGCGGCCATGTCGGGAAAACGCAGGATCGCGACGCCTTCCGCCGCCGAGCCTTCCAGCACTTCGAGCTGGCCATAGAAGGCGAGGCGGGTGATGTCGTGGCCCGTTCGGGCGGCTGGCGCCTTCTGCGCGTACTGCTGCATTTCTGCTTCGTTGGTTGTCGTTTCGCGGATGAAAATAACATAAGCGGACATGCTTAAAACCTCAGTGTTTGTACAGGTTTTGTCTCTGGCTTTTCGAGACTGAAGACCCGGCCAGATGCCTTCGAACAGCTATCTGGCCGGGCTCGCCCATGACGATGATTAGCGCAGCGCCTCGATAATCGCTTTTGCCAGCGGGCCGCCCGAAGCCGGGTTCTGGCCAGTCAGCAGGCGGCCGTCGACCACGACCTTTTCCTGCCACACATCGGCCGACGAATACTCGGCACCCTCGGCGCGCAGGGCATCTTCCAGATTGAACGGCACATCTGCCTGTGCGTAGCCAGACTCTTCATCATTGGAGAACGAGGTCAGCTTGCGTCCGCGGACCAATGGGCTGCCATCTTCCTGTTTGACGCCAAGGAATGCCGCCGGGCCATGGCAGACAGCTGCCACGATTTTGCCGCCGTTCCAGGCACGTTCGACAGCACGTTTCACGTCCGAGTCATTGGCGATATCCACCATCGGACCGAGGCCACCCGGGAAGAAAATGGCGTCGTAGTCGAGCACATCCACTTCCGATAACTTGCGGCTGTTAGCCATGCGGCGGATCGCCAGGCTATTACGGAAGGCGAGCTGCGAAGGATCGCTTTCATCGTAGCCATCTTCCGGCGGTGTACCGCCCAGTGGCGAGGCGTATTCCACCGCTACGCCTGCTTCGGCGAAGACCTCGTAAGGGTGGGCGACTTCAGGGAAGAAGTAGCCGGTGCGGCGTTGGTTGGGGCCGATTTCGGCAGCGTTGGTCAGAATGAACAGTACGTGTTTGATGCTCATGGCGAACTCCTTGACGAGGGATTGGGCAGAACCTTTTGGTTGGCCTAACTTTGCGTCAAGGTCAGTTATTCGAGAAATTTACTTACGTTATTTTAGATATTCATCTGGCATTATGACTGCTGCATCGTTAACCAACGCGTGAGCACTTATGCGATACGACCTCAATCTCTTGCCGGTTTTCATTGCGCTCATGGAGGAACGCAGCGTCACCCGCGCCGCGCTACGTCTAGGCATCACACAGCCTGCGTTGTCGAACGCTTTGAATCGGCTACGCGATACGTTACGAGATCCTCTGTTTATCCGTGAACGTTACGGCATCAAACCGACCCAGTTCGCCGAAGAGATTGCGCCTGTGATTATCGAGACGCTCGGCAGGCTCGATGAAGTTCTGGTTGGCCGGCAGCACTTCGATCCGGCCACGGCTACCCGGCAGTTCAACGTTGCTGCCAACAGTTACGTCGAGATCGTGCTCATGCCGAGCATCATCGCCAAGCTTGGACATCTGGCGCCCGGGATCAAGATGTCCCTGACGCCATTCGGCAATGATCTGGTGGAAACGGGGGTGATCTCGGGAACGACTGACATGGTGCTGGGCCGCATCATCGATCCGCCCGACAATTTGATCCTTCAGCATTTGATGGACGATGGCCTGGCTTGCGTCGTGCGCATCGATCACCCGGACATCGAAGACAGCCTGTCGCGGGAGCAATACGAGCAGCTGCGTCATGTCAATGTTCAACCACCAGGACGACTCAGGGCCGGGGTGTTCCAGGCGCTTGAACGGCAGGGGCTGCGGCGCGAGCTGGCTATTTCCGTTACCCACTTTCTGGCGGTACCGGAAATCATCGCGGTCACCGATTACTGCGCGACGCTGCCTCGACTGATCTGCAACCAAATCGCCAAGGACCCTAGGCTGAAAGTGGTGCAGGCCCCCGTGGATCTTGGAACGTTTCCGGTGGAGATCGCCTGGCACGTGCGTTATCGAAATGATCCAGCCCACCAATGGTTTCGGCAGTTGCTGGTTGAAACAGCAGCGCAATTGACCGGTAAAGACCAAGATCAGCACGCGTGAACTCACCCTGCCGACACACGCATCCCCCCTGTAGGAGCTGGTTTCGCTGACTGTTCCACCAGATGAAATGCTGGATTGTAAAAGCTGGTAATACCGCTGTTCCGGACGGGAGTAGAAGATAGGCGATCGACGCGACTACCGGGTCGAACCGTCAAATAATCGGAGTACGTCATGTCCCAGCAAGCAATCAAACTTTATCGTCACCCGCTGTCCGGTCACTCACATCGGGTCGAATTGATGCTGTCCCTGCTTGGCCTGCCTACCGAACTGGTCTTTGTGGATCTGATGAAAGGCGCACACAAGACGCCTGAATTCCTCGCGCTCAACCGCTTTGGCCAAGTGCCGGTGATCGATGACAACGGCACCGTTCTGGCGGATTCGAACGGGATTCTGACTTACCTCGCTGCCAAATACGGCGATGGCCAATGGTTGCCGAGCGATCCGGAAGCACAAGCCAGCGTCCAGCGCTGGCTGTCGGTGGCCGCGGGCCAGATCAATTCGGGACCCGCCAGGGCTCGACTGATCACCGTATTCGGTGCCGGTTACAACGCTGAAGAGGCCATCAGTAACGCCCATGGCTTGCTCAAGGTCATGGAGCATGAGTTGGGAGATAGCCAGTTTCTCGCCGGCGACAAACCGACCATTGCCGATGTCGCGGCCTACACGTATGTGTCCCACGCCCCTGAGGGCAATGTTGCACTGACTGATTATCCTAACGTCCGTGCCTGGCTCGGTCGCATTGAAGCGTTGCCGCGTTTTGTCGGCATGCAACGTACCGCGACAGGCTTGCAAGAGGCCTGATTCGATCCGCTGGAGCTTGTTGTAATCACATTCGACAAGTTCCAGTCCTTCGGTTTTCCCCGCCGTTTTCTCCCGAATCGCATTCGCCTGTTCCGAAGTCGGTCGGGCGTGCGTGCGAAATTCGCAATAGCCAACAATACTGGCCAATGCTGCTGCGCGCGGAAGCGTTCAGGGGCTTCGCCATTTCTTCACCCAGAAAGGCTCGTCAATGGATCGATTTCAGGAAATGCAGATTTTCATGGCCGTCGCCGAGGAGGAGGGTTTTGCCGCCGCCGCCCGCCGCCTGAACATCTCGCCGCCAAGCGTGACGCGGGCCATTGCCGGGATGGAGGAGCGGATCGGCACCCAGTTACTGTCGCGTACCACCCGCAGCTTGCATCTGACCGAAGCCGGCCAACGTTATCTGGAAGATTGCCGGCGTATTCTCGGCGAAGTGGAGGAAGCGGAGGAGGCCGCCGCCGGCAGTTATTCGATCCCCTGCGGGCATTTGACGGTGACGGCGCCGGTGTTGTTTGGCGAGTTGTTCATTGCGCCGCTGCTGGCGGAATATCTGGATCGGTTTCCCTCCGTGCACGTCAATGCCTTGCTGGTCGACCGCGTGGTGAGCATGGCAGACGAAGGCATTGATGTGGCGATACGCATCGGTCATCTGCACGAGAACAGTCAGCACGCCGTCAAGGTAGGAGAAGTGCGTCAGGTGATATGCGCAGCCCCCGCTTATTTTGAGCGGTACGGCAGACCACAGCACCCTGGGGATTTGAGCGCGGCCAACATTGTCATGTCGTCCGCCAGCCACCTGCTGAGCGATTGGCAATTTGTAAAGGATGGCAATGCCTTGAGCTTGCGCGTTAACCCGCGCCTGGTAGTGACCGCGAATCAGGCGGCGATCAATATTGCTTGCCTGGGTTGGGGGATCACTCGGGTGTTGTCCTATCAGGTGGCAGGCCACGTCGCCGATGGCGGGTTGGAAGTGGTGCTGCAGGCCTTCGAACCTCCAGCGCTGCCTATTCAGGTGGTGTATCAAAAGAACCAACGAGTACCCGCCAAAGTGCGCACTTTCGTCGACTTCCTCGCAGAGCGATTGGCACAGGACACGGCGCTTAAACCAGCCGTCAAGAGCACGGCCTGATGGATCGTTTCCATGAGATGCAGATGTTCGTTGCGCTGTCGGAACGCCCCAGCCTTGCATCGGCAGCCCGTCGTCTCGGTGTGTCCGGCCCTACGGTGGTGCGTGCCATCGCCCGGCTGGAAGCGCGCCTGGGTGTTGCGCTTTTGCAGCGCAGCACGCGCGGGGTCGCGCTGACGCACGCGGGTGCTGCGTTTATGACGGATTGCTCGCGCATCCTCAAGGGCGTTGAAGAGGCGGAAGCTTCCGCCAAGGGTCTGCACGTCGAGGCTCAAGGAAACCTGAAGGTGCTGCTGCCGTTGCAGTTCAGCGGTGATGTGATGACGCCGTTGCTGGCCAGTTACATGGAGGCGTATCCCGAAGTCAGGGTATTCGCCCATTACCACGATCGTTTTCCAAACATGAACGAAGAGGGGCTGGACGTGGCAGTGCTGATCGGCCAATTGCCCAGCTCGTCATTGGTTGCACGGCCGGTTGGCCATGTACGCTCGATCGTTTGCAGCAGCCCCGAATATCTCGCCACTCACGGCGAGCCGAGCTTACCGACGGATCTCAAACATCATCGCCTGGTTGCCACACAAGCCTGGCGCGACAGTATTCAGTGGGACTTTCAAATGGAGGGTGAGCTGACCGCCATCAAGGCACCCGCGCGGGTCAGTTGTGCAACGGTCCAGGCGGCCATTGACGCTACTGCCCACGGCGCCGGGCTGACCCGTTGTTCGAGTTATCCGTTGTACGACTATCTGAACAGCGGACGATTGCGTCGGGTCCTGCAACCGTTTGAGTTGCCGGCGCTACCGGTGCAGGTGGTGTACCGCGAAGGACGCAAGGCTTCGATGCGGGTACGCAGTTTTGTTGACCATGTCGTTAACGGCCTGCGCGAGCATCCGGCCATGCGACCGGATGCCAGTTGAGCCAATGCAACGCGTGCTCGATCAGGGCGTGGCAGTGCTCCAGGCATCATCAAACAGGCTCCGACAGTCGACGGCATTTCAGCGAGTGAAACAGTGGATTGTGTTTTTTGGTAGTTCTCTCCCGTGCCGTTAAAGGGGAGCATCTGCTTTCGCAATATATTGATGGTTACGCCGCAGAATCCGACGCCACAACGATGAGTCGGCGAGTGAAGTGCACCTGTTTACGACGCCTAGAGGTGATCATGAATCAGACGGACGAGACCGGCACATCGCCTTGGCATGCGGGCGAGCGGCAATTGCAGGAAACCATCGGCGTTGCCGATCGCATGGAAATAAACGGGCGCCGGGTCGTGCGCGACTACATGCCCGACCAGCATCGATTGTTTTACAGCCAACTGCCTTATCTGGTGTTGGGCGCCGTCGATGAACGAGGCACGCCCTGGGCGACCCTGATAGAAGGCCCGCCCGGTTTTGCCCATTCCCCCGATCCGCGAATATTGCAACTCGATCGTCTGCCCGCCGAAGGTGATCCGGTCACGCCCGCGCTGACAGAAGGGGCTGCCGTAGGCATTCTCGGCATCGATCTGAAGACCCGCAGGCGCAATCGCATGAACGGCAACATCAGCCGCGCTTTCCCTGGCGGTTGCGCGGTTTCGGTGGTGCACAGTTTCGGCAACTGTCCGCAATATATCCAGCTGCGCAGCGTGGAGCCCGTCAGCCTCGGGCACGCTTCGGCAGCCACTCAGGCCGAGCATCTCGACCAACTCGATCAGGCCGCCAAGGCGACGATCAGCAAGGTCGACACCTTCTTTATCGCCAGTTACCTGGACCTGGATGGAGATCCCGCGCAACGCGCAGTGGACGTCTCGCACCGGGGCGGCAATTCAGGTTTCGTCAGGATTGAAGGCAACGTGCTGAAGATTCCAGACTTCGCCGGCAACCTGCATTTCAATACCCTGGGTAATTTGTTGCTCAATCCCCGGGCGGGATTGTTGTTCGTCGATTTCGAATCAGGTGATGTGCTTCAGGTCGCCGGCCGCACCGAGATCATTCTCGACGGCCCCGAGATCGCTGCATTTCAGGGCGCAGAACGGCTCTGGACGTTGACGGTGGATCAGGTGATTCGACGTCCCGCGACGTTGGCGTTGCGATGGCAGTTTGAAGGCTTCTCGCCCAACAGTCTGATGACGGGTAGCTGGGAACAGGCCGATGGCCGCTTGCAGGCCGACGCCTTGCGCGACCAATGGCGACAGTTGCGGGTGACCCGCATTGTTGATGAAAGCAGCACGATTCGCTCGTTTTACCTGGAACCCGACGATGGCGCCGGTTTGCCGCGCTTCGAGGCAGGGCAACACTTGCCAGTGCGCATTTGCGTCGCTGAAGGGGAGGCTCCGCTGGTCAGGACCTACAGTGTGTCGAGCGCACCGTCCGACAGTTTTTTTCGCATCAGCGTCAAGCGTGACGGGCTCGTTTCGGCGCATTTGCATCGGCGTATTCAAGTCGGGGATTTGATTGAGGCGCGTACTCCTCAGGGACGCTTCACGGTGCAGGCCGATGAGCGTCGACCGCTGGTGCTGTTGGCCGCCGGTGTTGGCGTAACACCCTTGCTCTCGATGTTGCGCGAAGTGATTTATGAAGGAGAACGCATCCGCCGGACGCGCCCTACCTGGTTCATTCAGAGCGCACGCAGTTTGGCCGAACTGGGGTTTCGAGATGAGCTGTACGAACTGGCGACCCGCGCCAAAGACAAAATTCGTGCGTTACGCTTGCTGAGCCAACCCGAGGAACACGCCAGCGAAGGTGAAGACTTCGAGTTGGCCGGACGCATCGACATCGCACTGCTCAAGTCGTTGCTGCCGCTGGACGATTACGACTTTTACCTGTGTGGTCCCGGGCCATTTACCCAAGCGCTATACGACAGCCTGCGTGCGTTGCGCATTGGCGATGATCGCATTCATGCGGAAACCTTCGGCCCTTCGACGCTGGTACGCCAGCGCGACCAACTGACGCCTGCGGTGGAGCAGGTGCCGGCGGCCAGCAGCCCGGTCAAAGTGTTGTTCGCCGCATCATCCAAAGAGGCGCGTTGGGAACCGGGCGCCGGGAGTTTGCTGGAGCTGGCTGAAAGCCGTGGCCTGAACCCGGACTTCAGTTGTCGCGGTGGATCGTGCGGCACCTGCCGTACCCGGCTGGTCAGTGGGCAAGTGCATTATCTGAACCTGCCCGCGGAAATGCCGGCAGAAGGGGAAGTGCTGATTTGTTGTGCGGTGCCTGCGCAAACCAAGGAGGGCGATGCGCCCTTGGTGCTTGAGTTGTGAGTTGGATGAAGACACCAGCGGCGAGGTGCGCACGGGATCGTTCACCGAAGCTGAACCGCAATAAGCGCACAAAAAAACGGCTCGTTGGTTAAACGAGCCGTCTGTGTGAACGCGCTTATCGCGGGACGCTACTCAAAGGTGATCGGCATCAATCACCGCTTTGGCAAACGCCTGCGGATCTTCCTGCGGCAGGTTGTGGCCGATGCCGCCGTTGATCAACCGGAACTCGTACTTGCCGGTAAAGCGTTTGGCGTAATCCTCCGGGTTCGGGTGCGGTGCGCCATTGGCATCGCCTTCAAGGGTGATGGTCGGCACGCTGATCGAAGGCGCCGTCGCGAGTTTCTGCTCCAGCGCCTCGTATCGGGATTCGCCTTGCACCAGGCCCAGACGCCAGCGGTAGTTGAACACGGTGATGTCCACATGGTCGGGGTTTTCCAGGGCCTTGGCGCTGCGGTCGAACGTAGCGTCATCGAAGGCCCATTTCGGCGAGGCCAGTTGCCAGATCAACTTGGCGAAGTCGTGGGTGTTTTTCTCGTACCCGGCGCGACCACGGTCGGTGGCGAAGTAAAACTGATACCACCACTGCAATTCAGCTTTCGGTGGCAGCGGGTTCTTGCCAGCCGCCTGATTACCGATCAAATAGCCGCTGACCGAGACCAGCGCCTTGACCCGTTCCGGCCACAGCGCCGAGACGATATCGGCGGAACGCGCGCCCCAATCGTAGCCACCCAGCACAGCTTGTTTGATCTTCAGCGCATCCATGAAGTCGATGACGTCGCTGGCCAGCGCGGCGGGTTGACCATTACGCACGGTTTTCTCGGACAGGAAATGCGTGTCGCCATAGCCGCGTGCATAGGGCATCAGCACGCGATAACCCTTGGCCGCCAGCAACGGTGCGACTTCGTCATAGCTGTGAATGTCGTACGGCCAGCCGTGCAGAAGAATCACCACCGGGCCATCGGCCGGGCCTGTTTCGGCGTACGCCACGTCAAGCAGGCCGGCGTTGACATGCTTGAGCGGGCCGAACGGAGAGGGCGCCGAATAGGAGACACCGGCATTGGTCGCGGCTGGCTGCGCGGCTGCGGTCGATTGAGCGTGGGCCGCACCGATCACGCCGAACAGGGTGAGCGCGAGGAGTGAAGAACCGACCAGACCGCGGCGAGTTTTGCCGGTGTTGTCCTTGTGCATTGCCATCTTCATGGGGATGTCTCCGTTGCATGTCATGGGTCAGGGGCTCTGGTTGATCCCCTTCAAACCTTGCCTGCATTTGAACGCGGGGACGTATCTGGCGTGTGTCGAATTGCACGGCCAGACGCAAGCCGATGTATCGGGGTGTCGCCCAGATACACTGTGATACACAGAGTCATTCTGCGCCTCTCGTGTCTTGAACAGAGCTTCACACCCCTTTGGTAGACGGCAGCAAGATTGTCAGTATCCCCAGCAGCGGAAGGTAGGAGCAGAGGTTGTACACGTACTCGATGCCGTGAATATCCGCCAGATGCCCGAGCAAGGCGGCGCCAATGCCGCCAAAGCCGAACATCAGACCGAAGAACACGCCGGCGATCATGCCGACGTTGCCCGGCACCAGTTCCTGGGCGAAAACCACGATGGCGGAGAACGCCGACGCCAGAACAAAACCGATGACCATGCTCAGCACACCCGTCCAGAACAGATCGACGTAGGGCAACGCCAAGGTGAAAGGTGCTGCGCCGAGGATGGAGAACCAGATCACCTTCTTGCGACCGATCTTGTCACCGATAGGGCCGCCAAAGAACGTGCCTGCGGCGACAGAGCCAAGAAACAGAAACAGGTACAGCTGAGAACTGGCGACCGACAGGTCAAACTTCTCAATCAAATAGAAGGTGAAGTAGCTGGTGAAGCTGGTCATGTAGAAGTATTTGGAGAAGACCAACAGTGCCAGCACCACCAGCGCAAAGGTCACTCGCCGGTTGGAGAGACCATGGGTGGCCTTGCTGCCCTGCTTGAGCTTGAACAGGTTCAGGTGTTGGCGATACCAACGGCTGAGACCGAACAGAACCAGGATGGCGAATGCCGCAAACAGACCGAACCAGGCGACGTTGCCTTGGCCGTAAGGAATGATGATCGCTGCCGCCAGCAACGGGCCAAAGGCACTACCGGCGTTGCCACCGACCTGGAACGTCGACTGTGCGAGGCCGTAGCGACCACCCGATGCCAGGCGGGCAACCCGGGAAGTTTCCGGGTGAAAGGTCGAGGAACCAATGCCGACCAGCGCCGAGGCCACGAGGATCGCCGGGAAGGAACCGACGAAGGCCAGCATTAAAATGCCAATCAGCGTACACACCATGCCCGCTGGCAGCAGCCACGGTTTGGGGTGACGGTCCGTGTGATAACCGATCCATGGTTGTAGCAGCGAGGCGGTGAGCTGGAAGGTCAGCGTGATCAGTCCAACCTGGGTGAACGTCAGACCGTAGTTGGCCTTGAGCATCGGGTAAATCGACGGCAGGACGGCCTGGATCAGGTCGTTGATCAGGTGCGCCAGAGCGCAAGCGCCGATCACGCGCATGACCAAGGGGCTGGCCTGGCTGGCAACTGAAGCGCTTGCTGAAGCGGTAGTGCTGGTGGACATCGCAGATCATCCGGACGGGTGAAAAAAGGGCTGGGCATGAGTACAGGTGGCTATGCTAGATTTCAGAAAATTGCCTGTCTCGCGCGATCCGGGCGACAACTATCGTAAAAAGGGAATCATCATCAAACCGTTGGAAGAATTTCTGCTCGAGATGGACGAAGTGGCCTGGGCGGTGTGCAGCAGCGCTACCGACTACCCGGAAAACTGGTTCATCGAGCCTCACTCCCATGCCAAACATCAGTTGATCTACGCGATTGAGGGTGTGATGGTCGTGCATTCGGGGCTGAACCAGTGGACTGTTCCGCCCAGCCGCGGGATTTGGATGCCCAGCGGCCACGTGCACTCGATTCGCTGTGTTGGTGCGTTGAAGATGCGCAGCGTTTTCGTGCGCCCGGACCAGTTTCCGCAGCTCCCGGGCGAAACCCGGGCGGTGAGCATTTCGGCGCTGCTAAGCGAGCTGATCAAGACCTCAGTGACCATCGCCGCGCCGATCGATGCCGATACCCGTGAAGCCAGGATTCTGCGCTTGATCGTCGACGAACTGACCCTCTTGCCGACCTTGCCTCTGCACCTGCCGCAACCGGCTGATCCGCGTATCGGCGCGATTTGTTCAACCCTGCAAACCGATCCGGGTGACGGTTCAACGCTGGCGGACTGGAGCGCCCGGCTGAACCTTGATGAGAAGACCATCCAGCGCCTGTTCCACAAGGAAACAGGCATGACGTTCGGCCAGTGGCGTCAACAAGCCCGGCTGCTGTTGGCGCTGGAGCGCATCGCAGTAGGGGAGAAAATCATCGATGTTGCCGGAGCCTTGGGTTACGACAGCCCCAGCGCGTTCACGACCATGTTCAAAAAGCAGTTCGGGAAGACGCCCAGTCATTTTTTCAAGTGATCACTGTCCTTCAAATCGACCCTTGATTGACACGCTTGGTCAGCTCTTCAGCCGACTCCTTGCGTTCCGAATAACGGTCCACCAGATCCGGGCGATCGCGCAGCAACAGCGTGAACTTCACCAGCTCCTCCATGACGTCCACAACACGGTCGTATAGCGAAGAGGGTTTCATGCGATTGCCTTCGTCAAACTCCAGAAAGGCTTTCGGCACGGAAGATTGATTGGGGATGGTGAACATCCGCATCCAGCGTCCCAGAACACGCAGCTGATTCACCACGTTAAAGGATTGCGAGCCGCCGCTGACCTGCATGACGGCGAGCGTCTTGCCTTGTGTCGGACGGACCGCGCCCAACGCCAGTGGTACCCAGTCAATCTGGGCCTTGAATACGGCAGACATCGAGCCGTGACGCTCGGGTGAACACCAGACCTGGCCCTCGGACCATTGCATCAGCTCCAGCAGTTCCTGGACTTTCGGGTGATCGCCGGGGGCGTCATCGGGAAGTGGCAGGCCTGATGGATTGAAGATCCGTGTCTCGGCACCGAAGTGTTCGAGCAATCGGGCCGCTTCTTCGACCAGCAGTCGACTGAAGGAGCGTGCGCGGGTCGACCCGTACAGCAACAGGATGCGTGGCTTGTGTTGGCTGTCGTCAGTGGCGATGGGCTGAGTCAGCGAGGTGTCGAGATTGGGCAATGGGGTGGTCATGGGGGCTCCCGTTATAGCGTGCCGATGCGGTCGAGTTCGCGCTTCAGTGCATCACGATCAAGTTGGCTGAAGGGCAGGGCGAGGAAGGCCCGGCAGCGTGTTTCGATGCGCGCCAGGGTTGCTTGAAAGGCTGCGGCGACGACTGCCTCATCTCCCTTCACCTCGGATGGATCCTCCAATCCCCAGTGGGCTTTCAAAGCCGGACCGAAGTACACCGGGCATGCTTCGCCTGCGGCCTTGTCGCAGACAGTGATGACAATGTCCGGCGGGTTGGCTTCGAAGGCTTCGTTGCCTTTGCTGCTTAAACCGTCAATTGCAATCCCGGCCTCCTGCAGCGTCGTCAGGCTGCGCGGCAGCACCTGGCCTTTGGGGAAGCTGCCAGCGCTGATCGCCTGGAAGCCTTGCGGTGCGAGATGGTTGAACATCGCTTCGGACAGAATGCTGCGACAGCTATTGGCGGTACACATGAACAGGACGCGCATGGCGACTCCTCTTTCCAGGCAGGTGCTAGAGGCCAAGGCGCAAGGCCAGGGCAGACAAGGTGATGAATAAAATGGGCAGGGTCAGAATCACACCCACCTTGAAGTAGTAACCCCAAGTGATGCGGATGCCCTTGCGCTGCAGAACGTGCAGCCAGAGCAGAGTTGCCAGGCTGCCGATGGGCGTGATTTTCGGGCCGAGATCAGAGCCGATGACGTTGGCGTAGATCATGGCCTCGCGCACCACGCCGGTGGCGTCACTCGCATGAATCGACAGCGCGCCCACCAACACGGTCGGCATGTTGTTCATGGCGGATGACAGCAGGGCCGTGAGGAAGCCAGTGCCCAATGCCGCGCCCCAGATGCCGTAGTCGGCGAAATGGTTGAGGATCTCCGTCAGGTAGGTGGTCAGGCCCGCGTTTTTCAGCCCGTAAACCACCAGGTACATGCCCAACGAGAAAGTCACGACCTGCCAGGGTGCTTCGCGCAGTACGCGCCGGGTTGAAATCACATGGCCCCGTGCCGCAACGGCGAACAGCAACGCGGCGCAGAACGCGGAAATGGCACTGATCGGAACGCCCATCGGCTCCAGTGCAAACAACCCGACCAGCAACAACACCAGGACAATCCAGCCGACGCGAAAGGTCAGCCGGTCGCGCACGGCATGTCGCGGATCTTGCAGGTCGTCCAGTGAATAACGCTCCGGGATGTCGCGGCGGAAAAACCAGTACAGCATCGCCAGCGTCGCGCCCACGGCAACGAAGTTGACCGGCACCATGATGGAGGCGTACTCGTTGAAGCCCAGGTTGAAGTAATCCGCCGAAACGATGTTGACCAGATTTGACACCACCAGCGGCAGGCTGGCGGTGTCGGCGATAAAACCTGCGGCCATGACAAACGCCAGGGTCGACGCAGGAGAAAAACGCAGGGCGAGCAAAATGGAAATAACGATGGGCGTCAGAATCAGCGCCGCGCCGTCGTTGGCGAACAGCGCGGAGACTGCGGCCCCCAGCAGAACGGTAAAGGCGAACAGTCGACGGCCATTGCCCTTGGCCCAGCGGGCGACGTGCAATGCGGCCCATTGAAAGAACCCGGCCTCGTCGAGCAGCAGGCTAATGATGATCAGCGCAATGAACGTTGCGGTGGCGTTCCAGACGATGTTCCACACCAGTGGAATATCGTTGAGCGACACGACACCGGTGATCAGTGCCAAAACGGCGCCCAAGGTGGCGCTCCAACCAACGCCCAGGCCTTTGGGCTGCCAGATGACCAACACGATGGTGAACAGGAAAATCGCGAACGCTATAAGCATAAAAAATCTCGGCGGGCGTAGGGTCAGCAGCAGGTGGCGGTGTTGAGAGGGCGGTCGCCCATCGCATGAAGTCGAGCCGTGTTGGCCTCAAGCCAGGCGCTGTTGGCGGCCAACGTGGTGTCAAGAACGGTGCGTACCCACTCTGGCAACTCAGGGTTGATCCGGTAGTAAACCCACTGACCCTGGCGACGATCGAGAAGCAGGCCGCATGCCCGGAGCTGGGCAAGGTGGCGGGAGATTTTCGGCTGGCTGTCCTCCAGCGCGCAGACCAGCTCGCAAACGCACAACTCGCCCTCGCGGGTGATCAGCAAGGTCGCCCGAGTGCGGGTTTCGTCGGATAGGCATTTGAATACGGCGGCGGGATTCAACACGGTGGTGTCTTCGATACATATGGATATCCGAATATACGGTTTTCCATATGTGATGAGCAAGGCAAAATATTAGCGCTGAAGATTTGGGGGATTTATCCCTTGGCTCGGTGACGCAAGCGCGAGTAGGAAATCAGCATGCTGGTCAGTTCTTGTGTCACTTGAGTGAACGGTGCCACTCGACGGCTAATCAGGCACACCTCACTCGTCTCCAACGATTCCTGAATCGGAATGTTGATAAGCGATGAGGAAAACAGTTTCATGCCTTGAAGCCTGCTCGGCTCGACGGTCAGGTAATCCGTCTCGGAAATGATCTGCAGAATTTCCAGCATCGACTCGGTGGTGACCACGATATTTGGCGGCGGCAAGCCTTGGGCTTTGAACAGATCGATCAGATGATTCTCTGCGCTACCTGCCACCCCGGCCGGCCGGACACTGATCCACTGGCAATCGGCCAAATCACTCAGTGAACGAGCATCCGCCAAGGGATGCCCCTTGCGCGCAATCACGCTGGTTTTCGAGCGGTAAAGCCGCTCGATGTGCAAGTCGATATCACAGACATTGGGACTCAACGGACCCATCACGAAGTCGAGCCGGCCAGCGCGAATCATCTCGATCAGCCTCTTCGTCTGTCCACCGGCGACATGCAGTTTTACGTTAGGAAATCGGCGGGTAAAACTGCTGAAGACCGGCATCAGGCACGCAGCCAAGGGTTCCGCTGTGACACCCAGTGCGATCTGACCTTCGGGCATGCCATCGCACTGCCGAACGTCTTGCACAGCACGATCGCAATCCAGAACGATCGAGCGTGCCCGGGTCAGGAAAACCTTGCCCGCCAGGGTCAGGCTGATGCCTTGACTGGAGCGCACCAGCAAGGTGACCCCCAGTTCTCTTTCCAGACTTTTAATCGACTCTGTCAACGTACTTTGGGCAGCGTCCAGTGCGCGTGCCGCCGAGCGAAAACTGCCCTTGTCGACCACCGAGCAGAAGGCCCGGAGCTGAATCAGCTTCATGAAACACAGTCGCTGGAACTGATGATCCAGTTGTTGCCGTTGTGCCCGTGAGCGGTGTGTTGAGCCGCGTTAAACGCTAGGTGGTGGGTTGCGATACTCAAGGGCTGAATCTCCAAAGGGTTTAATTCGTAGCGCAATCGACTAGATCGTATGCGATGTATAAATAGTCAACGAAATAGCACCTTGATGTCAAAGCCAATGTTTCGCCTCAGCGACCAGCGGTCGGCGCAGTTTGGCGGGCGGAAAAGCCGAAGGTGATCGGTTTTTCCGTTCTATTCGGCGCCGTAAATGCCCTTATAAAATCAATCTCGTCAGCTAGTTACAGACCTTTGTTCTAGCTGAATCTCGAAAGAATAATTACTCGGTTTTTCAATCAGGACTGACGCTATGCCTATTACTCCAAATAAAACAAATAGTGTTTCTTCTGAAATACGTCCCTTTCATTTCAGCGCCAAAGAGGCAGAACTTTCCGAGTTGCGCAGACGCATTGAAGCAACCCGATGGCCGGACAAAGAAACAGTCAATGATTCATCTCAAGGCGTACAACTGGCGACCATCCAGAAACTGGCCAATCACTGGGCGACTAAATACGACTGGCGAATCATCGAGTCGAAAATAAACGCCGTTCCAAACTTCATCACCCATATTGATGGTCTGGATATCCATTTCATGCATATCCGCTCCAGACACGAAAATGCTTTGCCACTGCTGATGGCGCACGGCTGGCCTGGTTCGGTCATCGAGTTGATGAAAGTCATCGGGCCACTCACCGATCCAACGGCGCACGGTGGCAATGCTGCCGACGCGTTCAGCCTGGTGATTCCATCGATGCCGGGTTACGGCTTCTCGCAGAAACCGACCGAGGCCGGTTGGAATCCCGATCGTATCGCCGATGCCTACATCGAATTGATGAAGCGACTCGGATACACCCGGTATGGGGCACAAGGGGGTGATTGGGGGGCTATCGTCGTCGATTTGATGGCGGTAAAAGCACCACCTGGCCTGATCGGTATTCATTCGAACATGCCGGGGGTTATCCCGCCTGAAATCGATGCAGCGTTGTTTTGCGGCGAGCCGATACCCAGTGGGCTCTCCGAGGAAGAGACGCAGGCGGCGGTTCAACTCGCCAACACCTACAAGCACATCGGCTACGCCATCATGATGGGGGATCGACCTCAGTCGCTGACAGGCCTCACTGATTCACCGATTGGGTTGGCGGCGTTCATGCTGGATCACGATCCCAAAAGCTACGAGATGATTGCGCGTTCCATTGACGGACAACCGGAAGGCCTCACGCCGGATGACGTCCTCGACAACATCACGCTGTTCTGGCTGACCAACACGGCCGTTTCTTCGGGGCGGCTGTATTGGGAGAACAAGTCGACATTCTTCGCGGTGAAGGGCGTCAACATTCCGGTGGCGGTGAGCGTGTTTCCCGATGAGCTGTACGCAGCGCCGAAAAGCTGGTCGGAGAGGGCGTATCCAAAACTGGTGCACTACAACAGATTGCCCAAAGGCGGGCACTTTGCGGCGTGGGAGCAGCCGAAGTTGTTCTCGCAGGAAGTTCGCGCCGGGTTCAAGTCGTTGAGGTAAGTGACAAGGCTATAGATCAGCAAGCTGCGTTCATCCTGTTTCGTTGCAGATGAACGCAGCCTGCTTACCGCTTTACAGCAACGAAATCGGGTAGCTGATGAATAGACGATTTTCGTCAAATTCATTGGTGCTGAAGTTTTTACGGATACTGGAGTTTCGCCATTTAACGGTCAGGTTTTTCAAGGCGCCGGACTGAACGACATAGGCCAGTTCCGATTCGCGGCCCCATTCCTTGCCGTCGGTGATAGCCCCGGTGTGCACGTTGTCGCCACTGATGTAGCGGTTCATCATCGTCAGGCCCGGAACACCCAGTCCGACGAAGTTATAGTCATGGCGAACCTGCCAGGAACGTTCCTGTGCGTTGTCGTAGCTGGAGTTGTAGCTGTCGTTCGCCAGGGTGCCGCCACTGGCGCCGTTGACCCGCATCCACGCGGTATCGCCGGTGAGCTTTTGCAGGCCGACATAAAACGTGTTGCCACCCAGTTTTGCCGAGAACAAACCAAAAGCGGTCTTGTTGTCCATGTCGCCGGCCAGGCTGGCGCCGTTTTCCTTGCCGGTGAAAAAGCCCATGTTGGCGCCGAGTGTCCAGTCGCCCACGGGTTGGCTGTGGCTCAGGCTGAAATATTGTTGCTGATAGATATCCTCGAGTTCGTCGTACCAGACACCCACCGTCGTGCGCTTTTCGTTGAAGGTGTATTCACCGCCGCCGAAATTGAATCGGTCGGACGTGAACGCCGCTTTGCCGTTCATGGACATGTCTTCCATGCTGGCGTCGTTGCGCGGGCTGTTCTGCCGGAATTGACCGCCATATAACGTCAACCCGCCGATCTCCTGGGAGGTAATCTGCGCGCCTTGGAAGGTCTGCGGCAGCGAGCGACCGTCATCCGAACGGAGGATCGGCAGGGTACTGACCCATTCGCCGACTTTCAGCACTGTCTTTGAAACCTTGGCTTTGGCGGCAACGCCCAGGCGTCCGAAATTGTCAGCAGGCTCGCCATCACCATGGACAGGCAACAGTTGCGTGCCGGCTGTACCTTTGCCCCCATCAAGCTTCTGCGAGTAAAGCCCCAGCACATCAACCCCGAAACCTACCGGCCCTTGGGTGTAACCGGAGCGGGTATCGAGGATGAAGTTTTGCGTCCATTCCTCAGCCTTGTTCTGCGGCGCGGCAGCATTCGGGTAGGCGGGATTGACGAAGTTACGATTGATGTAGGCGTTGCGCAGATTGAGCGTAGAGGTCGCGCCGTCGATAAAACCGGCGTTTTCATCGGCATGAGCGACAGTTGCCGAGGCGGCACTGAGTGCCAGGGTCAGGCCGATTAATTTGTAATGTGCGGGTACGTTACGGCGAAAAACAGAGTGATGCATGTTGGCTTTCTCGCATTCAATTATTATTTTTCTGGCGGTTTTTTGCAGCCGGCGACTGAATTTCAGCCGCAGGCGGCCCTGGCAACAATCTGCCGAGGGACCGCCGTGTAAGCGTCTTGCGAAGAGGTGTTACTGGTTGGCTACCTGACGACGCAGCAAGTCATCAATGGCCCGGATGGCGAGGGGATAACCGTCGGCACCCATGCCGCAGATCACTGCATTGACCACGCCCGACATGATCGAGTGGCGATGCAGTTCGTCCCGTGCATGGATGTTCGACAGGTGCAGCTCAATCAGCGGCGCGTCGAGTAACTTCAGCGCATCCAGGACCGGAATCGAATGGAACGAGAGGCCGGCCGGGTTGATGATCACTGCTGCGCCTTGCTCGAAGGCCTCTTGAATCCAGTCGACCATCACGCCTTCGTGGTTGGTCTGGCGAAAATCACATACCAGGTCAAGTTCCTCGGCCAGCCGTTCACTGCGTTGCCGGATTTGTTCGAGCGTGGTGTGGCCGTAAATGTGTGGCTCACGACGACCCAGCAGGTTCAAGTTAGGGCCGTTGAGGATGAAGACGGTGCGGTTCATGGTCGTCCTGCTGCGTTATTTGGAAAGAATGGCTTGAGCGCGAGTGTCGACCGCGTCATCTTTGGCATCGGCGTTCAGGTCGACGCCACGGGTTTCCGGGCCGATGACGATCATGGCCAGCGAGATCAGGTTGATCACCGCGCACAGCGTCACCAGGGGCCATGGCGAGTTGTTCGACTGGCTCATCAGGTAGACCGCGATCATCGGCATTGGGCCGCCGATCACCAGGTTGGCGCCGGTGTAGGCCAGTGCCGAGCCCGAGTAACGGACCTGGGTCGGGAAGGCTTCGGCGAAGGCCACAGGCTGGATGCCGCTCTGGAACTGGGTGAAGCCCAGGAACAACCCCATGATTGCCATGATGGCCGGGACGTTCAGCGTGTTGAGGATCGGGAAGTAGACGAACAGGATCAGCAAGGTCATGCACGACCCAAATGCCAGCGCCTTTTTACGGCCCCAACGATCGGACAGATAACCACCGGCCAGCGCACCGAAAATCGCGCACATGTTGGCCACCATCAGCGACATGAAGCCTGTCGACTGGCTGAAGCCCAGGTGCTTGGTGAGGTAGCTGAGGGAGAAAATCACGATCAGATAGAACAGCGCAGCGGGCGAGCAGAAGAACAACATCAGTCGCAGAATGGTTTTGTAGTGGCTGCCCACGGCGGATTTGAGCGGGCTCTTTTCCTGCTTGACCGGGTTCTTTTTCAAGGCAACGAAGGCTGGGGTTTCATCGACTTTCAGGCGGATGAAGATCGCGACTACCACCAGCACGAAGCTCATGAGGAAAGGAATTCGCCAGCCATAGCTTTCGAATTGCTCGCTTGAGAGCGTTGCTGCCAGGCCCATTAACACGCCGTTGGCCAATATCTGACTGAGCGGTGAGCACAAGCCGAGCATGCCGGAATAACGCCCGCGGCGATCAGGGGAGGCGTGTTCCAATGCCATCAGTTGGGCGCCGGTGGACTCACCGCCCAACGCGAAGCCTTGAATGACCCGCAGCAGAACCAAAAGGATCGGTGCCCAGACGCCAATCTGACCATAAGTTGGCAACAGACCCATCAGCACCGACGCCAGTCCCATCATGGTCACAGTGGCCAGCATCAGGTTGCGGCGACCGAGTTTGTCACCCAGGTAGCCACAGGTAATCGCACCCAATGGGCGTGCGGCGAGGCCGACACCGAAGGTTGCCAGCGAGGCGAGCAGGCCGGCTGTCGGCTCCATCGCCGGGAAAAACAGCTTGGGCAGAATGGTTGCGGAAATCGCGCCATACAGCGTGAAGTCAAACCACTCCAGGGCAGTGCCAATGGTCGCGGCGGTCACCGCTTTGCGAGGCATGCGCAAATCATGAGTCTCGTGACTGGTTGTGCTCATAAAGGTGCTCGTCATTGTTTTTATGGTGTTGGGATACCCATCCGATTCCGCTTGGACAATGCAGCTGGCAGGAATCGTCGAAGTGAGTAGACGTTAGCGCATACTGCTTGCAAAATAATTATCGAAATCACGATAAATAGATAAGCCAGCCTTATGGGTAGCAATTATGGAACTGCGTCACCTGAAAGCCTTCGTGGTCGCCGCCGACCTGCAGCACTTCAGCCGGGCGGCTGAACAACTGGGTATTGCGCAACCGGCGCTGAGCCAATTGATGCGCACGCTTGAGGCTGAATTGGGGCTCGCCTTGTTCCGCCGGGAAAACCGCGGAGTGGCGTTGACCGCTGCCGGCGAAGCGTTCCTGCCCCATGCGCGGCAGTCTATCGACTCCAGCGAACTGGCGATTGCTGCCGCGCGGCGTGCCCGACGCGGTGAAGTCGGCGAGATCAACATCGGTTATCACTCGGCGCTGTTCGAGGCCAACCTGCCGCAACTGCTGCGGCATTACTTCAGCACGTTTCCCGAAGTCAAAGTATCGCTGGTGGACGCGGGTATTCGCGCGCAGTTCGACATGTTGCTCGACCACAAGCTCGACCTGGCCTTTGCCCGGGTGTTCAAGGATCACCTGCCGGACCGTTTGCGCACCCATCATTTCAGCCAGTCCAGGCTCGTGCTGCTGGTCCCGGACAACCATGAACTGGCGGACAGTTTTACTGGCGAACTGGCGACACTGCGGCATGAGAAGTTCGTGTTTTTGCAGGACAGCGCCGGCATCGGTTTGACTTCGCACACACTGCAGGCGTGCCGGCAAAACCAGCTGCACCCCGAGAACATCATGTACGTGCCGTCGCTGATGAGCATTCCGGGGCTGGTGGCCGCCGGCATCGGCCTGAGCATCGTGCCGGAAACGATGACTCGCCTGACCATGCCGGGCATACGCATTGTGCCGCTGACGCAACCGGAAATGGTCAGTGAACTGTCGCTGATTTCACGGATAGACGAGCGGTCCAGTGCAGTGCTGCACTTTATCGAAGAGGCTCATGGCTGGGGCTGACCTTTTCCACCAACCTGTGGCGAGGGAGCTTGCTCCCGCTGGACTGCGCAGCAGGCCCGTTCTTTGGGTGCTGAGGGGGCCGCTTCGCGACCCAGCGGGAGCAAGCTCCCTCGCCACAGAGACCGCGTTAAACTAACGATTCATTTCGCAGCCAACCATGGATGACTGATGTCTCAACGCCGCTCGACAATGATTGCCCTGTTGGTCGCCGTCACGTTCTTCATGGAGAACCTCGATGCCACGGTGATTGCCACCGCGCTGCCGGACATGGCCAGGACCTTTGGTGTGCCGGCGGTGGATGTGAACATCGGGATGAGCGTGTACATGCTCGCGGTGGCAGTGTTCATCCCCATCAGTGGCTGGTTGGCGGATCGCTTCGGCTCACGCCTGATATTCAGTTCGGCAATCGTGCTGTTCAGCCTGTCTTCGTTGATGTGCGGATTGAGTGACAGTCTTGAAACCTTTGTCGCCGCGCGCGTGCTGCAAGGCATCAGCGGCGCGATGATGGTGCCGGTGGGGCGCTTGGCAGTGCTGCGCACGACCGAGAAAAAAGACCTCGTACGGGCGATATCCTTCATTACCTGGCCCGGTCTGGTCGCTCCGGTACTCGGCCCTCCCTTGGGTGGTTTCATCGTCACTCACGCGTCCTGGCCGTGGATTTTCTACCTCAATCTGCCGTTGGGTGTGCTGGCGCTGATTGCCGCGTTCGTCTTGATTCCCAAGCAAGATCACGTCATTGCCCGGACATTCGATTTCAGCGGTTTTCTATTGGCCGGCAGCGCCAGTGCGGCGTTGCTGTTCGGCCTGGAGATGCTGGGGCAAGGGCAGGCCAATTGGCTGCCGGCGTTGTTACTCAGTGGTGCCGGCGTGGTGCTCGGTTTGCTGTCTTGGCGACATTTGCGTCGGCATGCGCAACCGCTGTTGGCATTGGGTGTTTTGAGCATTCGCACCTTCAGCGTCTGCCTCTGCGGCGGGTCGATTTTTCGGATCGCCATCAGCACCTTGCCGTTTCTCCTGCCGCTGATGTTTCAACTGGCCTTCGGGCTTTCTGCGCTGGATGCGGGGCTGCTGGTGCTCGCAGTGTTTGCGGGCAATCTGGCCATGAAACCGTTCACCACGGCGGTGATGCAACGCTGGGGTTTTCGCCCGGTGTTGATGATCAACGGCGCCCTCGGCGTACTGGCGATAGCGGCGTGCGCCTTGCTGGATGAGCAGATGAGTTGGGCGCTGATTCTGTTCATTCTGTTTGTCGGCGGCTTGTCGCGATCGATGCAGTTCACCGCGTTCAATACGCTGGGCTTTGCCGATGTGCCCAAGGAGCAGATGAGCGATGCCTCGACCTTGTTCAGTATGTTTTTCCAGCTGAGCATGGCGATGGGGGTTGCCGTGGGCGCGTTGCTTCTGCGTCTTGCGATGAGCATCCACGGCAATGCCGGGCACGCCGAGACGGCCGACTTTCAGTTGACGTTCCTGTGTGTGGCGGTGATTGCGGGGATCGCCTTGCTGGACAATCTGCGATTGCCACCGAAGGCGGGGGAGGCGGTGTTGCAACGGGCCTAAAAGCGGCGAAAGCGGTGTTGAGCGCGAGCCTCTCAACACCGTGCCGGCGTCATCAGAAATCGAAGAACACGGTCTCCGATTCACCTTGAACATGAATGTCGAAACGGTACGCCAACTTGCCATCAACCGTGCAGCGCTTGGCAATCAGCGATTCGCGCCGATGGGGTTGTTCGATCAGATTCAAGACCGGATCCACCGCATTCGCTTCAGGTTCATCGTCAAAGTACACGCGGGTCTGCAAGTGAATGTTGATACCCCGGGCAAACAGCGACACGTTGATATGCGCGGCCATGGGTACGCCCGAGGCGTTTTTCACCACGCCGGGTTTCACGGTTTTGATTGTCCATTCACCGACATCTGTCGTGGCGGTACGGCCAAAACAGTTGAAGGGTTTTTCCAGGTTGTAAGCGCTGTCGTAGACGCCTTCGTGATTCGCCTGCCAGCACTCCAGAAACGCGTCACGAATCAAGTGGCCATTGCCGTCGTACACATGGCCGAGCAATAAAATGTGCTCACCCGGTGCGCCGGGTTTAGCCATTTCATTCCAGATTTCCTGCTCACGAGGCGCGTTGCCGGCAGCCTCCAGCGCCAGTCCGATATGGACATAAGGGCCGGCGGTTTGCGATGGGGTTTCAGGCAGCAGTTGAACGGGCATAGCGTGCCTCCTCAGCAGTTTTCGAAGTGGGTCTTGCGCTGGCCACGCAAGACGATATCAAAGCGATAAGCCAGGCAATCCATCGGATTGGCCATGCTCATATCAAGCCTGGCGATCAAGCTCTGCACCGCATCCGGATTGGCGATCGACTTGACGATCGGGCACATGGGGATGAGTGGGTCACCTTCGAAATACAGCTGCGTAATCAAGCGCGTGGCAATCGACGGGCCACTGATCGAGACGTGGATATGCGCCGGCCGCCAATCGTTGGGGCCGTTGCGCCATGGGTAGGGGCCGGGTTTGACGGTGCGGAAACTGTAGTTGCCATCACGGTCGGTCAACGCACGGCCAACGCCGCCGAAATTCGGGTCAAGCGGGGCCAGGTAGCTGTCTTTTTTATGCCGATAGCGACCACCGGCATTGGCCTGCCACATTTCCACCAGGGTGTGGGGGATCGGCTTGCCGTACTGATCACACACTCGCCCGGCGACGATGATGCGTTCGCCGATGGGTAGGCCACCGTGATTGAAATTCAACAGCAGATCGTTATCGTGCCGGCCCATTTGCAGATGGGAAAAGTCCGGGCCGCTGGTTTCGGATACAGATTGGGGAATGCTCACCAGTGCTTGGCGCGGGGATCGCAGGATCGACGTCTTGTAGTCGGGTGTCAGGGCTTTGGGATGCCAATTACGGTCACGAATGACGAAGCGGCTGTCGTGCGCATCAGACATGTCGTTTTTCCTATTGTTATGTTGGGACGGAGGCGGGCACTGCGCGGGCAGCGACTCGTAACCCAGTTTCCTCTTGCGCGACCCAACGCAAAATTGAAAAAACCGACCTTATCCATATCCAGATGGTTATGGATATTGGCCTTCACGATATTCTTCCCCGACCTCACGCAGTGCCTCTACGCACCACTGCGCCGCCGTCGTCACCGGCAAAGCAGGGTTTGTACATAGCCCTACGGAGCCGCCGGGTTCACGCATTCCCAGATCCAGTTCCACCAACTCGCCTTGGCGCAAGTCTTGTCGGACGGCATCAAGTGGCGCAACCCAGATAGCCTGACTGCTTTGCACGTAGCGCCGACTCAGGGCGACCGACAGGGTTTCCAAGCGCTGTCGCGATGGCGTAATCCCGTGCTGCACGAACAGGCTGTCGGCGAATTTGCGGATCGTCGTTCCCGCCGACGGTAATACCAGCGGATAGTCTTCGAGGTTCTTTTGCCCCAGCGGATCAGCGAGCACCGGATGGCCGCTGCGTACCACCAGGGTCATGGATTCGCTGTAGAGGTGTTCGAACGCCAGCCCGAGAATCAACGGGCTATCGGTCATTCTGCCGACCACCAGATCCAGTTCTCCGACACGCAGTCGGGACAGCAAATAAGCGCTGGGTCCAGTCACAACACTGACCACCAGCGCGGGATGTCGCGCGTGTAAGCGGCAGACCACTTCAGGTACCAACAGGCTTTCGACGGTGGACAGCACGCCGAGCTGCACGGTAATGGGCTCATGCACACCCGAGCGCAAATTGTTGACCCCGTCGCGCAGCGATTGCACGCTCGGCCCGGCATAGCGCAAAAAGGCCACCCCGGCCTCGGTCAGCGTCGAGCCTTTTTTACCCCGCTCAAACAGGGTGGTTTCCAGCAGGGATTCCAGTTCCTTCAGGGTCTTGGAAAGCGCCGGTTGGCTGATTGCCAACTTGTCGCAGGCGCGAGCCAGGCTGCCCTGGCGCGCGACCTCGAGAAAACACAGCAGATGGCGGAATTTGATTCGGGTATCGATGTTCAATCGTGGGCTCTGCTTTTGTGGTTGAAACAGGTTCCGGCCGGGCGACACACCTTGCCCGGATTCATCGATCGAACTCGGCCACCAACAGCAACGACTGCGGCACAGGGCTCTGCGGATGCTGCGGCTCTTGCAGGCTGGTCAGTCGAAAACCGGCCATGTCCAGCGCATTGAGCCAACTGGACAGCGTGCGAAAGTACCAAGGCATAGGTTGCCACAGTCCCTTGAACCCGGCGAAGGTCTCCTCCCGCCAACCGTCCTGATAGTCGCCCGCCGCCGCGGTCCATGGGTGCAGCGTCTGGATGATCAGCGCGCCACCGGGCGCGAGCAGCGCGTTCATGGCGGCGAGCAGAGGGATGATGTCCTGGTGCAGCAAGGCGAAGTTCGCACAAATCAGATTGTATTCGCTGCCGATGTCAACCTTTGCCTCCACCAACTCGTCATAGCTCGCCAAATACACCGGAGAAGCGCCCGCCGCTCGCGCCGCCTCGACCAGCGTCGCGTCGCCATCCACCCCGACTGCCTCGATGGTTCGTGCAGCCAATGCACGCAACAACCAGCCCTCGCCACAACCGAGATCGAGCACGCGCTCGGGCTGGCGACCGAGTATCGCCAGCAGGATCGCCTGGTCGGTGACCTGGTGACGGCTTTCAATGGCGCCGGTGCGTACCGCATCGATCCAGGATTGGGCGTTGTGGTGCCAGCTTTGGAGGAGGGTAGTTTCGGTGGCGGGCATTTTAGTGTCCGGAATGGTGAGCTTGGATGAAAGGATAGGTAACCCTTTAACAGTTATTTCCTCAAAAAAACCTGATGCACGATTTTCTGCTTGTGGCGCGCAATGGCTACCCCTTATAAGTGCAAGCTTTTCAGTTTCGACACCATAAGGATGCAACGCATGAGCACAGCCTGGAACGAAGGTTATTTCACGGACGAAGGTTACACCTACAGTTATTGCCGGGAAATCAATCCAGTGTTCCAGCGCTACTGCCTGCTGCTGCGTGGCATTGCCACGGTAGAAAGTGCCGACGCGTATCACTGCGAACTCGGATTTGGCCAGGGTGTCTCGATTAATATCCATGCCGCCGCCAACCCGGGCTCCTACGTCGGGACGGACTTCCATCCGGCTCAGGCTGCCCATGCCATTGGACTGGCGAACGCTTGTGACAGCAATGCCCGGCTATATGACGACAGCTTCGAACAACTGCTGGCGCGCAACGATTTGCCGCAGTTCGACAGCATCAGCCTGCATGGCATCTGGACCTGGGTGAGCCGCGACAATCAAAAACTGATCGTCGAATTCGCCCGCCGACACCTCAAGCCAGGCGGTTTGCTGTACATCGACTACAACTGTCTGCCGGGCTGGTCGCCTTCAGCCCCATTGCGTCAGCTGTTCAGCCTGCATGACCGCTTTGCCTCCAAGACATCGGCACGCCCGGCGGAGCGTATCGAGGCAGCGCTGAATTTCTCCGAAGCGTTGCTGGCAGCCAATCCCAAATACGCCCATGCAGCGCCGGGAATGAGCGCCAATCTGCAAAGCATCAAAGGGCAGAATCGGCAATACATCGCCCATGAATACTTCAACCGTGACTGGAACTGCATGTACTTTAGCGACGTCGTCGATGCACTAGTTCATGCCAAGCTCGACTACGCGACGACGGCCGTGCCGCTGGACGCAGTGGACGCGCTCAACCTGAGCGCCGAAGGCATGGATTTTCTGCAAGGCATCGAACACCCGATCATGCGCGAGCAAGCGCGTGACTACTTCGTCAACCAGAACTTCCGCCGGGATCTGTACGTACGCGGCACCAGCCGACTGTCAGCCACTGAGCGACGCGAGCACTTGCTCAATACGCGTTTTGTCCTGCTGCAAAGGGCGGAGAGCGTATCGGGTACGGTCAAGGGGCCAGCAGGCGAAGCGTCATTGCAGGTAGAAATATACGGCCCAGTGCTCGAAGCGTTGGCGGCCAATGACTATGCACCGAAAACCTTGCGTCAGGTGTTGGGTGCCTCGCCTGCGCTGGCTTATGGCGATCTGGAGCAGGCCGTCAACGTGCTGGTGGGCATGGGCGTAGCGGCACCGTGTCAGAGCGAAGCGGCCGAGAACCGGGTACAGGCACGTTGCGACGATCTCAACCTGCAACTGTGTAAACGCTCGCTGTACGGCAACACGATCCAGATCATGGCCAGCCCGGTTACCGGCGGTGGCGTACCTGTCAGTCGTTTTCAGCAGCTGTTCCTGATTGCGATCAAGCATGGCAAGAAACAGCCGTCTGAATGGGCGCAGCTGGCGTGGAGCATCATCGCCGAACAAGGCGAGGGCATTCTCAAGGGCGATACAGCCCTGACGACCGCCGAAGAAAACATTGCCGAACTGAACGAACAGGCCCAAGCGTTCGCCGAGCAATCGCTGGTGATTCTCAACGCGCTGAAAATCGTTTAATCGCACCGGGTCATGGCTGCGTGGCGGTCGTGCAGCTGCTATTTTCACCATCACCGGTCATGGGGCGGCGCTTTGATCCCGCCGCTCCGTCACTCGGGCAAACCGGTGCCTGATGAAAAGAGGAGACGCAGCATGGACCGATTCACTGGCGGTTGCCTGTGCGGCAACGTTCGATTTGAGGCTTCGGGGCAACCCTACCGGGTAGGCGTTTGCCACTGCCTTGACTGCCGCAAACATAATGGCGCGCTGTTCAACGCTTCGGCGATTTTTCCTCAGGACGCGGTCACGATCCATGGCGAAACCCGGGACTATGCGGGGCGGTTTTTCTGTCCGCGCTGCGGTTCGTCTGTGTTCGGCCGCAGCGACGACGAAATCGAAGTGAACCTGGGATCTCTGGATGCCCCCGACCAGTTTGCCCCCACCTATGAACTTTGGACTATACGTCGGGAGTCCTGGTTGCCGGCGTTTCCGTTCAAGCATCGCTATGAGCGCGATCGTCACAACACGGAGCGCTTTGAAAAGTAGGGCTTAGTCCCATTAGTTGCCGGGCGCAATGTAACGTCAAACTTTACTCTGGCTTACAAAACCCTTACACAGATCGGCGTTACCATGGCGGTCCCATAACATTCCTTGTTATAGACCCTGCGCGCCTGCGCGCCTGCTGGCCCGCGGGTGCCAAGACCATAGAGCCATGGAAGTCCTTACTTGAAAAACCTGATCAATCGCTATGCAACTCCGCTAACTACTGGCTTCTTTCTCGTCTCTTTGGTTTCTGGCGTGGCGTTGTTCTTCCATTGGGCGCCGGCGCTGTTTCATGGCATGCATGAATGGCTCAGCATCGTGTTGTTGGTGCCGTTTGCATTGCACTTGTGGAAGAACTGGGGGCCTTTAATGGGCTATATCAAACGCAAGTCGCTTTATTGGCCGCTGTTGCTGTCGATTTTGGTTGCCGTGCCTTTCGTCGTTTCCGGTATGGGTGGCAAGCAGGGTGGTAATCCGGCATTTGCAGCGGTGCAACTGGTGACCAAAGCGCCGTTGACCGACAGCGCAGCCCTGTTCAAGAACACACCCGATGAACTGGTTGCACGACTGCGCCAACGAGGGCTGACGGTGACATCGCCGAGCGACACCCTCAACCAGATCGCCCAGTCCGCGAAGATGCAGCCTGCGCAGTTGATTGCGGAGCTGTTGAAGGAGCGGCCGTCATTCTGAAATTGCGCTCTCGTACTGGAAGTGATTAATATACGATCCATATGCATTTCATATCGGATTGGCTATGGGCATCGTAAAAATTTCAGAAGACATGCACGAGAACTTGCGCGTCGCCAGCGACGCGCTGAGTCGCTCGATCAACGCGCAGGCCGAGCACTGGATGCGCATCGGCATGCTCGCGGAGTTGCATCCAAACCTCGATCATAGCGACATCTGCCGACTGCTGATTCGTGCTGAACTGGCTGGCGGTCTCGATGTAAAACAGCTCTGCGCGCTCGCGGATGTTTCGCACGGCTCCCAGGTTCATGCAACGTCTGGAGCCAAGCAATGAAGGCGAATATCACCCTCAACACTCCGGCAGACATAGCCAAATCACGCACGGCCGCCACGCTGGCCGCCGAGGTGCTGGCCATGATCACTCCCCATGTGAAAGCGGGGGTCACCACCAATGAACTCGATCGGATCTGCCACGACTACATCGTCAATGTGCAGAAAGCCATTCCGGGCAATGTCGGCTACCACGGCTTCCCGAAAACCGTGTGCGCATCCGTCAACGAGGTGGTGTGCCATGGCATCCCTTCGAACAGGGTGTTGAAGGATGGCGACATCCTGAACATCGACATCGCGGTCATCAAGGATGGTTGGTTTGGTGACACCAGCCGCATGTACTTCGTTGGCGAACCTGCGCCGGACGCTCGACGCCTGGTCAAGACGACCTATGAAGCCATGTGCGCCGGCATACGCATGGTCCGCCCCGGCGCGACGCTGGGCGACATTGGCCATGCCATTCAGAAGGTCGCCGAAGATGCTGGATACAGTGTCGTACGTGAGTACTGCGGTCACGGCATCGGCAAGGTGTACCACGATGAGCCGCAGATCCTCCATTACGGCTTTCCAGGCCAGGGACTGAAGCTGAAAGCCGGCATGATTTTCACCATCGAGCCGATGCTGAACCTGGGCAAGCGCCATGTAAAAACCCTGGATGACGGCTGGACCGTTGTGACCAAGGATCAGTCGCTTTCGGCCCAGTGGGAGCATATGGTGGCGGTCACGGAAGAAGGCTTTCAGGTGCTGACTGCCTGGCCAGACAGTAGCGATGAATATCCCGCTATTGTGTAGTAGCCAATAAGTTTGCTTGCTGGGGTTGTCGGTTATTCAGGCGCTGAAGTGACCGTCAGCTTGTCGGCCTCGGTCACCCAACCGCCACCGGCCTGCATTTGCGATGAGTTGTGAGAAACCACAGAACCCAGGCAGTAGCGCTGATCGAAGCGCCCAGCAGGCACACCGCCATCCAGCCCCATAACGCAAAAATCTGGGTCGCGGCAGCGGCTCCCAGCGCGCTACCGACCGAGTAGAAGCACATGTAAGCACCGACCATGCGACTTTGGGCGTCCGGCCGTGCGGAGAAAATCAGGCTCTGGTTGGTAACGTGTACGGCTTGCACCGCGAAGTCGAGCAAGATAACGCCGCAAACCAGCGCTAACAGGGACGTTTCGGCAAACGTGATGGGCAGCCAGGACAGCGTCAGAATCCCCAGCGAAATACCACTCACTCGTTGCCCCAGGCCTTGGTCGGCCCAGCGTCCAGCGCTTCTGGCAGCCAGGGCACCGGCTACGCCCGCCAGTCCAAACAAGCCGATTGCAGTGTGTGAAAGCGACAGCGGCGGGGCGCTTAACGGCAGGACCATGGATGTCCATAGCACGGAAAAAGCGGCGAAGATCAGCAGGGCCAACAGACCCCTGATTCGTAGAACCGGTTCGCTCACAAACAGCCTGAAGAGCGAACGGATAAGCGCCAGGTAAGAATCCTGATGCCTGGATGGCGCTGCGGCGGGCACCACTTTCCAAAGCACCGCCGCGAGGGTCAGCATCAATCCGCCGGACACAAAATAAACGGCGCGCCAGCCCGCGATGTCCGCAATCAGGCCAGAAGTAAACCGCGCAAGAAGAATGCCCAGGACAATTCCACTGGTTACCGTCCCGACTGCATGCCCACGCTGTGAAGGTGTCGCCAGCGCGGCGGCGTATGCCACAAGGACTTGAACGACCACGGCCAGCAAACCCATTACGATCATGGCTCCCAACAGGGCTAGCCACTGTTGTGCTGCACCAACAGCCGCCAGCGCAATGGCGGACAGCAGCACTTGAGTCAGAATCAGGCGCTTACGGTTGACCAGATCGCCCAGTGGGACGATGAACAGCAATCCCAGCGCGTAACCCACCTGAGTCGCCGTGACCACAATCCCGATCATCGATGACGCCACATTCAGGCTCTGAGCCATTGAATCGAGTAACGGTTGTGCGAAGTAAACGTTGGCTACTGCAAGCGCGCAGGTGACAGAAAACAGGAAAGCGAGCGACGGAGAAAGGCCGGGGGATCGTTCAGACTTGGCGAATCCCTGGGTGACCGAGTCGGTATCTGCTGTCATGTACGCCTCCATGGCGCTAAACTGGTTTCAATTGGAAACTAGATTCGATTGTTGCTGATTCAGGTTTCAAATTGCAACCACATTCCGTCAGTCTGCCAGGCAGCCTCGGCGAATCCACCTTTCGGAAGGTCAAAAAAAATGCTCGAAGACGCTCCACCGCAAAACAGCGAATGCCCGGTTGCCAGAACGCTGGAGGCAATCGGCGATCGATGGTCGCTGATGATCATTCGCGATGCGTTCGACGGCATTCGCCGATTCAGCGAATTTCAAAAGAGCCTGGGCGTGGCCAAGAATATTCTGGCGTCGCGACTGAAAACGCTGGTTGAAATCGGGATATTCGATGTTCGACCGGCGTCAGATGGCAGTGCTTACAAGGAGTACGCGCTTACGGAAAAAGGGCGAGAGATTTTTCCGGTTGTGGTTAGCCTGAGACAGTGGGGGGAGCGGTTCCTGTTCAAGCCGCAAGAGCCCCGTTCCGTGCTGTTGGATAACGAGTTCGGTCAGCCTCTGATGCCGCTTGAAGTGCGCTCATCAAGCGGCCAGAAACTTGAACCATCTGACTGTCACAGAGTGAGATTTGCTGTCGGTGAGTCGTGAACCGAAAGCTGCGCCGTATCTCTATTTTGGGACCGGCGCAGCTAAGCGATTCCCGTTCCGGGCGTGCGCTACCTTCGCTCGAATACCATCAAAGTATTGGGGCTTCAGCTGCGTCGTTAATGGCCCGAGGATGGGGTTTGCCTTGAACGGCGCCAGCAGATGCTCTATCACCCGATCCACCTTGGCGTAGGCAGCGCAAACGCTTGACGGGACCAGCGGATCAAACTGAATCCCTTCCATCTCGACATCGAGCCTTTTCAACACGGGTTCGGCGTCCAGGATCTGGTGGCGTATTTCATCCGGCGAGCAGCGCATCGTTGACTTCCTTGTTTGCGGTACACACCTCTGGCTCACGGCTGATCGAGTCAAGCAGTCGGAGGTGTGTGCTGTCTTAAAAATGAAACAAAATTGTCGCGCAGAAATATTACTGAAATGTTTCATTCCTATGATCGAGGGAGGTTTTTTTCAGGTGACCTCTCTCATGCGTCGAGTCGTGTTCAATCAAAAAGGTGGCGTTGGCAAATCGAGCATCGCCTGCAATCTGGCTGCTGTCAGTGCTGCCGAAGGCTACAGGACGCTTTTGGTGGATCTCGATCCTCAGGCGAATTCGACCCAATACCTGACCGGGCTGACAGGCGATGACATCCCCATGGGGATCGCCGATTTCTTCAAGCAAACCTTATCCAGCGGACCGGCCAGTAAAAAGAATCGAGTGGCCATTACCGATACCCGCTATGCCAATCTGCATCTGGTCACGGCCAGCCACGAGCTTGCCGACCTACAGTCAAAGCTTGAGTCGAAATTCAAGATCAATAAGCTGCGGCGCTTGTTGGTAGAGCTTTCCGAAGATTACGAACGCATTTATATCGATACGCCGCCGTCCCTGAATTTTTATACGTTCAGTGCGCTGATCGCCGCCGACCGCGTGTTGATTCCTTTCGATTGCGACAGTTTTTCTCGTCATGCGCTCTACAACGTCATCGCCCAAGTGGCCGAGTTGCAGGCTGACCATAACGAGTCGTTGATCGTGGAGGGCGTAGTGGTCAACCAGTTTGTGGCGCGTGCCAGCCTGCATCAAATGCTGATCGACGAGTTGGTGGCCGAAGGCTTGCCAGTGTTACCGGACTATTTGAGCAGCACGGTCAAAATGCGTGAGTCCCATGAAGTGTCGGTGCCAATGATCCATTTGGCACCACGGCATAAGCTTTCTTTGGAGTACGTCAGCCTGTTTTCGGCGTTGGAGCGGGCCAGTTGAACGTAACCGGCAATGGCTAAATGGTTTAGAGCCACATACCTCTTGAGGCTCTGGCATTACCCATGTTAGCGGTTCTGTTCAAATCATCGGTTCGCCCGCAGAAAAAGCGGCCCCTTCGATATGGTAGACCCTCGGTTCTTCCGAAAAATATTCCTCCAGGCCCATCATGAACATCCGATGGTCTTCACTTTCTTCGAAGCCCGGCGTGTGATCCGCAAGTGAAGCCCAGCGCACGATCAGGTTGAATTGCTCGGGGGTTTCAATCCCTTGCGCGAGCAAGTGGCCACCGTAACCCTTTGCCCGGGTAAGCAAAGGGGCGACTTCGGCAAATGCAAGCCTGAACATTTCAATGCGTTCTTGGTGGACGGGGAGCAGAGCGATCTCATAAATCATGGCGTTTCTCCGATATGACTTAAACGGTTAAAAGTACGCACTTACGAGATGAGCGATGGCTCGACCGCAATCGCAATTTTTCCTTGAAGGCCGTTGTTGGGACTCTCCAACCGGGCATGGGCGAGCGCAATGTCGGCAAGCGAATAGACTGCGCCAACGTGTGGGCGCAGCTGACCGCGCTCTACCAACGCGCTCAATTCATCAAGCTTGCCGCGGTTCTGCCTTGTGAAAACGAAGTGATAACTCGCGTTCTTGCCCCAGGCCTGAACCACGTTTTGCGGCTGTGCAATGTCCACAATCGTGACCACCCGGCCAAGTTGTGCGAGCACGTCGGGGCTGCGCGACAGTGTGTTGCCGCCGATGGTGTCGAACACGACATCGACTCCGCGACCATCCGTTTCCCGGATGATGGCGTCGACGTAATCCTCCTTTTCGTAGTCGATGACCACGTCGGCACCTAAACTTCGTACGAACTCGGAGTTTGCCTCGTGCACGGTCGTGAACACCTTTGCACCCATGGCTTTTGCCAGCTGGATCGCCACATGGCCAACCCCTCCAGCACCGCCATGCACAAGAATGCTTTCCCCGACTCTGAGCGCTGCACGCACGACCAGTGCTTCCCACGCCGTCCCGCCAACCAGGGTCAGACTTGCCGCCTCCAGATGGCTCAGGGATGGTGGCTTCTTCCCGATAATGCTTTCGGCCGCGACGTGGTATTCGGCATAACTGCCTGGCCCGTCAAATATTTGCGGGGTGTACCAGACTTCGTCTCCCGGAGCGAAGGACGTCACACCCGGCCCGACTTCTTCGACAACGCCCGATACGTCGTGTCCGGTGATGGCCGGCAGTTGCACCAGGTCGGGATAATCGCCACGTCGAACCTGATAATCCAAGGGGTTGATGGAGGTTGCGTGGACTCGCACCAGGACTTGTCCCGCACGCGGCACGGGCTTGGGCACGTCGCGCAATTCGAACGAGTCAGGGCCGCCAAATGCTTTAAGTGTCATCGCTTTCATTGTGAAACCTCATATCGACAAAAAGGGATATCGAGATATCTCGATATATTGCGGTAAAAAATTACAGCTCTTTCCCTATGAGCTCAGCAAGAACACTGATGGTTGCTTCATTGCGTTTGTAGTAAGTCCACTGACCGATGCGCCTGACTTCGACCAAGCCCACTCGTTGCAGGGTTGCAAGATAACCAGACACCGTTGACTGCGACAGCCCGATGCCTTCTTGAATACTGCTGACGCAGACCCCCACCGTGAGAACGTCCCCTTCATCCTGCGCAGGGAAGTTCTTTACGGGGTCCTTCAAGCCTTTCAAGATTTCAAGGCGTGTAGGGTTTGAGAGGGCTTTGAATATTTCGAGTAATTCCATGAGCTGAGGATATCGAGATTTATCGATATGTCAATGCGAGATCCGATAGAGGGCGAGTTACGCAGGGTGGTGATTTTTCCCCGGGGAAGTGGCGATAGTTTGAAGGTGGCGGTCTTGCCTGTGTCATATCTGACAGTTTGAAAATTATCGCGTCGTGGTTGGAGGCGCGGACAATCAGGGGTTGAATGTTCACCTCTTTATTCATGTATCACCGCAGCAGAGCGCTCGGTAATACGCGGTGGGGAATATGCATATGCTCTTTTAGTCGTTGATTCTTGGTCGCTTTCAAATTCAACTAGCGTCTTTTTGACAGGTGAGCGTTGATGTCCGAGCGGTGTGATGTGGTGGTGCTGGGCTTGGGTGCCATGGGGGCCGCCACGGTTTATCAGTTGGCGAAGGCGGGGGTGAATGTCGTGGGTATTGACCGCCATCATCCACCTCACAACCAGGGTTCCAGCCACGGCGATACGCGCATTACTCGGCTGTCGGTCGGTGAGGGCGCGCAATACGTTCCCATCGTGCGCAACTCCCACCGTATCTGGCGCGAGCTTGAGAAACTGTCGGGGGAGTCGCTGTTCGAACAGTCCGGCCTGCTGGTTTTGACGTCGAGTCCCGAGTTTGACCCCGACGACAAAACCGACTTCACCTTGCGCACCATCGGCCTGGCGCAGGCCTACGGCATCGAGCACGAAGTCTTGTCCGCCGAGCAGATTCGCCAGCGCTTCCCCCAATTTGCCAACGTGCACGACACGGCCATCGGCTATTTCGAGCCGGGTGGAGGTTTTGTACGCCCAGAACGTTGCATCGATGTGCAGCTCAAACTGGCTGAACAACACGGCGCAGTTCTTCACAAAGGCGAGACCGTCACCGCGATCAGCTCGAACGAGCAGGGTGTCGAAGTCACCACGAACTTGCGCACGCTGTTTGCCAACAAGCTGGTGATCAGCGCCGGCAACTGGAGCAGCGAATTGCTCGGCAAGCCGTTTGACACCTTGCTCAGTGTCTACCGGCAGAAGCTGTTCTGGTTCGAGCTGGAGGAGGGCGCCGGGCTGGTTGGGCACTCGCCGACATTTATCCTCACCCACGGTCGTGGTGACGACAAAATCAACTACGGCTTTCCCGCATTACACGGCGAGGGCAGCCTGAAAATCGCCACCGCGCAATACAACACTGCTTCATTACCGCAAACAATGGATCGCACAGTTTCGGCGGCCGAAGAGCAGGACATGTATGAGCACCAGGTCCACGGCCGTATCGCCGGGGTTACCTCGAAGGTGGTCAAGTCGGCGGTCTGCGCCTACACCGTGACGCCGGATCGCCATTTCATCATCGACGAACATCCGTCGTTGCAGCACACCTTGGTGGTGTCAGCCTGTTCCGGTCACGGCTTCAAGCATTCCGCCGCACTGGGCGAGGCGTTTGCACAGTGGTGCATGCGCGGCTCGACCGACCTGGATCTTTCCTCTTTCTCCCTGAAACGCTTCGAAGGAAAACTATCGTGAAACGCGTCGCGCTCTCCGTTGCCCTGCTGGTCGCCGCCATGGGCTCTGCCTATGCCGAAACCCTGAAAATCGCGGTGGTGCCTGTGCCCCACGCCGAGATCCTGGAGTTCCTCAAACCTGAGCTGGCCAAGGAAGGGGTGACGCTGGATGTCAAAGTCTTCTCTGACTACATCCAGCCAGACCGGCAGACGGATGAGGGCTTGCTGGACGCCAATTACTTCCAGAGCAAACCCTATTACGAGGCGTACAAAAAAGACCGCCCAAGCAGCGATCAGGTGCCCATCGTCGCCGTGCACATCGAACCTTTTGGTGCCTATTCGAAGAAGATCACGTCCATCAGTGAGCTCAAGGACGGCGCCACCATCGCCATCCCCAACGACCCGACCAACTCCGGTCGTGCGTTGCTGCTGATCGCCAAACAAGGCCTGATCACGCTCAAGGATCCCGACAACATCATGGCGACGCGCCTGGACATCGTCAGCAACCCCAAGCATCTGAAATTCCAGGAACTGGAAGCGGCGATGCTGCCGCGCGTGCTTAACCAGGTTGACCTCGCATTGATCAACGCCAACTACGCACTGGAAGCAAAACTGGAGCCTCACAAGGATGCTCTGTTTATCGAAAGCTCGGAGTCGCCGTACGCCAATTACCTGTACGTACGTCGCGACAAGGCGAACGCCCCTGCCGTACTGAAACTCGGCGCGTTGCTCAATTCGCCTGAAGTGAAGAAATTCATCCTTGAGCGTTATCACGGCGATGTCGTGCCTGCGTTCTGACGCGCAAGCATTTTTTATCTCGTGTAGCCACACCGCACCTACTAAAACAGCGACCGAAAACGGTCGCTGTTTCGTTTCGGCTTGATTGCCTTCGGCCGGGGCACTTGTCTGCTGCCGCGCCGAACAGCGAACTCGCAATTCCTCTGCGAGCGCATCACGTTCCACCTTCGGGTCGACTAAGGGAAACCTTTAGCCGGGTTGAAGATTTCCCCCTCTCTGATGCTGTTCATCTCGATACCGGCGCGACGTTCACTCGCATACCTTGCGTAGACAAGAGGCGTGTCGTCGTAGCGGACTGTTCCATTGAGCTCGCGTGGCGTTTTACCCCATAACAATAAGAGTGGAGATGTTGGATGCTTCAGGTAAAGCAATCTTGCCGTGGGCTCGGTATTGCCAGCGCATTGGGAATGATCTGTTCGCCATTGGCAGCCTATGCCGATGTTATTGATGACAGTCACTTCAAGGTCGATACGCGTAACTTCTATTTGCACCGTAACTACACCAATACCAATGCGCCGGTTTCTGAAGTGCACAGTTGGTCTCAGGGTTTCGATGCGCAGTTTACCTCCGGGTACACCGATACCGCCCTGGCCATCGGCCTTGATGTGGATGCGCAATACGCCGTGCGCCTGGACTCGTCGGGCAACGACGGTTCGCTGCCGTACAGCGTCAGCGATCAACAGACCGCCGATGACTACAGTCGCGCCGGTGCAACCTTCAAGATGCGTTACAGCAAGACCGAGTTGAAAGTCGGCGATCTGCGCCCGCAATTGCCGGTGGCGTTCGATGACCCCAGTCGCCAACTGGACACCATCTACCAAGGCGCCGTGGTTGAGTCCAAGGAAGTCGATGGGTTGACGCTGACCGGTGGCCGTTTCTGGTCTGCCGTGACACGAGAGTCTTCCAACCACGAGAAACTGTATAAGTTTGGCTCCACCGATAATATCGACAGCGATGGCCTGGACTTTGGTGGCGTGACTTACGACATCAGCAAAAACCTGCAAGCCAGCTATTTCTATGGCGTGTTGCACGATATTTATCAGCAGCACTATTTCGGCCTGATGCACATGGCTGACCTGGGCAATGGCTACAAACTTAAAACCGACTTGCGCTACTTCAATAACAATGAAGACGGCGAAGCGTTAAACGGTGAGATCGACAACCGCTCCTACGGTGCCTTGTTCAGTTTGCTCAAGGGCGCGCACATGTTTGGCCTCAGTTACCAGCGCATGCTCGGTGACAGCGTGTTCCCGACCATGAACGGCTACATTCCGCAACCTTACCTGGTGCACTGGTCATCCCTGGGGTTTGTCCGCCCGGATGAAAAGTCCTGGTCGGCGCGCTATGGCTATGACTTTGCCGGGATGGGCATGCCGGGGCTGAAGTTCTACACCCGCTACACCAAGGGCACCAACTGGGACCGTGGCGGCAACCTGAGCGACAACGAAGAAAGCGAACGTTATCTGGGGCTCAACTACGTGGTCCAGAGTGGACCGCTGCAAGGCCTCGGGCTGGACCTGCGCAACATCGATGTGAAACAGAAGTTTGGCTACGACTACAACGAATTCCGTGTCGCCACGACGTACACCTGGAAATTCTGGTAAGCGTGCTTACACCATAACAATAAGAGGACTGACCATGTTCCAACCCATTGTCCTTTACATCTGCCCCGCAACTTTCCAGTCGGTGTCCCGTGCACCGTTACCCGGCGCGCTGCGCGCATGAGCGGATTCCAAGAGGAGCAAATACGAGTGAATATCCAGGTCGATAACGCGGTTCTGCAACAGCAGAAAAAGAAAACTTACCTTTACGAGTGGTACGTGGTCGGCTTGTGCATGGTCGCCTACATCTTCTCATTTGTGGACCGGCAGATCCTCGCGCTGATGATCGAGCCGATCAAAGCCGACCTGCAGATCAGCGACACCCAGTTCAGCTTGTTGCACGGGCTGGCGTTTTCGTTGTTCTACGCCTTCATGGGCATGCCCATCGCCTATCTGGCTGATCGCTTCTCGCGACCGAAGATCATCGCCGTCGGTGTGGTGTTCTGGAGCCTGGCGACGGCAGCTTGCGGCCTGAGCAAGAACTTCCTGCACATGTTCCTCGCGCGCATTGGCGTCGGTGTCGGCGAAGCGGCCCTGTCGCCCTCGGCCTACTCGATGTTCAGCGATATGTTCCCCAAGGAGAAACTCGGCCGCGCCGTGGGCATCTACTCGATCGGCTCGTTCGTCGGTGGTGGCCTGGCCTTCCTGGTGGGCGGTTACGTGATCGCCATGCTCAAGGACATGCACACCATTGAGGTCGCCTTTCTCGGCGCAATGAAAGCCTGGCAACTGGCGTTTTTCATAGTCGGCCTGCCCGGCATCGTGGTCGGTCTGCTGATCTGGCTCACCGTGCGTGACCCGGCGCGCAAAGGCTTGCAGGTTGACGCGCAGGGCCGGGCGAAGAAGGTCGCGCTGAGCGATGGCTTGCGTTTCCTCGGTCGCCACCGTGCCACCTTCGCCTGCCACTACCTGGGCTTTTCGTTCTACGCCATGGTGCTTTTCTGCATGATGAGCTGGAGCCCGGCGCTGTACATCCGCAAGTTCGGCCTGACGCCGATGGAGGCGGGTTACATGCTCGGCACCGTGCTGTTGCTGGCCAACACCGCCGGGGTGCTGTTCGGTGGATGGCTCACCGATTACCTGGCCAAGAAGGGACATCAGGATGCCGCGATGCGCACCGGCGTGATCGGCGCCCTCGGCATGGCAATACCGGCCGTGATGTTCCCTCAAGTCGATCAACTGTGGTTGTCGGTGACGCTGTTGGTGCCGGCGATGTTCTTCGCCTCGTTCCCGATGCCAGCGTCCACGGCGGCGATGCAGATTCTCGCGCCGAATCAGGTGCGTGCGCAGGTTTCGGCCGTGTTCTTGTTGATCAGCAATCTGCTGGGGTTGGGCCTGGGCACCACGCTGGTGGCGCTGTTGACCGACCGTTATTTCGGGTCGCCTGCGGCGGTGGGTTCGTCGATGTCGCTGGTAATCGTGGGGGCGTCGGTGTTGACGGTGCTTCTGCTGTGGCGTGGGTGCGGTCGTTTCCGCGAAAGCTATGCCCGTGAGTATCCGACCCAGGTGTGACATAAACAGTCCTCTGTCGGTATTTCGGCCTCGCTCCGTTTCCACGCAGCGGGGCCGTTGCGCTTCAGGTCAGGAGAGCCTCTGATGTTGAATGATGTACACCTGCTGGAACGGCACAGCTTGTTCAGCTCGGCCGATTACCGCGAGATCAAGGACAAGGTCAGCCATTACCTGTGCCCGCACAGTTTCAACGTCCTGCGTGACGAGCCGATTTACACCCGTCTCAACGGCGTGTTCTTCGGCGATTCGGCGCTGCTCGACTTGCGTTATGGCGCGCCGGTGGAGATCAACATCGGCGACATTGCCGATCAATACCTGTTCCGCATCACCTTGCAGGGACACTGCGAGGTGGCCCACGGGCGGCGTAGTGCGGCGATGCAGTCGGGCTACCTCAGCGTTTCCTCGCCATTCGCGACAAGCCGCATCGTCACCGATGGCGAGTGCCGCAACCTGATCCTGCGTATCGACCGCGATGCCCTGGAGACGCAACTGCAACGCTTGCTCGGCCGCAGCCTGCGACAGTCGGTGATCTTCGATGTCAGCGTCGACCACCTGGGCGCCGGCGTCGTCAGCCTCTATCACACCCTGGATTACATCTGCCGGCTTTACGGCGATGGCGTGGACGGTTCGCGCATCGCCAGCGGCTTGTCCGAATACCTGATGCAGCTGCTGCTCACCCAGTTGCCGCACAATTACTCGGCGGATCTTTTGATCGACGCGCGCGCGCCGCTGCCGCACCACGTGAAGAAGGCCCGTGACTACATCGAGGAGCATCTCGACGAGACGATCAGCCTGGCGACCCTGAGTGAATTGTCCGGCGTTTCGGTGCGCACCTTGCAGAACGGCTTCAAGCAGTTTCTCCAGCAAGCGCCGGTCGAGTACATCCGTGACCGCCGCCTGGCGGTGATCCACGAATCACTGAAGCAGGGCAAGGAGGGTGAAACGGTCACCGATATCCTGTTGCGTCATGGCATCAACAGCTTCGGGCATTTTTCCAGCGCCTATCGGCAACGCTACGGTTGCCTGCCGTCAGACACGCTGCGCCGACAGAAGCATTGAGTCTTCTGCGCAATCGGTCAGTCGGCTGCGCAATCGGGTAAGTCGCCGGCGGTGCAGCTCGATAGCATCGAGTCACTGACAAGAGGAGTGACTCGATGAATATTACCGTGCTGGGTGGTGGACACGGCTGTTATGCCGCGGCTGTCGAAATGGCTGAAAAGGGGCATCAAACCCGCCTGTGGCGTCGCGACTGCGCCGCGCTCAAAGAACTGCTGGCCATCGGCAGCCTGACCATCAAGGACTACCAAGGCACGCGCCAGTTGTCGGTCGGAAAGCAGGGCGACAAGCTATCGCTGACCGACAACCTGGCCGAAGCCCTGGGCGACGCGCAACTGGTCATCATCCCGCTGCCGTCGACTTCCCATGAAGACCTGGCCAAACACGTGGCGCCGCACCTGCGTGACGGTCAAGTGGTGTTCCTGCCACCGGGCACGTTCGGCAGCTACGTGTTCGCCAAAGCCATGGCCGACGCAGGCAACCAGAGCAAAGTCGCCTTTGCTGAAACCGGTACGCTGCCGTACCTGGTGCGCAAGCATGGCGCCAGCGATTTGGTAATCAGTTGCTACGCCACGCGCCTGCCGACCGGCGTGTTCCCGAGTCACCTGTCCGAGCACGCGTTCTCGGTGTTGCGCGAAGCCTATCCGAGCGTCGAACCGATTGAAGACGCCCTGAGCGGTGCGCTGATGAACGCAGGTCCCATCATCCATCCGCCGCTGATCATGATGAACGCCGGTCCCCTGGAGCATTTCGAGGCCTGGGACATTCACAACGAAGGCACCCAGCCGTCGATCCGCCGCGTCACCAACCAGTTGGATGCCGAGCGCATGACCGTGCGAGAAAAACTGACCTATGGCGCGCCGCATTTCCCCCTGGCCGATCACTACAACAGCAGCGAAGGCGAGGAGTGGATGTACGGTCGCGGTGCCCATGGCAAGCTCACCGACAGCGGCGACTGGCGCGAAGACATCGACCTGCAAAAGCATCGCTACATGCTCGAAGACACACGCCTGGGCTTGTCCCTCCTGGTGTCCGTCGGCCGTTGGGCCGGTGTGCCGACCCCGGTTGCCCAGGGCCTGCTGAGCATTGCCTCGGTCGTCGCCGGGCGTGATCTCTACGCCGAGGGCCGCACTCTGGAAAATCTCGGCCTGGCCAAGTTGAGTCGAGCACAGATGACCGAACTACTGACCAAGGGTTGCAACTGATGAGCGCCGCGCTGCCGCAAGTCAGCGTGGTCGGCGCCGGCCGGATGGGCGAGGGCATTGCCCTGGCATTCATTCACGCAGGCCTGCCGGTCACCCTCATCGATATCAAGGATCGCGCCGAGGAGGAGCGGCGCGGCTACTTCGAGCGTGTGCGCAACAACATCCGCGGCGAGCTGCAGATGTTGGTTCGCCTCGGCATGCTTGAGCCGGAACAGGCGGACATCGCACTATCACGATTGGCATTGCAATCCCGGTCCCAGGCCGCCGAGGCATTGCGTCTGTGCGACCTGGTGTTCGAAGCCGTGCCGGAAGTCATCGCGGTCAAGCAGGAGACCTTTGCCTGGGTCAGCGAGCAGGTCCCCGCGTCGACCATCATCGCGTCGACCACTTCGACCTTTTTGGTCACCGAGCTGAGCGAAATGGTCAGCGAGCCGCAACGCTTCGTCAACGCGCACTGGCTGAACCCGGCGCACCTGATGCCGCTGGTGGAAGTCAGCCGCAGCGCAGCGACCTGCCCGCAGGTGGTCGAGCGCTTGCTGCAACTGCTCAAGCGAATTGGCAAAGTGCCGGTGGTTTGCAATCCGGTGGCTGGCTATATCGTGCCGCGCATCCAGGCACTGGCGATGAACGAAGCCGCACGGATGGTGGAAGAGGGCGTGGCCAGCGCTGAAGACATCGACACGGCGGTGCGCGTCGGTTTTGGCTTGCGCTTCTCGGTGCTGGGGCTGCTTGAGTTTATCGACTGGGGTGGAGGCGACATTCTCTTCTACGCCTCGCGTTACTTGAGTGGCGCGCTGTCGCCGCGTTTCGAGTCGCCGCAGGTGATTGCGGACAACATGCAAAACGGTCGCAATGGTTTGCGCGATGGTCAGGGTTTCTACGATTACCGAGACCTGGACGTGGACGCCTACAAGCAGCAACGTATTGGCGCTTTTGTCCGCAAGCTGGAATTGTCGGGGTTGACGCCAGCGTTCGATGGCGCCTTGCGGCAGGACTGAGCATCAGGGCCCGGATGTCGGGCCCTGATGCATCTCAGACTAGCGAATACCGGTGCCCGCCATGGACTCCGGCACCCACTGCGCCGTCGATAGCGGCTCGATATAGCGGATGCCGCCATGGGGGCCGACCACACCATTGATGTTGTAGGTACGTTTCGACAGGTCGTAAGTCATGAACGGTGTGGCGTCCGGGACTTGCTGGTCATAGCTCTGGCTGAAGAAAGCGAAGGAGCCACGATACAGCTGGCCACGGGTGTCGTACTGATCGGACGCCACTGCGGCCCAGGTATCTTCATCGAGGTAAAAGCGGCGCTTCTGGTAGATGTGCTTTGCACCGGGTTTGAGGTTGCCTTCGACAACGTAGACCCGGTGTTTTTCCCAGCGTACGAAATCCGGGGAAATGAAGTCAGGAGTGGTCAGAGATTTTGCTTCGCGGGCGTAGGTGAGTTTGTAGGTGTTGTAGGGAACGATCATTTCCTGCTTGCCGACCAGCGTCCAGTCATACAGCTCCAGTGCTCGGGCGGTGCCGGGGTTGGGGGTGTCGTAGGCCAGGATCGAAATCTGTTTGACGCGGCGCTGGGCCGGCATGTACTGCCAGGCACGGCCAGGAAACTCCGTGGCATTGGTGGCGTTCTTGAGCATGATCGACTCGCCGGCTCGGCGCGCGGGTCCGGTATAGGACAGCTTCAACTGATAATAAATGTCCGAGCTGTTGAACGGCTTCGACATGTTCTCGTAGATCGGGAACGAGATGAATGCCTCGCCGGTGACCGCCAGGCTCGGTACGCCCGCTGTGTCGACGTTCCAGGAGTCGTACTTGGAGTGGATGTTGACGCCCTGGTAGCGCAGGAGAAAATTCCACATCGCTTCCGCGCCGGATTGCGGGATCGGAAACGGCACCCCGGGCATCACATTGTCGATGGCGATCCCGCCATTGATGGCCTTGGCGTTGGTGGCATTCTTGCGGCTGTTGTCCAGTACCGCCTGTGGCAGTGATGCCGTGCGGTGGGTCGGATACACGTCGACGCGAAAACCGGGATAGCGCTTCGCCAACGCTACGGTGGTAGCGCTCAGCATGTTTTTGTACGCATCGACGTTCTTGCCATTGATCGACAGCAACGGCTTTTCGTGCGCAAAGGGGTCGGGGCGCATGCTGTCGCCGGTCTTGAAGCTGGAGGGGGCAGTAGTCAGGCCACCGCTGTAGGGCGGAATGGATCCATCGGCATTGCCGGCCTTTTCGGCGCCCACTCCCGTCAGGACGGTGCCCAGCCGGGCGGCTTCCTGACTCGATACGTAGGCTTGCGCATCGATGGCCAGCGCCATGAGGGGGATGGCGGCCAGCAAACTTTTCACGGATTTCATATTGTTATTCTCCTGCCTGGCGGACCAGGCAACTCGTGACTAAGGGGCCGCGGTGGGATCCGTCGACTCAATTGCCAGAGACTTTTTAGTACCTCCATTTAAAAGGCCCCGATGCGGGAGCGCTTCGCATTTGACGACAGTTAATTGACTATTCATGACAGCGTCACTGCACACATTTACCGACCAAGTATCGTCAATCGCGATATCAGCTAACGAGGTATGCGATTGGTATGACTGATACACGGGCCCTTAGATTGGCGTCCTTGCCTTTATCAACGGAAATGGCATGAGGTATCGACGTCTCGACCTGAACCTGCTGGTGGCCCTGGATGCCTTGTTGACTGAATGCAGCGTCAGCAGGGCGGCGGAGCGTTTGTGTCTGGGCCAGTCGGCGACCAGTTCGGCGCTCGGGCGTTTGCGTGAACATTTCAATGACCCGTTGCTGGTGCAGGTCGGCCGGCGTCTGGAGCCCACGGCGTTGGGGCTGGAGCTTGCGCCCAAGGTGCATGAAGCGCTCGCGCTGACGCGGGAGATTGTCGATGCACCAGTGAATTTCGACCCGGCCAGTTGTTCTCGGCAATTCACTTTGGTGGCGTCCGACTACGTGGCCGGGGTGCTTTTGCCTGCGGTCAGCCTTGAGTTGGCGCGTGTCGCGCCGGGTGTGCGTTTGAGCCTGCGGGATTTGCCGGTGCCTCGCGACGGTGATGTGGTCAGCGAAGCGCTCGACTATCGTCGCAGTGATTGTGTGATCGTCCCGCAGCGTCGGTTGAACCCTGCCTACCCCCATGTGCCATTAATGAGCGACCAGTTGTGTTGCATCGTTTGCGCACAGCAGCCGGAGTACGCCGCGGGTTTGAGCCTGACCCACTACTGCGCGGCCGAGCACGTGGTCCGCGAGTTTGCCGACGGTCGCAACCTGGCGATGGATGCCATGCACCTGCATGAGTTGGGTGTGCATCGGCGGGTGGCGGTGGCCCTCGAAAGCTTCGCGCTGATGCCGGAATTCATTGTGGGCACCGCGCGAATCGCCACCGTGTTTCGTCGGCAAGCGCAGCGTTTTGCCCAGCGTTATCCGCTGCGCATTCACCCGGCACCGCTGGCCTTTCCGGACGCCGTGCAGGTGTTGCAATGGCACCCGTATCAGGAGCGGGATCCGGCGATGATGTGGTTTCGCGGCCTGTTACTGGAGCAGGCCGCGTTGCTGGATCAACTCGCCAGTTAATCCCCGGTATCGGCCACCAGCCCGGCCTGGTCGATGGCTTGCACAGCGCAGCGTTCATCATTGTCCGAGGTGTCGCCGCTCATGCCGATGGCACCCAGAATCAATCCCTCGGCATTGCGAATCAGCACACCGCCCGCCACTGGAATAACTTCGCCACCGGTCAGGCTGTTGATCGCATCGAAGAACGCCGGCATGGCTTGCGCACGCCGTGCGAGTTCCCTCCCACCGAAGCCCATTCCGAGGCAGCCGCGTGCTTTGCCGGTAGCGATTTGCGGACGAAGAAAACTGGCCTGTTCATCGCGCAAAACCGCCAGTGGATGACCCGCCGCATCCAGCACGACGGCGGCCAAGGGTTTAATTCCGGTTTCTTGAGCGATCCGGATCGCGCTGCTGGCGATTTGAGTGGCTGTTAGCAGATCAAGTGTGTGCATGACGTCGCTCCTCATACGGCCCACTTGCCCAGTTGGGCAACCCGGTCGCGGGTATACAGGTCAGTCCACTTCAACGAGTTGAAATCAGACACTTGCTTGGGGTTGTAGGGGCTGCGTTCCAAGCGCACCGGCTGACCGGCCTTGTACACGGCTTTGAGTCGCGAGCGATCCTGGAGGATGCGGATGTCGTGCAACGGCGAGCCGTCGAGCAACAGGAAGTCCGCTTGCTTGCCCACTTCCAGAGTGCCGATGGTTTCACCGCGGGGCATGCAACGCGCTCCGACAGCGGTGGCGGCATACAAGGCATCGGCGGGGGTGAAGCCCAGGCGAGTGACCAGCAGTTCCAATTCACGCGCGTGCCACTCGCCGTAAGGCGTCACGGCAAATCCACTGTCACTGCCACAGGCGAAAGGCACGCCGGCGGCTTTGGCGCGTTTGAGCACCGCCGAACCGACTTCCAGCGTGCGTGCGCAGTAACCGGCGTATCCGGTGCTGATGGCGGGGTCGTGGGGCTGACAAAAGTCCACGGTGTTCTGCGGGAAGGTCATGGTCGGCGCGAGGATACTGCCAGCCTCGAGCAAGGCCTCGATACAGGCGTCGTCCATGTAAAAGGCGTGGAACACCAGATCGACCCCGGCGCGTGCGGCGTACATCACCGCTTCTCGGCCATAGGCATGGGTCGCCACTTTGCAGCCCAGGCGATGGGCTTCCTCGACCATCTCATAGGTTTCTTCAGCGGTGAATGCGGCAATGATTTCACCGTTCGGGCGACGGTGGGTGCCGTCCATGGCGATCTTGATCAGGTCTACGCCATCCTTTGCCTGCTTGCGGATTTCTGCCAAGGCTTCGCTGCGGCTGGTGACCAGGCGTGCGGTGAAATATTCCGGAGCACCCACGCGGCTGGGAAACCAGTCGTTGAGGCTCTGCCGATTGGTGATGACCCGGCTGCTGGCCGCGATGCGCGGGCCCTCGAACAGGCCCGCAGCGATCGCATTGCGCACCGCGATACTGAGCTGACCGCTATCGCCCGGGCAGACCATGCTGGTCACGCCAGCGGCCAGCACATGTTGGGCGAAGAACATGCCGCGCAGCGCACGGAATTCGTCGCTGGTCCAGATATCGATGTCTTCTTCGCTCTGCGCGTTGCCGAAGGCCAAATGGGTATGCACGTCCACCAGACCCGGCATGACGAAGTTATCGCCGGCGTTCACAACGGTGTCACCCGGTTGCGGCTGCGGCGCCAGGGCGGTCGGGCCGACATACGCCAGCAGGCCGTTTTCCACGACCAGCGTTTGCTGTTGACGGGTTTCCAGGCCAGTGCCGTCGAACAGGGTCTGGCATTTCAGGTGCAGGGCATTCATGGCGTTTTCACTTTGCTGATTGTTATGCAAAGCGAGGCTAGGGTGCGGGTATGGATGCCACCAGCAACTTGCATCAATGGCCGGGTATTGATGGCGTCGATAGCTGCTGCACGCCAGTAAGCGCGCGGGCTTCGCGAGGATGAACGAGATCAACTGGCGGGTATCGCGAGTGACGATGGCAGGCATCGTGATCGACGATTTTTTGTACCCTGGATCGCGAGTCTATGGTGCGCGCTCATCACCCACAGAGAGCGTTTCATATGACCACCACAGCGGTAAAAACCGAGCTTCTGGCACTTGAGCAAGAACGCCGCCGGGCATTGGTTGAAGAAGACTACCCACGCGTCGCCGAGCTGTTCGCCGATGACCTGGTGTATGTGCACACCACGGGCCTGGTGCAAGGTAAGGCGGACTATCTGGAGTACGCAAAAAGCGCCGTACAGTACCTGGACATTGAGCGTGGCGAGTTGCTGATCCGCTTCTACGGAGAACAGCTGGCCGTCATGACTGGTACACAATGCAACACACTGCGTAAGCGCGGCGGCGATCAGTCGATTCGCGGTGAGGGGTTTGCCACGCAGGTCTGGACGCTCGGGGCCGAGGGCTGGCAGATCAGCTCGTTCCATGGCACCCGAGCACCAAACTGAGTTCGTTCAGAGGTCAGTGCAAACGCTATCGCTGGCAAGCCAGCTCCTACGGGTTTGCGGGGGCATGGTGGATGTTGGGTATGACACAGATTTGTAGGAGCCGGCTTGCTGGCGATAGCGGTGGTGAATGTGCTGCCGCCATCGCTGGCAAGCCAGCTCCTACAGGGGGCCGGGTCAGGCGGTGCGGCCACCCAGGTTTTCGGCAACCCAGTCGGCAATGTATTGACCCGCGTTGATGCTGTTGTCAAAGCTGGAATGCTGCACGCCACCTTCGCGTTCGGTGAAGATCTTCAGTTCACGTTTAGGGCTGTTGACCAGTTGCTCGTAAGTACGATGCGCCCACTTCAACGGGATCTGCGAATCCTTTTCACCGTGGGTCACCAGGAACGGCACCTTGATCCGGTCCAGCACGCCGTCCAGATGGACGTTTTCGGCGATGGCCATGAACTCGTCCATGTCTTTTGCACCCCATACCCACTGCACGTGCGCCCAATAGTGCGGGACCGGGAAGCTGCCTTCTTTTTCCAGTCGACGCTTTTGCACATCGCGCCAGTCATGGTTCGCGCCCCACACCACACCGCAGGCAAACCGTGGCTCGAAGGCCACCGCGCGCGGGCAGTAATAACCGCCGAGAGAGACGCCCTCCAGGCCGATACGCTTGGCATCCACGTCGCTTCGGGTTTCCAGCCAGTCGACCACACGGCTGGCCCAATGCTCGCTGTCGTAGCGGGCGATCAGGTTATGCAGGCGCAGCGCTTCACCCGTGCCGGGCTGGTCGATGATCAATGACGAGACGCCACGCTTTGCCAGCCAGGCTGGCAGACCGACGCGGTATTTCATCTCTTTAGTCGAATCCAGTCCGTTGACCTGTACCAGGATCGGCGCCGGGCCGTTCACGCCTTCGGCACGCACCAGCAAGCCGGAAATATGTTTGCCCTCGTAGGGAATTTCAACGCGCTCGCAGTTCTCCCGAGACAGTTCGACGCCGCGTTTGAAGGTCTGCAAAAAACGCTGATAAAGCTCGGTACGACCCGGCGCGCCATGGGCCTGCAAGCGCTCACAGGTGAGGTAATAGGTGGCGGCGCGGTTGTACTTTTCGCCGGCGGACAGGTATCGGCAATTGCCTTCGTCTTCCTCGGCCAGGCCGCAGAGTTTGTCGGCCATCTTCGCCCAGGTTTCGCGAAATGCCTTGGTGCCAGCGGCGTCAGGCTGCTGCGCGGCTTCCTGCAGCGGTGCGCACATCTCTTCGATTTCGCCAATGCGGGCGCCCATCTCGATGGCCAGGTTGACAGAGAGATTCCACACGTAATTGGTCGGGAAATAACGGAACATGATTGTTGTTGTCCTTGTGGTTGCCTTGAGCGTTCTCAAGGCACGTTAAGGACGCACCGGCTAATTGACCAATCGTGACTCGGGATGCGAGGTATCGCGAGCGGCGATAGGATCCTGTTCCAGATGCTGGATGAACTCACAGATGCGCTCGCGCAGCCAGCGGTGCATCGGGTCGCCGTCGACGCTGCGGTGCCAGAGCATGACCTCGCGCATGACCGGAATCTTTACCGGTGGATTGAGGATGCGCAGCGGCAAATGCTCGGCATACAGCCGCGCCAGACGCTGGTGCATGGTGGCGATGCGTTGGGTGCCGACCACCAGTTGCGGCAGGGTGTTGAAGTCGTTGGTGATGACTTCGATGCGGCGGTTGAAGCCGTACTGGTTCATGAACCATTCTTCGATGCTCAAGTGCCGGGTGCGGCCAAAACCGACGGAGACATGGCCCATGTCCATGTACTGCTCAAGGGTCAGGCTGTCGCCGACCTGGGTGTTGCCGTTCCACACCACGCAGACGTGTTCTTCCTCGAACAGCAGTTTGTGCGGGTGGCCGTCGATGATGTAGCGCTCAGGCACGATCATCAGGTCGACCTCGCCGCGAACCAGCAATTCACCGGAGTTATCGCCAGGACCGAGCATCTCGAAGGTGATGTTCGGTGCTTCCTGGTGGATCTTCTGAATCACCTGGGCGAACAGCACGCTGATCAGGTAATCCGAAGTCACCAGGCGGAAGTGGCGTTTGCTGGTGGTGGGGTCGAACACCGGTTTGGCGGTGATCGAGGATTGAATCGTCAGCAGCACTTCGCGAATCGGCTTGGCGAGCTCCTGGGCGTAGGGCGTGGGCTGCATTTTGCGCCCGACCTGCACCAGCAATTCGTCTTCGAAATAACTGCGCAGACGCCCAAGAACGCCGCTGGTGGCGGACTGTGTCATGTGCAGGCGTTCGGCGGCACGGGTGATGTTTTGCTCTTCGAGCAATACATCGAGTGCCACCAACAGATTGAGATCGAGGTGATTGAAACGCATCAGGTACGTCCACTGTTGTATTTATTTTGACGATACATTCCGGTGAATTCATCGTCCCGTCAACCCCGCCCGTGCGCCGTCATCCGAAGTCATCAGGTATCGCGTTTGCCGATAGGTCGCATCCCCACTCGCGATTAGTCAGCTGCCAAAGCGCACGTCACTCTTCGCCGCAGTCGGACCTCTGGCCGACACCACCACCGGATTTCATGCATCGCTGAATGGCTTACCGAGCTTTCAGCAAGTGCATCCGGATACTAATTTCAATGGAGTGGTAGCCATGAACATCATTGGCCTTGATGCCCTTATCTTTGGCGTCGATGACATCCAAGCCTGTACCGATTGCCTGCGTGACTACGGCCTTGCGCCGGTCGATGTCGACAGCAATGGCGGGCGTTTTGAAGCACTGGACGGCACTGCCGTGATCATTCGCCGCGCAGACGATCCGTCTTTGCCGGTTGCCATCGGCCCGGCGCCGTCGATACGCGAAACCATATACGGCGTTGCCAGCGCGGCTGACCTCGACGCCATCGAAGACGAGTTGGCACGGGATCGTCAGGTCACCCGTGAAAACGGCGTGTTGCACAGTGTCGACGACATGGGCTTCGCCATCGCTTTCCAGGTCACCGTGCGCAAGGCGTACGACGCCCCGGATGACCTGACCAACGCCGCCGGCCATTCGCCGCAACGCCCGCTGAACCAGCCCGGCATCACCCTCGACATGAGCGCGGTGCCACGCACCTTGTCCCACGTGGTGTATTTCGTCCCCGACGCGGCCAAGGCCGAAGCGTTCTATGCCGAACGCCTGGGCTTCCGGACCACAGACACTTTTGTCGGCGCCGGGCCGTTCATGCGCCCCGCAGGCTCCGATGATCACCATTGCCTGTTCATGATCCAGACCCCGCCACACATGAAGGGCTGTGAGCATTTCACCTTTCACATGGGCAGCGGCACCGAAGTGCTGTTGGCCGGCACGCGTTTCGAGCAAAAAGGCTGGACCAGTTTCTGGGGCCCTGGCCGTCACCTCTTTGGCTCCAACTGGTTCTGGTACTTCAACAGTCCACTGGGTTGCCACATCGAATACGACGCGGACATGGACAAACACGATGACGCCTGGGAGGCCCGCCGTGCGCCTTTGTCAGCCGATAACTCGCAGCTGTTCCTGTTCAATTCGAAAGAAAAATGGGCACCTGGCGGTCCGCCACCCAAACAGGGTTGAGGGCGGATGCCAGCCATGAGCCACAGTGATTTTCCCCTGTGCCGGATGGACGAGTTGGTGGAAGGGCAGGCGCGCGGATTCGATCCATTGCAACGCGGCAAGGACAGTGTTTTTGCCGTAATGCACGAGGGAAACATACGGATATATCGCAACAGTTGCCCGCATCTGGACGTACGCCTGGAGTATCGCAAGGACCGTTTTTTGTCCGCCGACGGCCAGTTGATCATGTGTTACGCACACGGGGCGCAGTTTCTCCCGAGTACCGGGGAATGCGTCTACGGCCCGTGTCTGGGCCAGAAACTGGAGGCGTTGCCGTGGCGGGTGGAGGAGGGCTGGCTGGTGCTGCAAATGCCCTTTGATGCGGTCGCGCCACCTCAGATCGAGGTATCGCGTTTGGAGATACATCGCATCCCTACTCGCGATTAGTCAAATCCCTGCTTTGCCGGGAAGCTGAACCTAACGACGCAGTGCCCGGCGCTGCATCGAATCACAAGAATAAAAAGTGAGAGAACCATGAGTGCAGTGAACAAAGTTCTGATCGTGGGCGGTGGCATTGGCGGCTTGTGTACGGCCATCGCACTGCGGCGCAAGGGCATTGAAGTCGATCTGATCGAGCTCAAGTCAGAGTGGACGGTGTACGGCGTCGGGATCATCCAGCAAAGCAACGTGGTCCGCGAGATGGCCAAGCTGGGTGTGCTGGATGGTTATCTCGATGCGGCGTATGCCTTTGAAGACGTCGCCATTTACGGCCCGGCCGGCCAGCTACTGGCACGCATTCCGGGTCAGCGCCTGGCAGGTCCTGCGTATCCTGCCAACGTCGGTATCTCGCGTCTGGCGCTGCACAAAGTCCTCAGCGAAACGGCGCTGGAGCTCGGCGCCCAAGTGCGCTTGGGTCTGAGTGTTGAATCCCTGAACGACACAGGCGACAGCGTAAATGTGCTGTTCACCGATGGCACTAGCGCTGTCTACGACCTGGTGGTCGGCGCTGACGGCCTGTTCTCCAAGGTTCGCGATTTGCTGTTCGGCGACACCTACACACCGCGCTTCACCGGCCAGTCGGTGTGGCGCTACAACTTCCCGCGCGCGCCCCAAATCGATCACCTCGCCAACTACCAGAGTGCCGAAGGCAATGCCGGTCTCGTTCCGTTGGCCGGTGACCTGATGTATCTGTTCCTCACGTCCCACGAACCGTCCAACCCGTGGATGGACCCGGCGACGCTGGCCGAGCAGATGCGCCAGCGTTTGCAGGGGTTCACCGGCCTCATCGGCGAACTGCGTGAGCAAATCACCGACAGCAGTCAGGTGGTCTACAAGCCGATGGAAGTGGTCTTCGTCGACGAGCCTTGGTATCGCGGTCGCGTGCTGTTGATCGGTGACGCTGCCCACGCGACCACGCCGCACCTCGGTCAGGGGGCCGGCATGGCGATTGAAGACGCCATCGTGCTCAGCGAAGAACTGACCCGCGACGGCAGCATTGAGCAACAGCTGCAGCGCTTCATGGCGCGCCGTTTCGAGCGCTGCAAGTTCATCAGCGAAAGCTCGGTGCTGGCCGGCGACAAGGAAATGCAGCACGACCGTGAGTTCGACCGCATTGGCCTGGTCAAGCAGATGCTCGCGCTGACGGCCGAGCCCATCTGATTCACCCGCAGCAGTTACCTACATAAAAACAAGAGGTTAACGCGATGGTTAGTTCCACGACTGCGACGCTTGCGCGCCGCCCGGTCAGCTCGTCTGCACCCTTTGCTTTCAGTTTGGCCGCGGCGTTGGTGCTGTGCAGCCAGGCAGCCCATGCCTTTTCGGTGGATACCGGCAATCCGGATTTCAACCTGCGTTGGGATAACACCGTGAAGTACAGCGCCGCCTGGCGCACCCAGAATCCCAGCAGCAAACTGAGCGAGGGCCAGGTGGCACTCAACCAGGACGACGGTGATCGGGCCTTCAAAAAGGGCCTGATCTCCAACCGTACGGACATCCTTTCCGAGCTGGACATGTCGTTCAAAAACGTCGGCGCGCGCCTCAGTGGCGCTGCCTGGTACGACAGCTCCTACCAGCACGACAACGATAACGACGACCCGGCACGGGCCAACGCCCGCTCGGTGGCCTACGACGAATTCACCGACGACACCCGCCATCTGCATGGCGGCGACGGTGAATTACTCGATGCGTTCGTGTACTGGAACGGCGAAGTGGCCGATCACTCCACGTCCGTGCGTGCCGGTCGCCACGGCTTGATCTGGGGCGAGAGCCTGTTCTTCGGGGCCAACGGCATTGCCGGTGGTATGGCGCCGGTCGACGTGGTGAAGGCGCAGTCCGTACCCAACACCCAGTTCAAGGAAATCACCCGTCCGGTCAATCAACTGTCGGGCACGTTTCAACTGACCGACGACGTGTCGCTCGGCGCGTTCTACCAATTGGAATGGGAAGAGACGCGCCTGCCGGGCGCGGGCAGTTACTTCTCCACCAGCGACACCATTGGCGAAGGCAACGAACGCTTGATCGTCGGCGCGCCGTTTCCTCCGTTCCTCGGTGGAAATCCCGCCAGCCCGGCGGCGTTCTTCCATGGCAATGACAAGGAAGCGAAAAGTTCGGGGCAGGGCGGCTTGCAGTTGAAGTACAGCGCGGAAACGGTCGAGTACGGCCTGTACGCGATCCAGTATCACGACAAGACACCCAAGCTGTATCTGAAACCCTCCACCGGGGCGCCGAACTTCAGCACCGGCCAGATCGGCGAATACTACTGGGTGTACCCGGAAGACATTCGCGCCTTCGGGGGAAGTTTTTCCACCACGGTCGACGAATACAGCTTTGCCGGTGAAGCCTCGATGCGCTGGAACATGCCGCTGGTTTCCAACGGGCAAACCGTGCTGCCCGGCGTGGTCGCAGACAACGATGATGACGCCCTCTACGCAGTCGGCCGTACAGCCCACGTCAACCTCAACGTGCTGGCCTCATTCGGGCCGAACTTCCTTGCCAGGGAATCGGGACTGGTCGGTGAGATCGCCTGGAACCGACTGCTGAGCGTCACCAAAAACCGCGCTGCCCTTGACCCCAATGCCACCGATGACGGCCTCGGGTTCAAGGTGGTTTACACCCCGACCTACCGCCAGTTCTTCTCCGGCATCGATATCAGCATTCCGGTCGGTCTCAGCTACTTCCCGTTGGGCAAGTCGGCGGTGGTCAGCTCGTTCGGCCCGGACAACGGCGGCGACATGAACATCGGCATCACCGCCACCTACCTGGATCGCGTCACCGCCGGCCTGACCTACACGCATTACTACGGCGCGGAGGACACCAACCTCAACGCCGCCAGCCAGTTCAATTACAAGCAATCGCTGAAAGACCGGGACTACCTGTCTTTCTCCGTCAAGACCACGTTTTAAGAGGACTTGCGCATGACCCACAATAAGAAAACCGGAGCCTTCAAGCTCAAAACGCTTTGCTTCGCACTGCTCGGTAGCCTGGCCATTTGCAGCCAACTGACGCTGGCTGCAACGGCGGAAGACGCGGCCAAACTGTCGAAAAACCTCACGCCTTTCGGCGCCGAGCGCGCCGGCAATGCCGACGGCTCCATTCCGGCGTGGGACGGTGGTTACACCAAGGTCGATCCTTCGTTCAAGGAAGGCGGCAAGCGTACCGATCCGTTCGCCGCAGACAAGCCGCTGTTCAGCATCACCTCGAAAAACCTGGCGCAATACGCCGGCAAACTCAGCGACGGCACCAAGGAAATGTTCAAGCGTTTCCCCGACACGTATCGCATCGATGTGTACCAGACCCGTCGCACCGCCGCCGCGCCGCAGTGGGTGTATGACAACACGCTGAAAAACGCCACCCGCGCCAAACTGGTCGACAGCAGCGCCGGCCCCGTCCCTGAAGGTGCCTTTGGCGGCATCCCGTTCCCGATCCCGAAGAACGGTGCCGAAGCCATGTGGAACCACGTGCTGAATTGGCGCGGTACCTCGGTGTCGATGCATTTTCGTCACTACCTGATGACCGCAGATGGCAAGCAGGTCATGACCACCGATGGTCAGGCCATTCAAGAGATGCCGTATTACTACCAGGACGGTTCGCCGGAGTCGTTTGCCGGTGACTACTGGCTGTTCCGCCTGCTCAACGTCGGGCCACCGTTGCGCGCCGGCGAGCAGATCATGGGCCGCACCAACATCAACGGCGATCTGTCCCAGGCCCACGTTTACCTGACGGGGCAACGCCGGGTTCGCAAACTGCCGAATGCCTGCTGCGATACGCCGACACCGGCGACTGCCGGGGTGATGTCCTTCGATGAGTTGAGTGTGTTCCAGGGCCGCATGGACCGCTTCAACTGGAAACTGGTGGGCAAGCAGGAGATGTACATCCCCTACAACACCAACAAGGTACAAGCCGCCGCCAAACCTGAAGACCTGTTCCTCGCTCACCACATGAACCCGGATTACGTGCGTTGGGAATTGCACCGGGTATGGGTGGTCGAGGCGGACCTGGCACCGGGCAAGCGTCACCAATTGCCGAAGGGCCGCTACTACCTCGATGAAGACACCTGGCAAGCCATGTTGGGCGACCGTTGGGACGCCAATGGCCAACTGGCCAAGACCCTGTGGTCATTGCCGGCAGTACTGCCAGACCTGCCTGCACAAGCGCAATTGTCTTCGGGCTTCTACGACCTGACCTCCGGCGCCTGGTTTATCCAGAACGTCTACACCGGCCAGCCCGAACAGTATGGCGTGGTGGATCGCTACAAGGCCTCCGAGTTTTCGCCTGCGGCGATGGCGGGTGCCGGGGTTCGTTGAGTCAGGCTGGATCGCGGCTGGTGCAGCGCGATCCGGTTTCAAACGGTTTTTCGAGGTCGGTATGAACAGATTTTGTCAGGTGGTTGGTCGGCTGATGTGCCTTGTGGCGCTGCCTCTGGCGTTGCCGTTGAGCCTGGCGCACGCCGCTGCGGTGGGCGACACGCTCAACACGCCGGCGATGCAGGCGCCACAAGCGAAATCCGCGGTGCTGCTGGACCTGGCCCGTGCGGGTACGCGGCTGGTGGCGGTGGGGGAGCGGGGCATCGTGCTGCTTTCCGATGACAACGGCGTGAATTGGCGTCAGGCAGCGGTGCCGGTTTCGGTCAGTCTGACCGCCGTGCAGTTTGTCGACGCCAACACAGGCTGGGCTGTGGGGCATGGCGGTGTCGTGCTGGCCTCCCGCGACGCAGGTGAACACTGGGTTGTGCAACTGGATGGCTTGCGTGCGGCACAACTTGAGCTGGCGGCCGCCACTGCGCAACTGCCTTCTGCGAGCGACCAGGATGCCGCCGCCGCGCGTGTGCAAACGGCTGAACGGCTTGCTGCCGAGGGGGCTGACAAGCCGTTCCTTGCCCTGCAATTCGTCGATGCCCGGCACGGCCTGATTGTGGGGGCGTACGGCCTGGCCTTTCGCACTGACGATGGCGGTGCCACCTGGCAGTCCATCATGGGCCAGATCGATAACCCGATGGGCGCGCACTTGTCGGCCATTGCTCAACAAGGCGAGCACTGGTTCCTCGCGGGCGAGCAGGGTTTTCTCGCTCGTTCGATGGATGCCGGCAAGTCATTCACGCAGCTGGAAAGCCCTTACGCGGGCAGTTTTTTCACCCTGCAAATGCGCGATGACGGTGTCTTGCTGGTGGCCGGTTTGAAGGGCAATGCGTTTGCCTCCAGCGACCTTGGCGCGAGTTTCCAGCCTGTGCCGGTGCCAATGCCGGTGTCTTTCAGCGATGCGATTCGCACCGATGACGGCCAGTTGCTGCTGGTCAATCAGAGCGGCGCCTTGTTTCGCACCAACGGCCAGCCCGGCGCACTGCTCCAGCCCTACGGCAAACCGCTCGGCAAGCCCGTTGCCAGTGTTATCCAGGCCGCCGATGGCAGCCTGACGCTGGCTGGTTTCACTGGGTTGACGCGCATCTCGCCGTCAATCGCTACCGCTTCGGAGTGAGGTTATGAAGTCTTTCGACAACGCCACGGAAAGCCTGGCGAATTTCGATCCACGCTCCGGTTCAGTGGTGGAACGCACATTGTTCAATCACCGCCTGTGGGTGCTGCTGGTGTGTGTGCTGACCACTCTGGTGCTCGGCTATCAAGCCACTCGTATCGAGCTCAACGCCAGCTTCGAAAAGATGATCCCCACGCAACAGCCCTACATTGCCAACTACCTTCAGCACCAGAAACAGCTCACCGGGTTGGGCAACGCCCTGCGCATCGTGGTGGCGAACAAACAAGGCGATATTTATGACGCCAAATACCTGAAAACCCTGCAGGCACTGAGCGACAAACTCTACCTGCTGCCAGGTGTCGACCGCGCCTACATGAAGTCGCTGTGGACACCGGCCACACGCTGGGTCGCGGTGACTGAAGACGGCCTCGACGGCGGCCCGGTTATTCCGGACGACTACAGCGGCAGCGCCGCCAACCTCGAAGCATTGCGCCGAAATGTGCAGCGCTCCAATGAGCTCGGTCAGTTGGTGGCGCTCGACCAGACCTCGAGCATCATCTACGTGCCGTTGCTGGCGACCACCCCGGATGGCAAGCCGCTGGATTACGCGGTGTTGTCCGAGCAGCTGGAGTCGCTGCGCAGCACTTACCAAAGCGCCGACATCGACATTCGCATTACCGGTTTCGCGAAAAAGGTCGGCGACCTGATTGCCGGTCTGAAGCAGATCCTGTTGTTCTTCGCCGTCGCGATCCTGATCACCACCGCCGTGCTGTTCTGGTACACCCGCTGCCTGCGCAGTACCGTGCTGGTGGTGTTGTGCTCGCTGGTGGCGGTGGTCTGGCAGCTCGGTTTGCTGCCATTGCTGGACTACCAACTGGACCCGTATTCGGTGCTGGTGCCGTTCCTGGTGTTTGCCATCGGCATGAGCCACGGCGCGCAGAAGATGAACGGCATCATGCAGGACATCGGCCGGGGCATGCACCGGGTGGTGGCGGCGCGGTTCACCTTCCGCCGGCTGTTCCTCGCCGGGCTGACGGCGCTGCTGTGTGATGCCGTGGGTTTTGCGGTGCTGATGCTGATCAAGATCCAGGTCATTCAAGACCTCGCGGTGATCGCCAGCATCGGCGTGGCAGTGTTGATCTTCACCAACCTGATCCTGCTGCCGGTGTTGCTCTCGTATGTCGGCGTCACCCCGCGTGCGGCACAGCTTAGCCTGAAGAGTGAACAGGCCGAGCAAAGCGGCCAGACAAGGCATGCGTTCTGGCGTTTTCTCGATCTGTTCACCCATCGTCGCTGGGCCAGCCTGTGCATCGCCATCAGCCTGGCGCTGGCGGCGCTCGGTTTTGTGGTCAGCCTGCAACTGAAAATAGGTGACCTCGACGCGGGTGCGCCGGAGCTGCGTGCGGACTCACGCTACAACCAGGACGATGCCTTTCTGACCCGTCATTACGGCGCCAGCAGCGACCTGTTCGCGGTGATGGTAAAAACACCGGCCAGCAGCTGTGCGCGCTACGACATCCTCGCCAAAGTCGATGCCCTGGACTGGCAACTGCGCGCCTTGCCGGGCGTGGATTCGACCAACTCGCTGGCGCTGCTCAACCGGCGCATGCTGGTCGGCCTCAGTGAAGGCAACCCGAAATGGTACGAGCTGCAGAACAACCAGGCGATGCTCAACATGATCACCGCCAGCGCGCCACGCGGGTTGTACAACGAAGACTGCAGTCTGTTGACCCTGTACGCCTACCTCACCGACCACAAGGCCGAGACACTCACCCGTCTGGTCGATCACGTGGAGAAATTTGCCGCCGCGAATAACACCGATGAGGTGCAATTCCTGCTCGCCGCTGGCAATGCCGGCATCGAAGCGGCGACCAATATTGTGGTCAAGCAAGCCAATCGCGAGATGCTGGTCTGGGTCTACGGCGCGGTGATCCTGTTGTGCCTGATCACCTTCCGCTCCTGGCGCGCCACGCTGTGCGCGGTGATCCCTTTGATGCTGACGTCCATCCTCTGCGAAGCCTTGATGGTCTGGCTGAACATCGGCGTGAAAGTCGCCACGCTGCCAGTGATCGCCTTGGGTGTGGGCATCGGTGTCGATTACGCGTTGTACGTGATGAGCATCCTCCTGGGCCATCTGCGCCAAGGGGCGAGCCTGTCCGAAGCCTATTACCGCGCGCTGGTGTCCACCGGCAAGGTGGTGATGCTGACCGGTATCACACTGGCCATCGGCGTGGCGACCTGGACATTCTCCCCGATCAAGTTCCAGGCCGACATGGGCGTGCTGCTGGCCTTCATGTTTGTCTGGAACATGGTCGGTGCCTTGGTGTTGCTGCCGGCGCTGGCGTACTTCCTGTTGCCCGCACGCAGCGCGGCGCAGGGAGCCGATCTGCCGATGACTGTGAGCAACGCGGCGGGTTCTGAGGCGGCTGTCGTTGCCAACGTTCCTCATCTGCGCATCAAGGAGCAGTGCCATGGTCATTAATGCCTTTGTAGAAAAGCGCGCCCGCCAAGCCGGATGGGCGCAATCGCTGTTGTTGCTGCTGGGCAGCTGTTTGCCGGTGCTGGGCGCGGTGTTGCTGGCCCCGGTGTTGCCGCGGATGCAGGCGCATTTCGCCGACGTGCCCGGCAGCGCCGTGCTGGTGCCTGTGGTGTTGACGTTGCCGGCGTTGGTGATTGCCTTGCTGGCGCCATTCGCCGGGATGATCGCCGATCGCCTGGGGCGCAAGCCATTGCTGCTGGCGAGCATGTTGCTGTACGTGCTCTGCGGTGTGCTGCCGCTCTGGCTCGACTCGCTGCCGGCGATCGTCCTGAGCCGTGGTGGCATCGGATTGGCCGAGGCGGGCATCATGACCTGCTGCACCACGCTGATGGGCGACTACTACAGCGGTGCCAGGCGCGAGCGTCTGTTTGCCTTGCAGATGGTCGCTACGTCGTTGTCGGCGGCGGTGTTTATCGCGCTGGGTGGTTTCCTGGGTCAGAACGACTGGCGCACGCCGTTCGCGCTGTACGCCGTGGGCCTGATTTTCCTGCCGCTGATGGCCTGGAAACTGTGGGAGCCGCAGGCTCGCCCGCAACCCACGCAGCCGCTGCCGGCAGGCAAGTTTCCATGGCGCGCGCTTGCGCCCCTGTATGTGCTGTCGCTGTTGGCGGGGTTGAGCCTGTTTATCGTGCCGGTGCAGGCCGGGTACCTGCTCAACCTGCTGCACGTGGATGCCCCGCAACAAATCGGCATGACCATGGGCGCCAATCAACTGGGCGTGCTTGTCGGTGCGTTGAGTTTTCGTTTGTTCAGCGGCATGCGTGGCCAGCACATGCTGTTGATCGCCTATGTGCTGGCGGGCATCGGTGGGTTGTTGATGGCTGACGCGCTGACCCATGTGCAAGTCGTGGTCGCCGTGACGATCAACGGTCTGGGCATCGGTCTGATGCTGCCGACGCTGATCACCTGGATCATGGCGCAAGTCAATTTCCATCAACGCGGGCGGGCGGCGGGGTGTTTCACCGCGGCTATCTTCGCCGGCGAATTTATCAGCCCCCTCGTGGTGCTCGGCATGACCCGTGGCGACGCCATGGCGCTACCCCGTGCGCTGGCCATTGTCGGTGGTCTGCAACTGCTGGTGGCGCTGTTTTGCCTGGCTGTGCCGCGGCTCGCTGGATTGTCACCCCAAGCGAATGTTGTTGTCGGTGGCACGACCATCGGCGACGAAAACTGAATGAGGATTTTCCATGCAAGCGCTTCCTGAATTCAAACGAGTGGTCACCGGCCACGATCAGCAGGGTCAGGCCATCGTCGCCAGCAACGGGCCGACGCCAAACGTGTTCCCGCTGTCGGCAGTGCCGGGCACAGTGTTTTACGAACTGTGGAACAGCTGCACCAGCCCGGCCTTGCTCGACAACGCCAGCGATCCCAGCAGCAAACCCTTGCAACTGAGCCCCGGGCCACAGGGCAGCGTGATCCGGGTGGTGGATATTCCGCCGGACAGCGTGCAGAACCAGGTCAGCGATGAGAACGCCGCAGCGGTGTTCGCTGAAATCGGCGAGTCCCACGCCGGTACAGGGCAGGCCAGCTCGAAGCATAAATTGATGCACCGAACCGAGACCCTCGACTACGGCATCGTCACCGAAGGTGAAGTGTGGCTGGTACTGGACGAGGACGAAGTGCACCTCAAGCGCGGCGATGTGGTGGTACAACGCGGCACCAACCACGCATGGAGCAACCGCACCGAAGCGATGGCGCGCATGGTCTTCATTCTTCTCGACGGGCGCTTCGCCGCTGAGTTGAGCAATGGCCAGGGAGCATCGGCATGAAACTCGCTACTCTGAAAAACGCCAGTCGTGATGGTCAGCTTGTCGTGGTCTCGCGGGATCTCGCGTGGGCACTGGATGCGAGTTCCGTGGCGCTGACCTTGCAACAAGCCATAGAAAACTGGAACAGCAGCGAACCGCGCTTGCAGGCGCTGTCCCGTCAGTTGAATGCGGGCGAGGCGACGGACGCCTTTGTCTTCGACCCGAGCCAGGCCATGGCGCCTTTGCCGCGTGCCTATCAGTGGTGTGACGGCTCGGCCTTCCTCAGCCACGGTGCGCTGATGCAGAAGGCGTTCAACCTTGATCCCATCGACGGCGTCGAACACACGCCGCTGATGTATCAGGGCGCCGGTGACGATTTCATTGGCCCGCGCGACGACATTTCGCTGCCGAGCGAGAGCCAGGGTATCGATTTCGAAGGCGAGTTCGTGGTGTTGGTGGACGACGTGCCGATGGGTTGCGACGCGCAAACGGCGCTGCAGCACATCAAGTTGATCCTGCAAATCAACGACGTCAGTTTGCGCGCCCTGGCACCCCGGGAAATGCGCACCGGCTTCGGCTTCCTCCAGGCAAAACCCTCGTCCAGTTTCGCCCCGCTGGCCATTACCCCGGACGAGTTGGGTGAGGCCTGGCGTGACGGTCGCGTGCACCTGCCTTTGCAGGTGCACTGGAATGGCCAATGGTTCGGTCAGCCCCACGGCGGCCAGATGAATTTCGACTTTGGCCAGTTGATCGCCCACGCCGCGCTGACTCGCCGGCTGGGCGCGGGCACGCTGATCGGCTCCGGCACGGTTTCGAATGCCGAGCGCAGTGCGGGTTCGGCCTGCATTGCCGAACGTCGCGCCATCGAGATGATCGAGCACGGCGCCGCACAAACCGGCTTCATGCGCTTTGGTGATCGCGTGCACATGGATGTTCTGGATAGCGACGGTCAGTCGTTGTTCGGCGCCATCGATCAACGTGTCGTTCAGGCTCAAGGCTGAGGGCGCCCTATGCGTGTGTTGATTACCGGAGCCAATGGTTTTGTCGGACGAGAGCTGGTGCGGTGTTTATTGGCGCGGGGCAATTTGCGCGGCCAGAACATTGGTTCGTTGTTGGTGCTGGACAGGGACTTGCAGGGCTTGCCGGAGGATGCCCGTCTGCGCCGTCATTTCGGCAGCGTGACCGATCCGGCATTGATGCGCCGGGTGTTGGCCGACGGCATCGACGTGGTGTTCCATCTGGTCAGCATCCCCGGTGGCGCGGCGGAAGAGCAGTACGAACTCGGCTATCAGGTCAACCTGCTGGCCAGCCTTGAACTGCTCAACCAGTTGCGCAACAAGAACCAGCCACCGGTTTTGGTGTATGCCAGCAGCGTCGCGGTGTACGGCGGTCATCTGCCGGAACGGATGAACGAGGCTGCCGAACTGCGCCCCGAATTGTCCTACGGCACGCACAAGGCCATGGTCGAAAGCGCCGTCAGCGATCTTGCCCGGCGCGGTGATGTCGATGGTCGCGCTTTGCGTCTGCCGGGCATCGTCGCCCGGCCCCGTGAGCCCAATGGCTTGCGTTCGGCGTTCATGAGCGACCTGATGCGTGCATTTGCCGAGGGTGAATCCTATCAATGCCCGGTCTCGCCAGAAGCGACGGCCTGGTGGATGTCGGCGCGCTGTTGTGTGAACAACCTGATCCACGCTGCGGAGTTGGATGGCGCCGCGTTGGGCACTCAGCGGGTGTGGCAGTTGCCGGTCCTGCATTTGTCCATCGCCCAGGTGATCGACGCACTGGCCGAGCGCTATGGGCAGGAGCGCCGAGAACTGATCAGTTTTGCGCCCGACATTGGGCTGGAAGCGTTGTTCGGACACATGCCACCGCTGAAAACCCCGCAGGCCCGCGCCGTCGGTTTCAATCATGACCGCAACGCTGCCGCGCTGGTCCGCAATTCCCTCAACCCCGCAGCCCCTCGACACCTGTCGCTGACCGGAGAGACCTTTCATGTCACTGCCCACCAAGCCTAAACGTCGTCTCGTCGACCTCTCGGTCACCCTCGACAACAACCCCTACACCGATCCGCCGCCGTTGCTGCCAAAGATCGATTACATGGATCACCAGCAAGGCTGGCCGGAAATGGCCGCGATGTTCCCAGGCTTGCAACTCGAACAGATGCCGGGCAACGAATCCTGGGCGGCCGAGCGGCTGCAGATCACCACCCACAGCGGCACGCACATGGATGCGCCCTGGCATTACGCCTCGACCACCGATGGCGGTCAGCCAGCGTTTGGCATCGATGAGTTACCGCTGGACTGGTGCCTGCAACCGGGGGTGAAGCTGGACTTTCGGCACATGGCGGACGGTCATGTAGTAACTGCCGACGAGATCGAAGCCGAACTGGCACGCATCGGTCACGAATTGCAGCCGCTGGACATCGTGCTGATCAACACCCGTGCCGGAGCGTTGTTCGGTCAACCGGGATATCTGGATGCCGGTGTAGGCATCGGTCGTGAAGCCACGATGTATTTGCTGGAACGTGGTGTGCGGGTTGTCGGCACCGATGCCTGGAGTTGGGACGCACCGTTCAAGTACACCCGTGAGCGTTTTGCCGCCAACGGCGATGCCTCGATCATTTGGGAAGGGCACAAGGCCGGACGCGATATCGGTTACGGGCAAATGGAAAAACTCGCCAACCTGGAATCGCTGCCGGCCAGTGGGTTCGTGGTGTCGTGTTTCCCCTACAAGATCAAGCACGCATCGGCGGGGTTTGTTCGTGCGGTGGCGATATTCGAAGAGTAAGCCGCGCTGAAAACCCTCCTCGATCAACACAATAAGAGAGAACACATGCCTCTTTTGCGTCTGCCTCAAACCTTGCTGACGGCCGTGCTGACACTGGGCAGCAGCCTGGCCATGGCGGCCAGTGCTGACTCAGCCCAGCCCAATATCTTGCTGATCGTCGCCGATGATCTGGGTTACTCCGACCTGGGCAGCTATGGCGGCGATATCAATACGCCAACCCTGGATCAACTGGCCAAGGATGGCTTGCAGTTCACTAACATGTACGCCGCGCCGACCTGTTCCATCACGCGTTCGATGCTGATGTCCGGCACCGACAACCACCTCGCCGGACTCGGCACCATGGCTGAAGCCTTGCAGCCCTTTCAACGGGGCAAACCGGGTTATGAAGGCTATCTGAACCAGCGTTCCTACTCGATCGCCGAACTGTTGAAACAGGGCGGCTACAGCACCCTCATGGTCGGTAAATGGCACCTGGGCCTTGAGGCGGATCAAGGCCCGGATCAGCGCGGGTTCGAGCAGTCCTTCACCTTGCTGGAGGGTGGTGCATCGCACTTCAAACCCGCCAGTGTCGACCCGACGAAAATCGAGCAGGTGCACTACCGCGAAAACGGCAAGGCCGTGGAGTTGCCGGAGGATTTCTATTCGTCGGACTTCTACACCGACAAATTGATCAGCTACCTGCAAAACAGCAAAAAGGACGGCAAACCGTTTTTCGCCTATGCAGCGTTCACCTCGCCGCACTGGCCGCTGCAAGCACCCAAGGAGTACCTGGACAAGTACAAAGGGCGATTTGATCAGGGCTATGACAGCGTTCGGTTAGCGCGGATCGAACGGATGAAAAACCTCGGCCTCATGGCGAGCGACGCACAGCCTGCGAAGCCGTTGCCGGTCAACCCCAAGCTGCCCGGATGGGAGCAACTGAGCCTCGAGCAGAAAAGTGTCGAGGCGCGGAAGATGGAAATCTACGCCGCCATGGTCGATAACCTTGACCATAACATCGGCCGCTTGGTCGAATACCTGCGTCAAAGTGGACAGTACGACAACACGTTGATCGTATTCATGTCCGACAACGGCGCAGCGGGAGAGAACCATGCCCAGTTCTACCCACCGGGCGCGCACACCGACAATAGTTACGCCAACCTCGGGCAAAAGGGTTCACAGATCGACTATGGCCTGCGCTGGGCCGAAGTCAGCGCGGCACCGTTCCATCTGTTCAAAGGCACCACCGCAGAAGGCGGCATCAGTGTGCCGGCGATTGTTCATCTGCCCAAGGCAATGCAGCGTCAGGGTGTAGAACGCGGCGTTGCACGGGTGGATGACCTGGCACCCACCTTTCTCGAACTGGCAGATATCCCTCTGCCTACCGATACCGCTAAACACCCGATTACCGGCAAATCGATGCTGCCAATGCTCGCCGGAAAAGGCGGCCCACACGGCAACGACAGCCTGGCCGGCGAACTGTTCGGCAATGCGTACTATCGCGAAGGCAATCTCAAACTGCTGGGCATGCGACCCCAGGCAGGGTTTGGCGATAACGCGCAGCCGCTGCAATGGCAGTTGTTCGACGTAGGGCAAGATCGTGGCGAAACTACCGACCTGGCGGCTTCCCAACCGGAGACGGTACAGCGGCTGAAAGCGGCGTGGCTGAAGTATGCGCAGCAGGTCGGTGTGGTGTTTCCAACGCATTGATCGGGTTTGCCCTCATGCATCCGCATGGATGCATGAGGACAGACGCGTTTCCTGCTGTCTGTCACCAGACCTTGAGTGTGTAGTCGACGTTGATCCGGGTTTCATTGTCACTGCGGAATGTCGAGGCTGCACTTTGCTCATTCCGATACAACGCATGGCGAATGCGCAGAGCGAGGTTCTTGGCCGGGCCTGACTGTATGACATAGGCCAGCTCCAGATCTTTCGACGACTCCGTCAGGTTGCTGCCCCCCAGATGAGGCAGGTCGATGTGGCTGCCTCTCAAATAGCGGGCCATGCCGGTTAGCCCCGGCAGGCCCACAGCGGCGAAGTTGTAGTCATAACGCGCTACCCAGGTCCGCTCCTTGGGGTTGACGAAGTCTGCACTCATGGTGCCGTCGCTGAGTACCGTCGGCTCCCCACCGGCAATGTAGGCCATCGCCGTGTCGCCCGTCAGATACATGTAGCCCAGACCCAAGGTGTGGGCTGCGATCTGGTAGCTGAACATGGCACCGGCGTTCAGGTTGTCCACCTTGCCGGCTTCAGCCCGTCCGTTTTCCCGGCTGCTGTAGACCCGCACATCGGTCTTCAGTTTGCCGGGGCCGAGTGGGAGCAGATGGATGCCTCCTGCAAAGTCCTGCGTGTAGATGTCTTTCAGTTCGGCGTGAAAATAGCGCAGCGTCAAAGTGTCGGACCAGTGATAGTCGCCGCCGATGAAGTCAAAGCGTTCGGAACTGGCGCCTGGTTTGAAGCGGCCATTGGGCGACGCCAGTGATATGGGCTGATAGTCGGTGGAGTCGCGCAGGTTCACTCGATCCATGCGTCCCGCGTGCAGCGTGAGGTCGTCCAGGTCTTCGGAAGTCGCGTAGGCGCCGCGAAAGGATTGCGGCAGCAACCGCGCAGGACTCGCGTTGATCACCGGCAGAGCAGGGAACTGCGTGCCAATGGATAAGCGGGTCTTGGAGATCTTCGTCTTGAGCGCCACGCCCAGCTCGGAATATTCGTCTGCTGCCTCTCGGGTCCTCGGGTTGTAGCGCAGCAGTTGAGTGCCGGTTCGATCGGGCGATGAGTCCAGCTTGAGCCCCAGCATGCCCGTCAGGTCCAGGCCGAAGCCGACCGTCCCGTCGGTGAAGCCGGAATTGGCCCTGAGGATGAATCCCTGGGCCCATTCGCGAGCGGCCGAATAAGGGCTGTCGCCCTTGTAGTCTCTGTCCAGATAGAAATTGCGCGTGGTCAGGGTAGCGCTGCTGTCGTCCACGAACCCTGCGTAGGAGGTGGAAGAGGCGCAGGCTATCGCCATGCCCAGGCAGTAGCGCCAAGGGCAATCAGTGTTTTTTTGCATGTAATGTGTCCTGCTTTTATTGTTATGGACGGTCGATTCAGGCGTTGCCGACGGTGTTCAGCTGGAGCAGCCGCTGTGGCTTCAACAGCCAGACGGCGAGCGCTGCAAGGACGAAGGACAGGGCAAATAGCAGGTAAAGATCGGCAGGCTGCCACTGCGCATCGATCAACCGACCAGCCACCAATGGCGAGAGAATCGCCCCGGCGCGACCAATGCCGATGCCCCAACCCAGGCCAGTGACGCGCTGAGTGGCGTTGTAGATGCTCGGAGTAAGGGCATAGAGCCCGGCTACGCAGCCGTTGACAAAGATTCCTATCAGCAGCACCAGGGCGAAGGCCAGGTTCAGGTTGGCAGTGAATTGCACGAAGACCGCCAGCAGTACCGCATTGACCAGCAGGTAGGCCATGAGCACGCGGGACAGACGAAAGCGCGCCGCCAGCAAACCGATCAGCGAGGTGCCGAGAATGCCGCCAACGTTGAGTAACACGCCGCCAGTGATTCCCTGGGTATTCGACAGACCGGCCGAAACCAGCAGCCTCGGCGTCCAGCTCATGACGAAATAGAAACCGAACATCACTAGAAAGAAGGCGGTCCACACCAGCAAGGTTGAGCGGAGCAGGGCTGGCGAGAAAAGCTCGGCAAAGGTGGCGCGTAGCGGTTTCCTGGATTCGCGCAGTGCCTCGGGCAACCGCTCAAGGGAAGTGATCGCTACTCGTTGCAGCACGGCATTGATACGATCCAGTGCGCGCCGGGGTTGGCGTGACAGCAGGAAAGCCAGGGACTCGGGCAACCAGAATGCAAGGATCGGCAAGGTCAACAGCGTCGCTACGCCACCGTAAAAAAACACCGAACGCCAACCCATGGATGGGATGATCTGCGCCGCGATCAGACCGCCGATCGTTGCGCCCAGTGCGTAGGCTGTGGATTGCAGGCTGATGGCCAGACTGCGCCATTTTTTGTTTGCATACTCCCCGGCGATAACGTAGCTGCTGGCCAGGATGCCACCGATGCCAAGTCCGGTGATCAGGCGTAATACGGCCAGCATTTCCGGGGATGTCGCCCTGGATGACGCCAGCATGCCGAGGCCCGCAATGCCGACACACAGCAAGATAAGTGGCCGTCGCCCAAAACGGTCGGCCCAGGGGGCGATAAACAACGAGCCGATAGCCATTCCGACAAGCCCGGCGCTGAGCAGGTAGCCGAGGTGAGTGCCGCTCAGGCCCCAGTCGGCGGAAATGGAGGCGGCGGTGAATGCCATCACCAAAACATCGAAGCCATCCAGCATGTTGATCAGAAAGCAGAGCGCAATCACGCCCCACTGGAAACTGACCATGGGTTTTTCGTCCAGCTGTTGCCCAATCGACTGGCTCATGACGTCAGGCTCCGAGGCTGTTGATAGAGAGAGGAGGGGAACGACGGGCAGCCGAAACCGCCCCGTCGAGCAGGGATTGAAGTGAGTACATGTCGATACCTTCTTGTTTTTTTGGTCAGTGGAGCATGCAAGGTGCCCCGGAGCCGGTGACTCGGCTCCGGAGTGGCGTGAGTCGGCCGGGAAATTCAGGGTTCAGGTCGAGCTGAATGTTTTGTGTGGATCAATGACGAATTTTTTAGGCACGCCCGCATCGAACTCGCCGTAACCTTCCGGCGCCTGATCCAGGCTGATGACCTGCACACCCACTACTTCGGCAATGTTGATGCGGTCCCACATGATCGCCTGCATCAACGCACGGTTGTACTTCATCACCGGGGTCTGGCCGGTGTGGAAGCTGTGGGATTTGGCCCAGCCGAGGCCAAAGCGGATACTCAGGCTGCCCATTTTCGCGGCGGCGTCGACAGCGCCCGGGTCTTCGGTGACGTAGAGGCCGGGGATGCCGATTTTGCCCGCCACGCGTACCACGCCCATCAGCGAGTTGAGCACCGTGGCCGGGGCTTCGTGTTTCACGCCGTCATGGCCGTGGCCGCGAGCTTCGAAGCCAACGCAATCGACTGCGCAATCCACTTCAGGCTCGCCCAGCAACGCGGCGATCTGTTCGTGCAGCGGCGCGTCTTTCGACAGGTCGACGATTTCAAAACCCTGGGCCTTGGCGTGGGCCAGGCGGATGGTATTGACGTCGCCGATGATCACTACGGCAGCGCCCAACAGACGGGCCGATGCGGCGGCGGCCAGGCCGACCGGACCGGCGCCAGCGATGTAAACGGTGCTGCCAGGGCCGACGCCGGCAGTGACGGCGCCGTGGTAGCCGGTTGGCAGGATGTCGGAGAGGCAGGTCAGGTCGCGGATTTTCTCCATGGCCTTGTCGCGGTCCGGCAGTTTCAGCAGGTTGAAGTCGGCGTACGGCACCAGCACATATTCAGCCTGGCCACCGGTCCAGTCGCCCATGTCGACGTAACCGTAGGCGCCGCCGGCACGGGCCGGGTTGACGGTCAGGCAGACGCCGGTGTGTTGCTCCTTGCAGGAACGGCAGCGCCCGCAAGCCACGTTGAACGGAACGGAAACCAGATCGCCGATTTTCAGGTTCTCGACGTCGCTGCCCTTTTCGATCACTTCACCGGTGATCTCGTGACCCAGCACCAGGCCGGTTTGCGCGGTGGTACGACCGCGCACCATGTGCTGGTCGGAGCCGCAAATGTTGGTGGAAACCACTTTGAGAATGACCCCGTGCTCGATCTTGCGACCGCGCGGGTCCTGCATTTTCGGATAGTCGATTTTCTGTACTTCGACCTTGCCAGCGCCGAGATACACCACACCACGATTGCCAGACATGTTTTTTTCCTTGAGGAGGTTTTTGTTATGTAGCGGTAGCAAGTGCAGCTGCATTCAAGAGCTGGATTGGCGCAGTTGCTCGATGATGCGGCGGGCGCGATTGGCACCGACATCAACGTGTATGTCGATCATCGGGCGCGCGCCGAACCGGCACATATTCTGGTACTGGGCTTCGATCACTTCCTTGTCTTCATCGAAGGTCAATACCGTTTGCTCAACGACCTTGGCTTTGATGACTTCAGGATTGCTTTCGGGGTTGGTGGCAATGGTCCAGAAGTAATGAGTGGTGGTTTCGGTCTCTGGCGTGACCCCGTGGAAGCCGCGCATATGGAATCCACCGCGATCAGGATCATTGAGGTCATCCGTGCCGGCATTCACTGCGCCGGTCCAGATACGTAGATGACTGACGTGAAATTCGATCTCCTGCCAACGGTCAACGGTGCCTTTGAAGGGGTAGGCGGCGGTGTAGGTGGGAGGTGGAACGGAGTCCGGCATGTGGCGCACCACCCGTACCACGTTGTCTTCACTTTCCACAGTCATCCGGGCATTCATGTGGATGCTGGCGTTGCCGCCGATGGTGCGCAGGTGGACATAGCCCAGATGGCTCAAGTCCATGAGGTTGTCGTGAATCAGCTGATAAGGCGCGTTGTAGTGGTACACGCTGCCGTCGAACAGGTACTTGCCGCTGCTGTGGACAGGGTAGATCGGTGGCTCGCAGGTCGGCTCGGATTGAGCCGCGCTGCCAAACCAGATCCACACGATCTGATCCTGTTCACGCACGTGATACGCGGGTACTTTGGCTTTGCTCGGGATCTTGTCCTGGCCAGGGATTTCGACGCATTTGCCGTTTTCGTCGAACAGCAGGCCATGGTATCCGCAGCGAATGCCCGTTGCTTCGAGCGTGCCATTCGACAGTGGCAGAGCCCTGTGGCAGCAGCGGTCTTCCAGCGCGGCAACCTCGCCGCTGGTTTTGCGAAACAGCACGACAGGTTTGCCCAGTAGTGTCCGGCCCACGGGTTTGTCCTTCAACTCCCAACCCAGCGCAGCGACGTACCACTGGTTCAGGGGAAAATCAGGCAAGGCAGGCGCTGGAATTTCTTCGGCAAGCGATTGAATGTTCATGGGTGTTCTCCAGGTTTTATGTTGTTGTTCGATTCAGAGATCAAGAACCAGGCGTGAGGATTTGGCGCGAGAGCAGCATGGGGTGAAGCGGTCGTTTGCGGATTGTTCGGCCACTGTCAGAAACTGGTCTCGGTGCTCGGGGATGCCGCTCAATACACGGGTTACACAGGTGCCGCAGACGCCTTGCTCGCAGGACGACTCGATCTCTATGCCGGCCTCGTCCAGCACTTCGAACACCGTGCGTTCGGCGGGAATCTGAAAAACCTGGCCACTGCGTGCCAACTCGACTTCGAAGGGCGCATTGGTGCTTTGATCGACAGGCTCAGCCGCGAAGAACTCTTTATGAACGCGGTCCTGTGACCAGCCCGCGCTCTGCGCAGCATCGAGGATGTAGTTCATGAACCCTGCCGGTCCGCACACATAAAGATGCGTGCCAGCGTCGGGGGTGGCGAGCAGGGCGGGCGCATCCAGCTTCTGGATTTGGTGACCGCTATCGTCGTGCAGCTTGATGCGATCAGCGAACGGTGTTTGCGTAAGCATCGCCACGAACGCCGCACGTTCGCTGGATCGAAAGCAGTAGTGCAACTCGAAATCGGCTCCCTGGTGCGATAGCTCATAGGCCATGGCCAACATGGGCGTGATACCGATGCCACCGCCAAACAGCAGGTGTCGGCTGGCTGAGCGATCAAGCGGAAAGAGATTGCGCGGATTGCTGATAGTGAGGGTTTGCCCTGACCGTATCTGTTCGTGCATCGCTCTGGAGCCGCCACGGGAGTTCGGGTCGTTGAGTACGCTGATCAGGTAGCGGTGGCGTTCCTTGGGATCGTTGCACAAGGAATACTGCCGTGTGAGGCCATCGGCAATGTGAATGTCGATGTGGGCACCGGCTTCGAATGCCGGCAGCACGCTGCCGTCCGCGGCACATAACTCGAAACTGCAGATGCCTTCGGCTTCGTCTGCTTTGCGGGTGACGTTGACTTGAAGCATGACTTGTCCCTCCACACTGAAGTGGCTGCTGAAAAAAACATTGGTTAGGGCTTTGGCTGGGGAGGGGTCAGCCGGGCGCTTGTGCGTGGAGGGCGATTGAATTGAAAGGGTTCATGACCAAGACCTGATAATTGTTTTTATGTGGTAGGGCGACGACCTATCATGCAGGTCATCGCCCGTGACGTTCGGTAGAGAAATCCTCCGATTATTTAGTTGCGGTGTCAACCAATATTCAAGATCTCGCCGATCCAAGGTGTTTGCTCAATGTCTGCAGAATCACAACTGAACCTCACTCGCTATGTCCCGGCGCTGCTGAATTTCCTGTCCAACAAACTCTCGGCAGGGGCATCGCAGTGCTATCGCAAGCATTTCGGCATCGGTGTCGTCGAGTGGCGAATGCTCTCGATGCTCGCCGTCGAAAGTGACATCACTGCCAATCGAATCTGTCAGACGATCGGGCTCGACAAGAGCGCGGTCAGCCGTTCACTGCAATCGCTGGAAGTGGCGGGGCATATTTGCAGCCAGGTCGATCCGAAGGATGCACGGCGCTACACCGTCAGCCTGACTGACAGCGGAAAAGCGCTTCATCAACGGGTGCTCAAGGTTGCACTGGAACGCGAGCGGCGACTGCTCAGTGGGCTTTCTGACTCGGAAGTGGACACGCTGATTGAGTTGTTGGGGCGCATGCATGCGCAGGTATCCAACGTGAACGACTACGATCCGGTCGACGTGTGAACAACAGCCCCTGAAGAGGACGACAGCCATCGCGAAGAAGGAGTCCACCGACTCAAAGGCTGAGTAGCAGCTTGGCGTGGCGCTCAATACAGCGAAGCGTAAATAAGCGCGACATCGCCCCTGTAGGAGCTGCCGAAGGCTGCGATCTTTTGATCTTGCCCTTTAAACAATCAAAAGATCGCAGCCTGCGGCAGCTCCTACGGGGTAAGTGTGACGCCTAGGATTCAGCTGCGCTTCGGCAGCTTCCAGTTTGGCCGGATGAAGTGGCAGGTATACCCGTTGGGGAACTTTTCGAGATAGTCCTGATGCTCAGGCTCTGCTTCCCAGAACGGACCTGCAGGTTCGATTTCCGTGACGACCTTGCCGGGCCAGAGACCGGAAGCTTCAACGTCGGCCACGGTGTCATCGGCGACGCGTTTCTGCTCTTCACTGAGGTAAAAAAGCGCCGAACGGTAACTCTCTCCCAAATCATTGCCCTGGCGATTTGGCGTGGTCGGGTCGTGAATCTGAAAGAAAAACTCGAGAATTTCCCGATAGCTGATCTTCTGCGGATCGAAGACGATTTCAATCGCTTCGGCGTGACTACCATGGTTGCGATAGGTCGCGTTGGGCACATCACCGCCTGAGTAGCCGACCCGCGTGGAAATCACGCCGGGCTTGCTCCTGATCAGATCCTGCATGCCCCAGAAGCAGCCGCCAGCCAGAATCGCGGTTTCGGTGTTCGTCGTCATTACGCACCTCCCATCAGTGAACGGCCCCGTGAACCGAGGCCGCCGGGCCATCAATGCATCTTGCTGTGATCCATGTTGCCGTGATCCATCGTACCGAGTGCACGGGCTTCGGCGTCGACCTTGATCGTTTCTTTCTCGCCCTTGGCGTTTTCGACGATCAGGGTGAGAGGCACTTTACTGCCTTCCTGCACCTGAGCCGTCAGGTCCATCAGCATAATGTGGTAGCCGTGGGGATCAAAGCTCACCGGTTTGCCGGCCGGCAGCGCGACGGATTCGACCTGACCCATGCGCATCACATCGTCTTTCATGCTCATTTGATGAATTTGCACAGTCTTGGCGACAGGCGACAGTACGCTCAGCAATTTGCTGTCGGTGTCCGCCTGCAAGGTCATGAAAGCGCCCGTCGAGGGCTGACCCGCCACGGTCGCACGCACCCAGGCGTCGCTCACCTGGGTTTGCGCGGACACCTGCCAGGCCATGCCGATCAGGGAAAGGCCAAGGGCCAACTGTTTGATACGCTTGGCGCAGAACGAAGTCATCAGCAGACCTCCATGACGGTGAGCAGGTCTTCTGCGCACTCTTGAGCCGTAAGGGACGCGGACAGCCCCAGGCGCAAGTTGCCCCTGGAATCGAAGACGTAGCTGGTCGCGGTGTGAGAGAGGGTGTAGGTATCGCCGCTTGGGACCTTTTCATAGAACACGCCGAACTCCTTGGCGGTGGCGGCGGTTTCTTCCAGCGTGCCGGACAGCGCTTCGAAACTCGGATCGAAGGCTTTGACGTATTTGTCGAGCATTTGCGGGGTATCGCGTTCGGGGTCCAGGGTGATGAAGATCACTTGCAGACGCTCACCGTCGCGGCCCATCAGCTTCTTGGCCTGGGCGGCGCGCGCCAGGGTCGTCGGACAGACCGCCGGGCATTGGGTGAAACCGAAGAAGATCATCGGCATCAGGCCCTGATAGCTACCGAGCATGCGGGTTTCGCCCTCGGCGTCCTTGAGCTTGAAGGAGCGCCCCATGATCTTGTCGCTCAGGTCCTTGCCGTATTTGAACGACAGCTTGCTGCTGTCATCGCAGCCGGCGAGCAGGCCAAGGCTCAGCAGGCTCATGCCTTGCAGGACCGTGCGACGGGAATACAACGTACTCATGGAAAAAAGCTTCCTGTGTAGCCACTGAAAAAACACAGTGCCTGACGGATCAGACGAAAAAAAGCGCGTGGATGTTAACAAACTGTTGCCCATTGGCGCTTAATCGATTCGCCCGCCGGTCGTGCGCCCAATGGTCGCGGCCACCCGATTACGACAACTACGTTGCGCAGAGGGCGATCAATCATCCGGGCGAGCCCGTCATGAGCTATGAGGCGTTTTTTCGGGAGCGGCAGGAGGCGCGGTTTGGTCGAGGGAAATGTAATACGCGGTGTTGCTAAACCCTGAACACCGATAAACCTGTGGCGAGGGAGCTTGCTCCCGCCGGGTCGCGAAGCGACCCCCTCTTAACCCAAAAGAAGGGTCCTGCTGCGCAGTCCAGCGGGAGCAAGCTCCCTCGCCACAGAATCCGCGCCGCGCACCACCACATGCACTTTTTAAGCGCCACGCCTGCCAATGTGCACCAGCGCGAAGCGATTTGCCCGGTTTGCATCAACAACAGCAAACCCCGCCCACCTCGCAAGAAACGCCTGTAAACCGCGCTCGACAGGCACTCTCACCGGCCTTGGCGAGTACCTTGCGGAAAACTGGCACAAACACTGCAATAAACCCATCAAGCCCCTCTGAAAAAGAAGGGCAGCCCTCTCGGTCAACGACGATCGACTGGCCGCACAGGTCGTGGGCTACATCGGTGGATCAGGCATAGCCGTCTGGTTTCAACACCGCAAAAGAACAGGCAAAGACGCCTGGAACCGCAAGGTTTCAGGCGTTTTTTTTTGCTTTTTTTCACCGTGATGGGCTTTGGGCAGGTGTCGTTTATGAATTCCAATGTGGCCACTTTGAACAAGCAGCAAACGCTGATCGTGATCGGCAATGGCATGGTCGGACATCATTGTGTCGAGCAATTGATCGAGCGCGGTGCGCTGGATAGCTATCGACTGCACGTCTTCAGTGAAGAGCCAATGCGTGCCTACGATCGCGTGCATCTGTCCGAATACTTCTCCGGTCGCGACGCCGAGTCTTTGGCGCTGAGTGATGCGTCGTTGTATCAGACCCCCGGCGTGACGCTTCACCTGGGTGTGCCAGTGCTGGAAATCGATCGCGAGCGTCGTCAGGTGATCACCGCACAGGGATGCGTTGCTTACGACAAATTGGTCCTGGCCACCGGCTCCTATCCATTTGTGCCGCCGATTGAAGGCGCCGAAGGCGATTCGCGTCTGGTGTACCGCACGCTGGAAGACCTCGACGCGATTCGTGCAGCGGCGGCTAATGCCCGGCGCGGTGTGGTGGTCGGCGGTGGACTGCTCGGACTCGAAGCCGCCAACGCCCTGAAGAGCCTGGGCCTTGAAGCCCACGTCGTGGAATTCGCCCCGCGCCTGATGCCGGTGCAACTGGATGATTTGGGTGGCCTCGCACTTAAGGCACAAATCGAACGTCTGGGCGTTGGCGTGCATCTGTCCCGTGCCACACAATCGATCAGCGCCGGTGAGGAATACCGCTACCGGATGAATTTTGCCGGCGACGAATTCCTTGAAACCGACCTGGTGGTGTTCTCCGCCGGGATCCGTGCACAAGATGCACTGGCTCGCCAATGCGCGCTGGAAATCGGCCCGCGCGGTGGCGTGGTGATCGATGACACCTGCCTGAGCAGCGACCCGAACATCTACGCCATCGGCGAGTGCGCCTCGTGGAATGGCAGCCTGTTCGGCCTGGTCGCGCCGGGCTACCAGATGGCCCGCAGCGTCGCGGCTCGCCTGTGTGACGACGCCGCCGAGCCGTTCCAGGGCGCCGACATGTCGACCAAGCTCAAACTGCTGGGCGTAGACGTGGGTTCCATCGGTGATGCCCACGCCAACACGCCGGGTGCGCGTAGCTATCAATTCATTGACGAAACCACCGCCAGCTATCGCCGTCTGGTGGTCGACGCCAGCGGCAAGCACGTACTTGGCGCCGTGCTGATCGGCGACAACAGCTATTACGACACGCTGCTGCAATACATGCAGAACGCGATTGCTTTGCCGTCCGAGCCGGCCGCACTGATCCTGCCGTCCTCGGAAGGCGCGCCGACCCTCGGCCCCGGCGCCTTGCCGGAAGCGGCGACGATCTGCTCCTGCCATAACGTGACCAAGGGCGCGATCTGCTCGGCCATCGACGGTGGTTGCACCGACCTCGGCCTGCTCAAGTCGCAGACCAAGGCTTGCACCGGTTGCGGCGGTTGTGCCGGATTGCTCAAGCAAGTTTTCGAGCATGAACTGATTGCCCGTGGCGTCAGCGTCGACAAGAGCCTGTGCGAACACTTCGCCTACACCCGTCAGGAGCTGTATACGCTGGTGCGGGTGGAAGGGGTGATCACCTTCGAAGAACTGCTGGCCAAACATGGTAAAGGACACACCGGTTGCGATGTGTGCAAACCGGCGGTGGGCTCGATCCTCGCTTCGTGCTGGAATCAGCCGATCATGGACCCGTCGCTGGTGCCGTTGCAGGACACCAACGACACCTTCATGGCCAACATGCAGAAAAACGGCACCTACTCGGTGGTGCCGCGGATTCCGGGCGGCGAAATTACTGCTGACAAGTTGATCGCCATCGGCGTGGTAGCGAAGAAATACGATCTCTACACCAAAATCACCGGTGGCCAGCGAATCGACCTGTTCGGCGCGCAATTACATGAATTGCCGGACATTTGGAGTGAGCTGATAGAGGCGGGCTTTGAAACCGGGCACGCCTACGGCAAGTCGACCCGCACAGTGAAGTCTTGCGTCGGCAGCACCTGGTGCCGTTACGGCGTGCAGGACAGCGTGCAAATGGCCCTGACCATCGAGGACCGCTACAAAGGCCTGCGTTCTCCACACAAGCTCAAGTTCGCGGTGTCCGGTTGCACCCGTGAATGCGCCGAGGCGCAAAGCAAGGACGTCGGCGTGATCGCCACCGAGAAGGGCTGGAACCTGTACATCGCCGGCAACGGCGGCATGCGTCCGCGCCACGCCGAACTGTTCGCTACTGACCTTGATGATGCGACGCTGATCCGCTACATCGACCGATTCCTGATGTTCTACATCCGCACCGCCGACAAATTGCAGCGCACTTCAGTCTGGCGCGAAAGCCTCGAAGGCGGCCTTGATTACCTCAAGGACGTGATTATCCACGACAGCCTGGGCCTCGGCGCCGAACTCGAATCGCAGATGCAATTGGTGGTCAATCGCTACGAATGTGAGTGGGCCAACGCCCTCAAGGACCCGGAAAAACTCAAGCGCTTCCGCACCTTCGTCAACGATAAACGCCCGGACCCGGACATCCACTTTGTCCAGGAGCGCGGGCAACGCCGGCCGATCATGGCGGCAGAACTCAACCTGATCCCTGTTACCGAGGAGAGTGTCTGATGACTCAGTCCAATACCCAACGCGTTGAAACCGCTGCGTCTGCCAATTGGCAATCGGTGTGCAGTGAGCAGGATCTGGTGAACGACTCCGGTGTGGTGGTCTGGCTGGACGGTGCCCAAGTGGCTCTGTTCTACCTGCCGGGCATGGCGGGCAAAACCCTTTACGCCATCGACAACCACGACCCGCAATCCGGGGCCAATGTCATCGGTCGCGGCCTGGTTGGCAGTATCAAGGGTGATCTGGTCGTCGCGTCGCCGATCTACAAACAGCATTTTCGTCTTGAAGACGGCAGTTGCCTGGAATACCCGCAACAGCGTTTGCGCGTCTGGCCAGTGCGGCTGAACGAAGGGCTGGTGGAAGTCGGAGTGGCCTGAGCGCCATTCAGATCAGGAGACGGACATGAAGACAGCCGCACAGTTGCTCAAGCTCAAGGTCGTGGAAAACCAGCAGGTGCACAGCATCGGCCCGGACGCCATGGTGCTGGACGCCGTGAAGAAAATGGCCGAAAAGAACGTCGGCGCTCTGCCGGTGATCGAAAAGGGCGAAGTCGTCGGGGTGATCAGCGAGCGCGACTATGCGCGCAAGGTGGTTCTGCTCGGTCGTTCGTCCGTGGGCACGCCGGTCCGGGCGATCATGAGCTCGCCGGTGGTCACGGCCGACAGCCAACAGAGCATCGAGCATTGCATGGCTGTCATGACGGACAGCCATTTGCGTCACTTGCCTGTGGTGGAAAACGGCGAGCTGATCGGTCTGCTATCGATTGGCGATCTGGTCAAGGAGGCCATTGTCGAGCAGGCGGACCTGATTCGGCAGTTTGAACATTACATTCGCGGGCACTGAAACCTGCGGGTGTATCAGCGCAACACAAAAGGGGACGGGTCGGCGGGTAGACGCCGATTTCGTCCCCTTTTTTCAAAGCTTATCTAAACATCAGAATTTAAACGCCTGGCGTCCTACCAACAGCCATTTTCCATCTTGTTTTTGCCAGATCTGGAAGTTCTCGATTTCTGTCGGGACCACTTCGGTGCCCTTGAGCGCCTGGGCCGAGAAATGGTGGCGGACCAGCGCGACATCACCGGAAACGGTGATGGTCTGGTTCTGCATTTCGAGGGTTTTGAATGCGCTTTTGCCGGTTTCGATATCGGCGATGAAATCTTTCTTGTCCTGGATCTTGCCGCTGGAATGCCCGTAGGTGAGGTTGTCGGCGGTCAATGCGTTCAGTTCAGAAATGTCCTTGTGCAACATCGCCTGGGTCAAGTGGTCGACGGCTTGCGCTACGTCCTTGTCAGTGGAAGCAGGGGTAGCGATAACGTAGCCGCTGAACAGGCACAGAAAACCAATCAGCACTTTTGCTTTTTTCATGATGTTTCCTTGTTGTTGTGGGTGAACGGATCGATGAAGACGAAATGACTTATCGGTCATCGTACAACCTAGCATGTGATCAAGGAAAAAAGCGAACTTGCGCGACGGGTTTATCCGGCCATCTACGAACTGGTGGAATGGGTCGGTGGGGCCTACCTCGGTGATGACACGGCAAAAGCCTTCGTCGGCGCGCAAAATGACCCTTGGGATTCGCAAAAGGACATGGCACTCGCCGTCGCCGGCGCATTCGTCAGCCTGCTAATGGTTTCCCTGCGTCATACGCCAGAGAAAGCGGCGCTACCTACCGCGTGTCGAAAAAACAACAATCAGTGGGGGTGATCCTGTAGGAGCCGGCTTGCTGGCGATCCAGGCGATGCGGTGTACCTGATACACCGCATCGCCTGGAT
>NZ_JAGYGD010000030.1:0-76412 GCF_019947275.1 Pseudomonas sp. GL-RE-29
GTAAAATACGGTGGGGTGCTGTGCAGGTCTGTAGGCATCCACGAAAAATTTATGTTTTTCTAAGCACCTGGTGCTACCACCGTTGTGCAGCTTCCATCCTGCGAAATTGCATTCCAGTTCCCCCCTCATTGATTCGACCTGATCAGTGATTTGCATCGGACTTGATCAGCAGGTCTTGTAAACATGATCAGTGGAGAGCTGCACATTGCTGCCGTTGGCGACAGGCACTAAACGACCCATGGCGGACATGCATGCATCGGGGCGCTATGCGCTCACTGTTTTGATGCCGAGGTTAAAATGGGACTAGGTTCTTGCTGTAGCCGAATTTAACGCCTGATGCGAAAAAACCTCCGCATTCTCGCTGTTTTGTACAGCTTTGGCATTCAGGCGCGTACTCGTTCTTCCAGTCGCTGATTGATTTGCGGTAGTAGGGTTGAATGTCCGGATTCACCAAGCAAAGCTGATGGTTGTAAACCGAGATATTCATGCCGTACTTGGCAAGAATGCCAACTGACTTGCTGAGAGTGTCTTTGTATTCGATTGGGTCGATCCATAGCTCATCGAGATTGGCCCGGGTGAAGCCCATCATCTCGAGGCCCATCAGCGCCACATGGTCAACAAACAGCAGATTGCGTGCGATGAACTCACACAGTTCAGTTAGGCGCTGCACCGATAGCTTGTGAATGACAACTCGGATCTCAACCTTCTGACCCAAACGCTTCAGATTGAGAATGCCCTGAATGGTTTCATCGAATGCGCCTTGGGCCTGGACGATGTAGTCATGCAGTGTCGGATCGTCTGAATAGAGAGGAATGCCGATCATCGCGTCGGGCAATTCAATCCGCGCATACTTTTCAGCGAACGCCGGATCTTTGAAGCTGCGTCCGTTCGAGAGAATGTGGATTGCGGTTCTTGGCAGATAGCTTTTTGTCAGGCTAATGATCTTAAGGAAGCGTTCCCGATTGGTCGTAGGCTCGCCGCCAGTAAACCCCAATTCGCGGGTATCTTTTGGAATGAGGGGGATCAGGCTCTCGATTTCGTCAAGTATCCAAGAGTCATCAGCAGCCTTAGGCGGTTGCGAACACATAAGGCAGTAATGGTTACACTGCTCGGTAACCAGGATGCTGTTGTGAGGTGACGATGCTCGAAACAGCACGCTAATGCTCTGACGATCTGCTGAAAGCCGGATAACGTCACCATTACCGATATAGCTGTAGTCATTCGGTAGGATCGAGTAGTCAGAGTCGGAAGGCAGTATCTCAACAAGCAGCCGATGTTTATCAAGCAGAAGATAGTGGGCGAATCCTCGGGGGATCTGCTGATCGGAAACCAAATAAGCCATTTCCCGTCGCAAGACTTCAGGCAGATTCCGACTGGTCGACACCTTGAGCAGAGTGAGGTCCCTATGAACATTAACCGCATGGATACGGATAATCTTTCCGCCGAGTTTTAGCATCGGTTGGCCCAACCCATAAAAATCCGTTTTGTTTGCTCATCACTTCCCATCAGCTCAATGAGATGCTTGAAAATCGCCATATTTCGCTTGCAGAAGGAGGACTCTGGCTTTCTTGCTACCACATCTTTGTGAATGGCGTGATGGTAGACGGGCTCAGCTCCACAGTAAGGTTCGAATGCACAGTCAGAGCACATTGGAGCGCTTAAGGTGAAAGAGTTTTCAAGTGCATCCAGAAGCTGATCAGAGAGGATAATCTCCTCATACGAATGCTCAAGAATGTTGCCCAGACGGAACGTATGATCACCCATTTCGGCAAGCATACGACTTTCATCTGAGGCGTAGACCGATCCGTCGTAGTTGAACACGATGGCTGCGATACCAGCACCGGCAGGGTTCATTAAATCAACAAACCCAGGATCCCCTGAAGTCAGCATTTTTGTCAGCACGAGCGAAGAATACTGCTCTACAAATCGGATGTCGGATTTGTTTAGTTCAATGATGTACTGAAGACCTTCCTTATAAAACTCAAGCCAGCGCTCCGTGTCATATGACATGAATTTTTTGGTCTTGATCGCAAAGCCGTAGGGGGAGAGCGTGCGGAGGAAGATGCCATCAAAGCCTAGGCGCAGGTATTCATCAATGATGTCCCGCGCTCGTGGCAGGCTCTTGTCTGTGGTTGTCATCAGGGCTGACACTTGGTCATAGCCGAGGGCTGCACGGGCTTTCTGCAAACCTTCTTCGAAACGCTGATGACTATCTCGGCCTGGTCGTGGGCGATTTGCATTATGCAGATCCAATGGCCCGTCAAGCGAAGATGAAAGCACAATGTTGTGCTGCTTACAGAAGTCGAGCACGTCATCAGTCAGTAGTGAAAGCGTGGTCGCAATCACGAACTGTAAGTCACGTCCTTCCTTGACGTTACGTTTTTTTGCCTCAAGAACAACATACCTCACCATCTCGAAGTTCAGCAGCGGCTCACCACCCTGAAACTCAATTTTGATGGCTGAATTGGGAGACCTAAAGACAAAGTCCAGCGACTTGTCAGCCATCTCTGTGGTCATGTCAAATTCGCCTTTGCTCTCCGACTGCCTTGAAACCTGGCAATAAGGGCAGCTATGGTCGCACCGAAGAGTCACTACAAAGATATGCAGATTGGTGAACTCGGCCAGCCTAGACAATCGCGTGCGGATCTTGAGTGCCAGAAGCTGAAGTGGAGCTTGCTCGTTGGTGAAGCGAATGAACTGTTTAGATCGAAGCGTAGGGATCAGCTCTGATGAGAGCGGAAGCGTCTTGCTAATGATCGGTTCAAGCATCGGCACCGGTATGACAAGAAATTCGCCTGCCATGTTAGTGATGACGTACTCGTCGTCATTCAGGCGGTCGAACTTAAAGGGCAGCAGCTCATAGGGACGTTGCTGCGCGTAGAACTCCAGCTTTTGAAATTTACTCACTGATCAGCCCGGTTTTTGAAAAGGCCAGTCCGAGGATCAGATTCTTGATAGGCTGCGTTTCAACTGCCAATCGGTGGCGCAGCTGATAATCGAGCACATCTTTTTTGAACTCTTGGATGGCAGACAGAAAGGCCGGCTCGTCCAAGCCGATATTCAATGACAAAACACAGATAAACCGTCCCTCTTCGGAGGTGATATCGACCGTGAGGGTGTTGATCGATCGATAAGCAGCTTTCTGCAACACCTGGGCGTCATAAAGCCGTTCATCAAAGACGAGCGTATGAGAGCAAGCCATTATCGACCCGAATAGTGGGAGCTATGGGAGCTGTGCGAAGAGTGGGAGCTATGGGAACTGTGGTAAGCCATCAGTTGCCCCTGATCCCCTCGCTTGAGAATGAAGGCGAACAGATCATTGCCGCCGCGAACAGAAAGGTTCTCGTTTTGAGCTTCCGCTTGAAATGTGTTCTTGGCTTCTGTGGTGGGCTCGACGACTTCATGAGAAGTTAGAGCGGAAGCCTGCTCTGTAGCTATGGCTGCGGCCAAAGTGGCCATTGGTACCAGAAAGGAGCGTTTTTTCATCGCAAAATTACCCTATATTGTTTATGGTTTTAGGGAGTCTCGCTGACGCATATCCATGATGTCAATGTGAAATCGACTGGTGGCCTTTTACTCTCCCATAACCCGACAGACGCCTCGCTTTTCCGTATCGGAGATTTAAGGGCGCGGCAATGATCGATGCTCAAGGCTTGCGCGCCGTGTACCGCAAAGAGTTTCCTGAGTGGGTGCGACTTCCGGCGCTGGTTGATGCTGATTTGCTCTGCTTGCCGGTCAACTGGCGGGAAGAAAAAAGGGGGATTAATTTTCCAAAAGGTGACGGAAAAATAGATCCGTCCCCTATTTGTTCAATAGGCTGCTTTTGGCCGTTCTCTGCCTGTCACGAAGGACAGCAGTCGACCCATAGATGCCTGTCGTATGAACTAGGCAGCGAGTCAACATTCGCCGAATGTCAGTGTTTGGCGTCCAATAATCTTGAGCAAAAGCACGAGACTATGCGCAGCTAGTAGCAGGCTCTAGCGAGTAAGTAAATGGTTTAGTCCTCAGGCTCGTCTTCCTCGTCATTTATCTCTTCGACTCCAGCCATCGTGAAGTTGAAGGATGCAGCTATATGGTCTTGAATCGATTTTTCACGAAGTAGGACGAACTCTTCAAAATCCTCTTTTGATTTTGAAGGCCTTTTGAGGACTTCGAAAGCGGTGCGGTCGATAAATTGAAGTCTGTAATTTTCAGCGATTATTGCATCTCCATGATTATTTGATGCTTCTTGTACATGATCTGCAGGATTTCCATTGATCCATCGCCTATTTGTTTCAGACTCTAAAAACATAAGATTCAGTATGACGTCACCCTGATCCCCCTTATTCCAGCCAGCCATAGTCGGAAGGTATTTTTTGGGGAAAATATGATGCTTTTCCGTGGGGAAAGCGCCTGGGCGGAAACCGATGCCGTTGGATGAAACTGGATCTTTAGGGTTTCGATAGTTGATGAGCCCTCGGATCAGTTTTCCAATAGCTCCGTTAGGTGAGTGCCTTAAGAGTCGCGGTATTGTAACTTCGGTCAGCCAGGAAGGAACAGATGAGTCATTATTAAGCCAAAGTTTGAAGTCTTCGTAGTCGCGAACTTGCTTGTTATGGACACCCTCTTGATATCTTTGAGATAGCGCAGAGCCAACATACCATCGTGCTAGTTTCTTTTCTGCATTTAACTTATCTAAACCCTTGAGGTTTCGGCCGTTGATTTCCTTTAAAGCTAGCGCCATTGGTGCGTAGATGGCGTCATAGGGGACCATGTCGACACCTTTGGAATCTAGTGCTGCACCGAGATTGTCCGTTAGAAACTTGCCTAATGCCTCAAGTGACTGAAAAGCTGACTCTTTATAAGTTGTGTAGATCTCTGCGTTTATCGTTTTTGGTAAGTTTGCCTTTTTAGGCTCCTTTCCACCGAGCATGGCAATTGTTTGCAGAAGGATTTCTCCAGTACCATCCATGCTTTCATAATATTTGCCTTTTTCTCGAAAGTCTTTGATCTCCTGAGTAAGATCAATGTCTTTAGGGAATAGAATCGAAACTACAAGCTCGAAAGGAGTAAGCATTTGTCCCGTGGTGTTTAAGGTTGTAAATATTCGGCTAATAGATTCAATTTGGGTCGTGGCTTCGATCTCAATTACTGGAACTGTGTCCGTCTTAGCCAGACTGAAAAATGGCACGATTAGGCGGTAGGCAAAATCTCTTCGATCAGAATATTCTGCTACATAGTCAAGGATTGCTAAGTTTAACTCTGTGGAGTCCGCTAGCAAGGACGTGCATAGTAAATGTTTTTTTACTAATTGCGAGCGTGGGTCGACTGTGCGAGGTCTAGCAGAGATATAACTATCAGTTTCATCAAGATCGTGAACAAATTGAATTACCTCTTCTTTTATTTCGAAATTAATTTTTTTTGAACAGCAAAGTTCAAATAGGCGATCCAGTCTAAGATAATATTGTCTCGGGCCGGTGGCGTACAAAAGATGAATGCCAGCCGTAAGCCGCTGCTGGCCGTCTAATACAAGGAAATCGGCGGCCTTGTCCGGGGCTTGAACGTGGGCACCTTCAAAGGTCCTCGGCGCGAGCAACTCATTTTCACCTTTCAGAAATAACAGTGCACCAATAGGGTATCCCTGCCGAAGGGAGTCGAAGAGTTTGATTACTTTGTCGGTCCTCCAACGCCAGCCTCTCTGAAATGCAGGAAGCTTTAATTTTCCGTCATGTGCATCTGTGACGAGGTCTCGGAAGGAGCGGGCGCTTGAGGTCATCGAAATCATCCTATTGAAAGGCGGTAAATTCATCCTATGCCCTTGGGCTGCTTTCCACCCAAAGGCACACGCAGACTATCGCACCTAGCCAGTTAGAATGGAAATACGGTGGATGTAGTAAGGCTAGGGCGCGTGAGTAATTCGTGTACATCCCCTCTTCGTTGACGCCTTGCGTGTGTGTCAATCCAGTTGACTTGACGGCAAATGGGCATTCCGGAAGCAGTCAATCGCTTACGACCACTTTTGGCCGTTAGCAGCGTCCATGATCGAATGGCTTACGACGAATCGGATCCTCGCGGGCTGTGGCACTTACCTCGTGAGATACAATGAACGCGACTGGATCGTTTTCACTGGAGTCATGAACATGTCCCATGGGTATCTTTACTTGCTCGTTCACAGTCGCGGGGATGTGTTTAAGGTCGGGATTAGTACAGTGCCCACCAACCGTCTCCACAAGCATACCCGTCAAGATTTCGTGGTCGCTGATGGTACGCTCTACAGGCTCCCGAGTATCGAAGCCGCGCGCCACCTTGAACTGCTGATCCTACGCTCTCTACCAAGCGCACGCGGTAAGGGGGCTAGTCGCATTATTGATGGCCGTACAGAATGCTTTCGTATCGGATACTTTCGTTTGGTGAGCAATCTCCTCCTTGCTGCGCTCGAGTCACCGTTGGGTGAAGGCTATGAGGTGTGCGATATGGAAGGCCACATCAAGGTTCCATCAAGAATGAATGGCTGGGACATTCCGGAGGTGCGGGCAGCACGCCTGGACAGCCCCCAATGCACGGTCAATGGCGTGACGTATAAGAGCTTTCGAAATGCATGGATCTCACTATTCGGCGAGGAAACTCCAGGCCGCCAACCTGCACGGATCCAGTGGAAAAAGCAGGGCAAATTGGAAATTCATGGTCTGTTATTCGAGAAGGTTCAAGGCAACGTCGAAGATTAGTCCTCACTTCTGGTGAAAAGGCCGATCCGGCTTGCGTATAGGCGCTGAAGAAACCAGTGATTCTAGACTCGCCAGTAATCGTCACCAGTGCGGCAGTAGTGATTGACCGCTTCTGGCCAATTCTGTTGAAAAAGTCGGCCACGGTTTGCGCATTAGAAAAATACGCGTCCGAGATTGAAATCTTTACTTTTGGCAGAGGCTTCCGGACTCGGATTTCACGTAGCAGCGTGCAAAAAAGGCGTTTTCACCAGTCAATGATCAGGCAGTTTGGGTAGACCGACTTTTTCAACAGAATCGGCCGATTACAGCCTGTCGCGAAGGTCAGCAGTCGACCCAAAGCTGACGGTCGCCGGTGGTGGAAATTGGCAATCATTGGACCACCTGTCGGGATTTGGCTGATTGAGGAGGGTTATCCTGGCAGCGGGCCGTTTGGGAGCCGCCCGGGCGTATTGAGTTGCTGAAAGAGCCAAGCGAGTACCGGTGGTTCTAGCAACCCTGCTACAAACATCGAATACCAGTTGTTTTTGCTGTCTTGCGCGTCGTCGAGCATTTCAATTTCACTTTGGAGGACGTCTTGAAGCGCAGCAAGGCTTGTCGGATTCACATTTAGGGCGCGGATGACCAAGCTGGGCTTGCGGCACAGGTTGGCCCAATTAGTGTTCAATTGGCCCAGGACGGCCGTGCGTTGGACGATTGAGCGGACATGAAAACTGATTGCAGCAAACTCAGGATGGGTCCCATCCACGCAGAGCTGTAGGGAGATTTTGGGTACCAGACCTAAGTCCTGGAAATCGGCGCGGACTAATCGCTCTCGTAAACAATGGTCGAAATACGGGTGCAGAATGCGTTCACCGGGGTTCGGCCCAATAAGCAGGTCCTGACGCTTACTGTTGCACTTGCATGCGGGTACAAGGTTCAACGAAAACACTACAAAAGCGCTGTGATCACTTTGCGGCAGCAGATGATCAAGGGTGCCTCGGTGGAGGGAGCCACACATCGGGCAAGTACGATGCTCCTCTGCTTGGCGCAGCGTTTTGATATGCTGGAGATCCTGTGGCGGCGATTTGAAATGAGCTTTGAGGTAGGCCGCTGCTTGCAGGTCCAGAGTAACGGGTAAGACTGCGAAAGCATTACCCTGCGCAGCTTCATATTGGGCATAGGCATGGTGAAGCATCGCAACCGACGTCTGCAGGTGGGGATAACTACTAACCCGATGGTTGGCTGCCAAATTTGTTAGGGCAAACGCGTCGTCAATGTTGGGGCGCTGAATCTTATTCATTGCCCCCTCTCCATCGCTTCTCGGAGCGTGCCAAGGATTTCCAAGGAAAGCTCGTCCTTGTACCTGCGGTATAACTCATTCCAGCTGCTAAACCTTTCGAGCAACCTTTCTTCCACTGCAGCGGCAAGCCGAGAAGGCTCATCCTCCCCAAACACAAAATAGGAAATGGCGCCAACGTCTGCGCCAAAGGTCCTAAGCGCAGGTCGCTCAACCCTTACGAAGCCGTCTTCGTCGGTGCGCAAAACCGATACCTGGTCCTGAAAAACCTCCCGAACGAAGTAAGCAGAGTGCGTAGCGATAATCGCGGCCGATCCAGTTAGCTTCAGCAGGTTGTCCAGCAAAGAGACGAACTGACTGATGAAGTTGGGATGCAAGTGGGTTTCAGGTTCATCCAACAGTAGAAGCGAGCCATTTTCCACGCACAGGCTTGCCTGCGCTGCAAACCGTACGAAAGAGATTTCGCCACTGCTCAGTGGATAGCTGGCGCCGGCGATTAACCGAACAGGCTCCCGCCGCAGATCGATCGACGCAAGCTTTTCAATGATGTACTGCTCGCCGCCGTGCCTCAACCGTCCGAGCGAAATAGGCTCAAGCCCGGCTTCCCGCACAGGTAGACAGATTTGTTCCCAGTTATCGATCGCAACCAGAGAGTGTAGGAAGATTTTCCATCGTGAAAGTTCGCCAATATATTCTTGGGATCTTGCAACCTGCACCACTTGATCTGCGACACCTCCATCTTTGCGCTTACTTCCAGACCGGTTGAGGGTGAACCGTCGGTACCACACGCGCGGGCGCTTGCGCCGGTCGGTGGGGAAGACCGACCCCGCCTCATTGGTCGGGGCGAACGCTAAAATTCGATTTACTAAAACGCGCGAGTTTGGGCTACCGTCATTCAGAGCATGGTCGCCATCGAGCGCGGCGCGAACAATTCGGCCCAGCGTCTGACTTTTACCCACCCCATTCTTGCCAATGATCACGGCTATCCGTTTTGGAAGATCTGCGTCATGGTCGAACTGAAAAATTAACTCGTGAGAGTTTTGCCGCCCAGGCAATAGAAAATCGATGGCAAACACTCCGGAAATGCTTCCGAATTGCTCATGTGCGAGTCCTCGCAAGATGGACCCTGCATTCTTGTAGGCAAAATAAGAATCAGCATTCCGGATGAATGACTTCAAAAAAATATCAGTCCGTAGGGCTGTGTCCAGCCAGTTGGCAGTGCTCTTGAACTCAGAAAGCACAACCACGTCGCGCATTGCCTTCAGCACCTGCCTGGATCGAATCAAGCCGAGCGTCCGGACGACCATGCGGTAAGCCTCCATGCTGGGAAGCATGGTGAAAAACCGGTGCTTGTCGGTCACGCGTTCAAGGCCATCAGTGTCCTCGAGCAGTATCTTTAATCGGTCTACTCCATTGGCTTCATCCTTGGCGCTGGGAATAAAACCGATGAAACCTGCGGTCGAAAAATCAAGGCCGTCCGAAAGCTGGATGCTGACATCAATCCGGGTTCGGAAGCCGAAATCGTTCCAGTCATCCTTGCTGGCCGTTATGAGCACCGAATTTAACGGCTGCGACGTCATCGAAGATTTGCGCGTTCCAAAGAATACGGTAATCGGATTTTTTTCCGTACCCGACTGCTTTCCGTTGCTCGAAGCCATATTCCCTCTGTTTCCTAGACACAGATTAGGCGGGCCTGGCCCGCCAACGCCGCCAGCATAAACGTGCGAACGGCGTTCTGCAGCTCCCTATCCGAATATTGAGTGCTATCGGGACGGTGCGTCGCCGGCATCAGTAACCGAGGCAGTTTTGAACTGGGCGTGAGCGGACGATGACATTCACACGGATTCAAGCTCGGCAGTGCGAAATTGGTTTGATGTCATGATTACTCTCCAGAGCCTCAGGTGACTGCCGAAAAGATCTATCGACCTGCGGTAAGTTATAAAACGGGCGCAGCATGCTAGCGAGTGCATAGGCGCGCGGATGTCCACCAGCGCATCTTCTCTGCAGCTGGGTCATGAGCTTGCTGAGACCCCGTTATCATTCGTGTTTAAGATTTTCTCATGACTGAGCGGTAGCTGCGTCCTTTACCTCCAATGCGCTTTGGCACTGACCGCTTCTGGCCGATTACTGCTTGTCGCGACGGGCAGTCATCGACCCATTGCTGACGCTCAGGATTTCTCACTCTCAAACCCAAGCCGCAAACTCGCACATCAGTGACGACAAATCGGTTCGCCTAGGGGCGGGATTACTAAGCAAAACTGACCCAAGCAATGTTATGTGCCATCCCAGACCAACGGTCATGGGCTGTCATCAAATGACAAAGCGTTGTCGCCAAATGGAAGGTTGGCAGTCCCCCCGTCTATAAACTCCTTCTCACGGGAAGTGCAGCGTCACCCGCTATGCTTTTGTGCCGTCCTCAAAGCCTGAGCAGTAGTTATTTCAGTCGGCCAACGTGAGCTGAGCTGAGGCCAAGCTAGCCGTGGCGAGCAAGGCCAGGACTCTCTTCATGATGATCTCCTGCCTAATTGTCCTAGGTCAAAGCAACACCAACTCAATGAATATAGGCTGATCTCAGCCGGTGCTTATCAGCTATGACTACCAATTCAGTTCTGACTAGTCTAAGCGTGATAAGCCATTGGCATTTCGACAGGAGGTAGGGTCGTCATGAAGCTCAAAGTCGTGCTATTAGCACTTGGCGCACTAGTAATAAGTTTTAACGCTTTCTCTCTCGAAGAGAAAAATACAGATATTGTTGGAACGCACACCGTAGTATTTACTCCGCTACAATCCGGAGGGAAATTAACGGCATGCACATTGAATTTTACTGCTCTCTTTGAAGATCGCACTCATATAAGCAGTAAGCAATACATCCTGAATGGGCATATCGGCATTTATAATCTGGACAATAATAATCTTGCCTTCATTCAGAAAACAGGTTTTGCGGATGCAAATATAGCTCCATTAAAAATAGAAAGACCATTCTCTGCATATGTAGAATCGAAAACAAAATCAACTGCCTCTCTAGATAAAAAAACATTTACCGGAGATAATAATTTTCTTTTTTCAATTGCCAGCCTGGATAAAACTACACTTGCTTTAATCGATGAAATATATGAGTCAAAAACGTTAATCGTAGGTTTTAATGTCATTGATGGCGGCATCGACTTTTTGGTTCCTGTTGATTTGAGAGTTGGCGATGCGATAGAGCAGCCAGACGGAAGCTATAAGCGCACAATTTCTAACAAGGCAACTGGTGACTTCACTGCATGCACAGCTAGGCTGATGTCAGAAGCGATTGGAGCTAAAAAATAGAAATATAACTATTCTAATTGCTGAATATGTTATTTCCCTCTCTGTTGTTACTCTGAGCAAGAGCTTCAGATAGGCCGAGCAAATGCGAAGTATCAGTTATAAGCTGGAATATATATCGACGCTGCACAGCTCAAGGACAATCAAGCACGTTTGGATTAGAGTCGTCTAGCTCTGTGCTAGGGTTGTGGGGTGAGTTGCTGGAGGGGCGCACATGAAGAAGGCATTTCTTTGTTTGCTGTTAGCCCTTGCTACAGCAAGTGCTGGCGCATTGGCTGAAACGGTATTTGTAAAGTACCAAGGCCCAGTCGATCTGGAGCCATTCGCCTGCTCGGATACTGTCAGTTCGTTCGTACATCGAATTTGCTATCAGCCCGATCAAAGCTATCTGGTCGTGCTGCTGGGTGACACCTATTACCATTACTGCCGCATACCATCGCAAGTTGTTAGCCAGTGGCTAAATGCAGACTCAATGGGCCGTTTTTATAACGGATCGATCAAAGGCAAATTCGATTGTCGGCTGGGGGGGGCAATGAATAGTAAAATCAAATAGATAATCGTATCGTACGCAAAACGTGTAATAATTGACCTCGTAGTCCGAGGTGGTGGCGATCATCGGCAAGGAATATTTACATGCGCATCTATGCTTTAATTGTGGCTATTTTTTTAATCGGAACCGCACAAGCATCTGAATCGACAATTGTTGGGTTTGCAGGTTATGAATTTGGAATGACGCTTGATCAGGCTAATTCTGTACGAAGTAATGACAAGGTAACTGATTGCACCTACGTAAACGCTTTCAAGTGCATTGAATACGAAACAAATATCTATGGCGAGGCAGCAAGAGTTATTGCTCAGGTTGGAAAAGCAAGCAAAAAGATCGATAAAGTTGTGGTTAACTTTAATTACCTGTCTGCCGCCGCTAAATCGAAAGCCTGCTTATCAACACACAAAAAAATAAGTGCTAGGGTGTTTGAAAAGTACGGAAAAAATTTCCAATCGCCCGTTCAAGGAATCTATGACTGGTATTTGCCTGATGGCGGCAGGGTTACTTATTCCGGAATGTGCGTCACTGATGATCAAGGTATAGTCATTGTGTCCTATACTCAAAGCGAAGGACTGTAAGCTTCTTATAATGGTGTAGTTAACGGAATGAATCGTCTCTCGACAAGCAAATCTGGGTCGTTCTCTGTCGGTCAACAAATCGTGGCGGGCAAATCCGATGCAAATGGCTGGTCAGGATGCAAAACGGATGGGTAAGTCTGTGCAATGACTCATTCAAAAGAGTCGGCCGTTTACAGCCAGCATTAACTAAAAGCCCGTGCGGGGTAGATTACGGGCGCAATGCAAAGCTAATGGCGCCCCTAGGGCATGGTAAAATGTGCATGCCATGCCACCCCAAAGGGGCTGCCACTATGCACCGTGCAGACCTACCTACGCTGGACATCAGAACCTTGTTACATCAAGGGTTACTGAGGGATTCCACCCCCGGTACTTTGAGTTTAGGCGAGCTGATATTTGACTGCCGTGCACCCGACCGCTCAGCACTGTTAGTTAGTTGGGACGGGCACCAGCAAGAGTTGCCCCTCCGCTGGACCGGAGTGCGTGGCCGACCTAGCGCGCACCGAGTTTGTTGGTGCTGCCCTCAGTGCGGAAAGCCTACCTCACTGCTTTACCTACTCGAAACATTCGCCTGCGCCAAGTGCCACGGACTGCGGTCTGGGTTCGGTACTGCTGAACGTTTGCGCAGGGCTAAGGACGCCGTAGCTGTGTTAGAGGCAGCAGCACAAGGGCCGGAGGCGTTGATGGCGCTACTAACGAGCAGGGCTGTCGTGCAACCCAGTGGTACAGCGGTTCTTGTCACTGGCCCGATAGCCCCCATAGTCGAGATGACCGGGCGGCGAGATGCCGAAAGTATGACGGCGCTCCAGCAAGCTCAGCGTGAGCAGCGTCTGGCTGCGATTCGCCGCGCCAAGCGGGAGCAGCAGCCATGAGAAAACCACACACGAGCGAAGTTCCAGCGCTGGAGATGGGCGCGTTCCGGCAGATGGGTGGGTTGAATACTGGAGCAAAGCTGGAGCTAAAGGGTGGGCAAGATGGTGAAGTGCGCATCACAACCGTAATGATGGGCGATCATCTGCTGGTGACGGCTTACGAGGCGACGCAGCGGCTTGACCTCACCATGAGCGTGGACAAGTGCAACAGGCTTAGAGTGCGAGTGCTCTGCCCTCGGTGCTTCACACGGCGGCGTAAGCTTTACCTGTGGACGGGTGGATTCGCTTGCCGGGGCTGCCATGGACTTCACAGACCAAATAGTGTCGCCCCACGCGCCGAGGGGCGGGACTTGGTGGCTGGGTACGAGCGGCTACGCGCCAAGCTCCACGCACGGGATATGCCAATTCAGTGTATTCGCAGACCCATCGGGATGAAGCGTGTGTACTTCCAGCGTTGGGTCGAGCGCCTTAAGGTAGTTGAACCGCAGGCCCTAGAAGAAATGCGCCGTTATCTCCAGCGAGCGGGCTTACTGGGACTATTCAGTGTTGGCCCCAAGAAGATGGGCAGACCCAAGACGCGCCAACCTGCCAGTAAAGCGGGGTAGCAGGACCGCCAGTGTTTAAAAAGGTGTAGCACCACGACTTAATTGCCATGTGCGCCAGTGCGCCAAACCTGCGCCAAACAGGGTATAGCGCAGGGCGCGGCGCCAAAAAGCGCCAACCCCGCGCTGGGGGTATAAGGGGGTGGCGCAGCGCAACCCACCCCCCGTATTTACTGGGCTGTAGCCAGCCCGTGCGCCAACCCCAAAAACGCATTTACTGGGTTGTATTCCCACTTGAGCAGCTCCGAAAATACACAAAACAGTCAACTATTGGCGCAGGTTGGGTACTTCAGGCTCCTCAGTCGCGTATTTCTTGGTCTGAGGAACGTAGTCCTCCACCAAAACCACGTATTTCTGAGCAGGGTGGCGGTTCGGCTTGCTGTACTCCAACACCCCAATGACCTTAGCCCGAAGTAGCGCCGTGATTGCCATCGCTGCGCGCAACTTGCCATCACGACCAGCCACGAAAATTTTGTTGTATTCCGGCAGGTTGGATAACGCTGACATGGCAGAATGCGCCCCTGGAACAACACTGGCAGGTATCGTTACCCCGTCCTTTTGCGCGGCCTTGAATGCTTTGAACATCTCAGATTGGTCAAACTCATCTTGAGTCTGGCCAACGTGTTTCGCAGCATCCAAAGGCATTGGCACACCATGCTCGTTAAATGCGATCTTTAATGGCTCCGCCTTAGCACTGAGATTGTGCTTTTCATGCTCAATGGTAATTACATCTTTGTCCGACAAGAGGGCAAGTCTTGAGCGAGTGGAGTTGTGCCATGCTGTGCTACCGCTGTAGCTGTTGCCCTTTGCTCCTTCTCGGGCCGCTGCCTTATCTATGTGTGCCAACAGCACAACCGCTGCGTCGTAACGCACGGCAATGCCCCTTGCGAGACCTCGAATAAACATCCGAACATCGCGCCGCGAGATTTCATTTGCCCCGAAGGCGTCACTTGCATTGTCGATGAAGACCAGTCCCGCGTGCTGAATTTCAGCGCATAGCTGCCTGAAAGTGGCGGTGAAGCGCGGCTTGTCGCTCCCATTCCCCTCGATCAGTGTCGGTTCCCCACCAGTGCCATCGAGCAGAACAAGGTTGCTCAACACCGCCTGATCAGGCAGTCCGTAAGCGGTAATGATTTTCTTGAGCCGGTAGCGAACGATCGACGGTTCATCCTCCAAGCTGACATATACCACCCGACACTGCTCAACTGACCTCCCCGCGAAAGATTGACCACATGCAACATGGGCCGCCATCACTAACGCTATACAAGATTTCCCACCTCCGCCGTGCCCGCCCAGGAGAGTGACGTGGCGCGCAGGGAACCATCTATCGATAATGAACCGCACCGGCTCCAGCTCAGCAGTCATAACATCTGACAGATCTACCGAGTGCAACACGGTTGGCTGTTCAAAATCCGGCTCTACGTGCTTAGCCGCTGCCACGCAGCGCCTGACGGCGTCCAGCCCCTCCTGCTGGTGCAGGTCGTTAAAGTCGTCACCTTTCTGCCTCGCGCCAAACAGCGGCACGGCCAGAAGTGCACGAACCTCCATAGCGGCCTTAACTGCATCGGGGTGCGGCTCGCTACCGTTCTTGCGCAAGTCCGCACCTATCACAATTTCAGCATTGGGCCACTTCTCCCGCAGAGCCCCGGCCACGTTGCCAATGTTGGTGCAGCTCAGCGCACAGAACACTGGCAACCCTGTGGACTCCAAGACGCTGAGTCCTGTAGCCACACCCTCAACGATCACCAGTTTTTCGGGGGCAGTAGTCTCGACGTCAAGTATTACAAACCCACTGCTGCGCGTCCCTTGCCCCGGCAGCGATGTCTTGCGCCCATTTGGGTCAATCAGCTCCACACTCGTCAGCACCATCGCGCCATCAAAGAGCTTATGGATTGGTGCCAGCAACCACTGCTCGCCGGTTAGATCTCCATCAGTTGACCGTGGCGCATAACCCAGAATGCTAGTAGCCCCATTCGCACTGATTTCCCACAGCCCTACACAGGCATGTACACCTTTCCGATTCAAGTAGGGGTTGTTCTTTGGCTGCGTAGCGTTAGTCATCAGCTGCGCTGCCAATTCCGCAGCCTTGGCCTGAGCGACCGTGTCCGACTCGTGATTGTTGGCTTCTTGCTCAATCTTTTGCTGCAAGTTACGAACTAAATCTTCTGGGTCGGGCGCCGGCCAGCCTCCAGGATCAACCCAGCCCTGTCCTTGGGCAATGTGAAACAATGTTCCGATGCCGATGGCTCCGGGTTTTAGACTGCGCCACATGCTGTTGAAGGCACGAGGGTCATAACTTGTTCCCTTGGCACTCCACTCTTCACACAGATCGCGCCCGTCCTCGCCAAGCTCGGAGTGGATCGCTGCACAGACCTTGAACCATGTGTCATGGTCACAGCCAGGACTGATGCTGGCCAACGCCGATTTGATCTTTCCAATTGGTGCAGGAGCACTATCGGTGCTGCTCATGACAACACCACCAGCGCGAGCAAGTCGGCCTCAAGGTGCAGATGGGCAATTCGATTGAAAGCTTGGTGGTAGATCTGAACACAATTCACCTGTGCGGCGTTTCGACTACCGGTGATTGTGGCGTCGGTCATTTCTAACCACTGAGGCTCAACTGCTTTCAGAATCCCGGTATAGGTCACTGGGCCCAGTTGCATAACCACGCGCTGGCCAAGAAAGCGGTCAAGTGGGCTGGCTTTGGGTTTTGCCTTGTTTAGCGAAAGCTTTTCCATTGGGTTCTCTCCCGAGAAGCCCAACCTTTAAGGGTGCTGTACGCGCCAAGTGGGTGTAAAATTACAACCATATTGCTACACCCCAAGCCGCTGATCCCTTGACTGGTCGGCGGCTTTTTATTGGGGGTGGTCTAGCTGATTGTTTATCCAATCCTGTACAGCAAGACTGTCCCAGCCAACGGCGTGCAGGCCTGCTATCGGCTTACCTTTAGGAAACTTACCCTCGGCCATTAGCTCGTAGATTTTGGTTCGGCTAAGGCCCATGGCTTTCTGTAAGTCACGGATGCGCAAAATTGTGCGAGGGAGTGCGGTGGTGCTCATGTCTGCTTGCCCCAAATATGGCCGCTGCGGGCCGCTGCTGTATGGGGCTATGCTGCGCGGCCGGGCCGGCTTAAAAAATTGCACGCCGTTACGGTATTGGGGTTTACCGTAGCGCCTAGGGGGTTTTACGGGGGCGGCCGGGCTTGCTGGCATATGCAGGCGCAGTAGGCTTAATCCATGCATTAATGCTCGGGAGCTTTGGTAGAGCGGTGAATCCTTCGCGCTTCAAGCTGTCTTTAACCATCGCCGCCACCTCACTTAGTCGATATTCCTGCTCGGTATCGGCTTGCCATACTTCGTAAGCAAGTGTTCTGGCGCGATCCTGCACATTTGCTTTGGCGGCGTTTAATGGTCCCAATGAGCGCTGGAAGACTTGCTCTACCTTCTTTTTGTCTACGATATGTGGCACCACCATCGTAGCGCCAAGCCTAAAGAAGCAAACTATTACCTTAGTCAGCTGATCAAGTTGCTCGTCGGTCAGCGTCTTCGCCAGTGGCGCTATGGAGTCTAATAGCGTCATCAACTCTTCTCTTCTACCTGGCTCAGTAGCGGGGTTCTCTTCCAAATAAGCCAACCCAACAAGCAAGCCATATGGTCCGACTGGACCTTCGGCATTAGGGAAATAAGCCTTCATAGCTTCAAGGGCATTCATGCCTAAACCCTCCCGAATGCGGCATGCACCACGTTCGCTGCTGGCGCGGTGGTGGCGTAGTCAGCCCATGCCTGCATTAGCTCCCGGCGCTTTTCCAGCAGGTTGCTACGACTGTAGGCAGCCTCTGTTTGATCGCGTTCATCGTGTGCCAGCGCCAGCTCACAAACTTCACGCGGGTAGAGGGTGCATTCACTCGCCCAGGTGCGGAAGGTGGCGCGGAAGCCGTGTGTGGTTATGTCCGGTAGCCCCATTTCGCGCAGCAGGTTGAAAGTTGCACCGACGTGCATGACCCCAGACTTGCTGCTGGTGCCAGGAAACAGATAAGGACTGCCAGCAATGCGCGGAATGGTTTGTAATAACGCAACCGCCTGCCGCGATAGCGGAACTGTAAACGGCTGGCGGGTTTTCATGCGCTCGGCCGGTAGGCTCCATGTGGCAGCGTCAAGGTCGAACTCGTCCCAAGTGGCATAGCGAACCATCCCGGCGCGAGCAGCAGTCAAAATCACCAATTGCAGCGCATTAGCATCTCGCCCCTTCATGGAGGCCAGTCTGCCCATGAACGTCGGAAGGTCACGCCAAGCCATCGCTGGATGATTGTTCTTTTGTCTTGCGCGCTTCTTGTCGGCTCGGCTCAGCAGGTTGTCCAAGTGGCCGCGCCAGCGTGCAGGATTCTCCCCAGTCCTTAGTTTGAGCGCTTTGGCTGCATCCAGCACCCGCTCGATATGGCCGCGCAACTCATCGGCTGTTGCTGGTTTCGCGCTCCAGATCGGCTGCAGAACTCGAAGTACATGCTCCGTTTGTATCAGATCAGGTCGCAACGTGCCCATAGTCGGGAGAGCGTACCGCTCCAAAATTGACAACCAACCTTTGCGGCGGCGTTCAGTCAGGTGCTGACAGTGTGCCGAATGATAATCCAGCACCAGCGATTTGAAGGTAGCAACATTTGCCTGCTCTGCTAGGCGCTGCTCTTGCTGGCGCTGCTGCGCTGCTTGGCGCTCATCCAAAGGGTCACAGCCTTTCAGGATAAGTGCTCGTGCTTCGGCGGCGGCTTGCCTAGCTGCTTTGAGTTTTGCCGCTGGATATGGTCCCAAGCCCATGTCTCGGCGCCTGCCGTTGAGTTGGTAGCGCAATAGCCAGGACTTGTTGCCGGTAGCTTTGATTACCAGATAAAGCCCATCACCGTCCGGATATCTACCCGGCTCGGTTAGGTGCTCGACTTGCTTTGGATTTAGCTCGCTCATTTCGATAGCCCCACACTCAGCCCCACATTTTTACACGGGTTTAGGCGTACAGCCACATACCGCCACGCACATTATACCACCGTGTAGGCCTTGTTTTGCTGGGGTTTACGCATAATTACGCATTGCGGCGTACAAATAAAAAACCCGCCTTGTGCGGGTTTTTGTTTTCAGGGAGCTGCTCGCTAATTCTGCGCTGACAGGATGGGCCCCATCGCTGGCAAGCCAGCTCCCACAGTGTCCGTGTCGTACTCAAAAAATATGCAGCACGCAGAACCTGTGGGAGCTGGCTTGCCAGCGATGGGGCCCATCTGGGCAACCCGTCATTCCGTCTGGCGAAGTCGCTTGTACAGGGTGTTGCGACTAACCCCCAACCGCCGCGCCAAATACGAAATATTTCCCCCAGCCGCTTGAAGCTGCCGATTCAAATCCTCGGTATCATTCAAATCCACTGCCAAAGTCTCAGGCGTCTCAACCGGCTCCATCTCCAGATCGACAAAAAAATCATCCGGCAAATGCTCCGGTCGCACCGGTTGTTCCTCGGCCATGGCCAGCGCTACCTGCATCACGCTGCTGACCTGGCGTAAATTCCCCGGCCACGGATGACGGTCGAACAGCGCCAATACCTCACGGCTCAAGCCGGCCCACTGACTCGGTTCGCGGTGCTGTTCCCACAAGCGTTTGAACAACGCTTCTTTATCACTGCGCTCTCGCAACGGCGGCAATTCGAGGGTCAAACCGCCAATCCGGTAATACAAGTCCTCACGGAAACGCCCTAATTGGACTTGCTCGCGCAACGAGCGGTTAGTCGCCGAGATGATGCGAATGTCCACAGGGAACAACTCGCTGCTGCCCACCGGTTGCACGCAACGCTCCTGCAACACCCGCAACAATCGCGCCTGGGTCGGCAGCGGCATATCGCCGATTTCATCGAGGAACAGTGTGCCTTTGTCGGCCTTGCGGATCAGGCCGATGCTGCCTTTCTGGTTCGCTCCGGTGAACGCGCCTTTCTCGTAGCCGAAAAGTTCTGATTCAACCAGTTCGGCGGGGATCGCTGCACAGTTGACTGCAATAAACGCCTGTTTACTGCGAGAGCTGGCCTGATGCAAGGCTTTGACGAAGACTTCCTTGCCGACCCCGGTTTCACCATGAATCAACAGTGGAATGTCTTTTTCCAGCAAGCGCTCGGCCTGGCGCACGGCTTTTTCTACGCGACTGTCGCCGAAGTGCAGGGTATTGAGGCTGATCGCGGCGGGTTCGGTGTTCTTGGTTTCAGCAAACAGTCGCGGCTGAATCGGCACTTGTTTCGGTCGTTTCAGCAGGCATTGGAAGCGATTGCGCCCGGAAGCCTGTAGGGAGAAGGGCAGGCCTTCGGGTTGATTCAGCAACTCCAGCAACGAGACCTTGAACAGACTCTCGACACTGACCCGCGACAGACGCACGCCGAGCAAGTTATCCGCGCGGCGATTGGCGGACAGCACCTGGCCGCTCTCATCGAAAATCAGCAGCCCGGCCCACTGGCTGTCGAGGTTGTTCAGGCCGGTGTTGAAGGTCAGTTGAAAATGCTGACCGTGAAACAGGTTGAGGATCAGCCGGTTCTCCACGGTCTGGCTCATCATCTTGACCATGCCCAAGGTATGGGATGGCGGCAAGTAACTGTCACTGGACACATCCAGCACGGCGATGACCTTGCGCTCGGCATCGAAAATCGGCGCGGCGGAACCGGTCATGAAACGGTTGGCCTTGAGAAAGTGTTCATCGTGCTCGATGTGCACCGCTTGCTCGCAGGCCAGCGCGGTGCCGATCGCGTTGGTGCCGCTGCAACGCTCCATCCAGCTGGCGCCGGCACTGAAGCCACGGGTCAGGCTCGGTTCGATGAAACGCTGGGTGCCCCAGGACGTCAACACCTGGCCCTGATTATCCGCGAGCATGATCAGGCAATTGGAGTTGCTCAGGATGTTTTCGTAATACGGCAACACTTCCTGGTGGGTGGTTTGCACCAGGGAATGCTGGCTCTCCAGCAACTGCGCGACGCCTTCGGCTGGCAGTTGATCGAACGCCGGGGCACTTTGATGATTGAGGCCGAACGCGCGGCAACGGTTCCAGGAGTCCTGGATGATGGCGTCGTGGGAGAGCGGCAGGGCAGGTGTGGCCATGGCAATCAGCCTCTGAATCAGTATTTTTATTGTTGTTATTGTGCAACGCCAATCCCCTGTAGGAGCTGCCGCAGGCTGCGATCCTTTGATCCTGTTTTTACACATCAAGATCAAAAGATCGCAGCCTGCGGCAGCTCCTACAGGGTGCGTGAACGGTGTGTAGAGTGTTGTTCACTATTGTTCACTGTCAATGGGTGAACTGTTCAATTGTTCATTTCCGATTGTTCATTTCTGTTCAGCAACGAACGTCGGTTGTTCGCACTTTTAACAAAATTCAAGCCTTATCAAAGACTTGTGATTTTTGGCACAAATGTCGCTATGTAGCTCCGGTCGCTTGACTCCAAAAATAAAAAAGGCCGAGCCATGTCATTAACCGTGGAGCATGTCAGCCGCACCGTCGAGGGCCAGACCTGGATCGACGATGCGTGTCTCAGTTTCGAACCCGGATCCTTCAACGTCTTGCTTGGGCGCACGCTGTCCGGCAAGACCAGTCTCATGCGTCTGATGGCCGGGCTGGACAAGCCGGACACCGGCCGCATCCTGATGAATGGCGTCGATGTCACCCAGCGCCCGGTACGCCTGCGCAACGTCTCGATGGTGTATCAACAGTTCATCAATTACCCGACCATGACGGTGTTCGAAAACATCGCCTCGCCGCTGCGTCAGGCCGGTATTTCCAATGAGCTGATCCAGAACAAAGTGCTGGAAACCGCCAGGATGCTGCGCATCGAGAAATTCCTCCAGCGCTACCCGCTCGAACTCTCCGGCGGCCAGCAACAGCGCACCGCCATGGCCCGGGCGCTGGTCAAGGACGCCGAGCTGATCCTGTTCGACGAGCCGCTGGTCAACCTCGACTACAAGTTGCGTGAAGAGCTGCGCCAGGAAATGCGCGAGCTGTTCAAGGCACGGCACACCATCGCGATCTACGCCACTACCGAACCCAATGAAGCCCTGGCCCTCGGCGGTACCACAACCATTCTTCACGAAGGTCGGGTGATCCAGAGCGGCAAGTCGTCCGAGGTCTATCACCAGCCGCAGTCCGTGCTGGCGGCCGAGCTGTTTTCCGAGCCGCCGATCAACCTGATGCCGGGCCGCATCGCCGGCAATGAGGTGAGTTTTGCCAATTTCGTGCACTTCCCGCTGAACGTCGATTTGCGCCCGGTGGGCGAGGGCGAGTTTCGTTTCGGCGTGCGCCCGAGCCATATCTCGCTGGTGCCGAGCAACGACGATGACCTCGAACTGGCGGTAACCGTAGAAGTCGCGGAAATCAGCGGCTCGGAAACCTTCCTGCACGTGCGCAACGAACATTTCCTGCTGGTGCTGCACTTGCCGGGCGTTCACGAATACGACGTCGATGCGCCGATCCGCATCTACATTCCGACCCATAAACTGTTTGTGTTCGATGCGCAGGGGCGGCTCGTCCAGGCGCCCGGCCGGCGCATTGCGAGGGTTGCCTGATGGCCGAAATCCGTTTGCAGAACCTCGCCCACAGTTACACCAAAACGCCCAGTGGCCCTGAGGATTACGCGATCCGCGAGATGGACCACATCTGGGAGCAGGGCGGTGCCTATGCGTTGCTCGGGCCCTCTGGGTGCGGCAAGTCGACCTTGCTCAACATCATTTCCGGATTGCTCAGCCCGTCCCAGGGACATGTCCTGTTCGACGGTAAAGCGGTCAACGACCTGACCCCGGAAAAGCGCAATATCGCCCAGGTTTTCCAGTTTCCGGTGGTCTACGACACCATGACGGTGTTCGACAACCTGGCGTTCCCGCTGCGAAACCAGGGCATGGCCGAGGCAAAAGTTCACACCAAGGTGCAGGAGATTGCCGAAGTCCTCGACCTCCAGGCGCTGCTGAACAAGAAAGCACGCAACCTGACCGCTGACGAAAAACAGAAAGTCTCCATGGGCCGTGGACTGGTGCGCGATGACGTGTCGGCGATCCTCTTCGATGAACCGCTGACGGTGATCGACCCGCACCTGAAGTGGAAGCTGCGGCGCAAGCTCAAGCAGATCCACGAGCAATTCAACATCACCATGGTCTACGTCACCCACGATCAACTGGAAGCCTCGACTTTCGCCGACAAGATCGCGGTGATGTACGGCGGACAGATCGTGCAGTTCGGTACGCCTCGGGAATTGTTCGAGCGACCAAGCCACACCTTTGTCGGCTATTTCATCGGCAGTCCGGGGATGAACCTCATCGACGTCCAGCCACAACCGGGTGGCGTCGGTTTCGCATCCACCCATTTGCCGCTGTCCGAGGCCATGCAGAAGCGCATCGCCGAATCCGAGTGGCACACCCTGAAAGTCGGTATTCGCCCGGAGTTCGTGCATGTCTGGGACGAACCGTTTGATGACGCGATGCAGGCACAGGTCGTACACGTCGAAGACCTCGGCACCTACAAGATCATGACCCTGAACCTCGACGGCGCGCCGCTGAAAGTGCGTCTGGCGGAAGACAAACCGGTGCCACAGGGCACGGCGTACATCAGTTTTCCGGCGCAGTGGCTGATGGTCTACGCCGACGATTTTTTGCTGGAAGCACAAGCGATCATCGAGGAGCAGCCATGAACAAGGTGCAGAACAACAAGGCCTGGTGGCTGGTCCTGCCGGTGTTCCTGCTGGTGGCGTTCAGTGCGGTGATCCCGATGATGACCGTGGTCAACTACTCGGTGCAGGACATCTTCGATCAGTCCAGCCGCTATTTCGTCGGCGCCGACTGGTACAAGCAAGTGCTGCTCGACCCGCGTCTGCATGACTCGCTGTTGCGCCAGTTCATCTATTCGGCCTGCGTGTTGCTGATCGAAATTCCGCTGGGGATTGCGATTGCCTTGACCATGCCAACCAAGGGCCGCTGGTCCTCGGTGGTGCTGATCATCCTGGCGATTCCGTTGCTGATTCCGTGGAACGTGGTCGGCACTATCTGGCAGATCTTTGGCCGTGCTGACATCGGTCTACTCGGTTCGGCCCTCAACGGCATGGGCATCAGCTACAACTACGCCGCAAACACCATGGACGCCTGGGTCACCGTGCTGGTGATGGACGTCTGGCACTGGACTTCGCTGGTGGCGCTGTTGTGCTTCTCCGGGCTGCGGGCGATTCCGGACGTGTACTACCAGGCGGCGCGCATTGATCGGGCTTCGGCCTGGGCGTTGTTCCGGCACATTCAATTGCCCAAGCTCAAGAGCGTGCTGCTGATTGCGGTGATGTTGCGCTTCATGGACAGTTTCATGATTTACACCGAGCCGTTCGTGCTCACCGGTGGCGGACCGGGCAATGCCACCACGTTCCTCAGCCAGACCCTGACGCAGATGGCAATCGGGCAGTTCGACCTGGGGCCGGCGGCGGCGTTCTCGCTGGTGTACTTCCTGATCATCCTGTTGGTGTCCTGGCTGTTCTACACCGCCATGACTCACTCCGACGCCAACCGCTGAGGCCCGCCATGAGCAAAAGAAAGCTGATTCCACTGCTGCTCTACATCCTGTTCCTGCTGGTGCCGATCTACTGGCTGCTGAACATGTCGTTCAAGAGCAACACCGAAATCCTCGGGGGGCTGACGCTGTTTCCCCAGGATTTCACCTTCCACAACTACAAGGTGATCTTCACCGATCCTGCCTGGTACACCGGGTACCTCAACTCGCTGTATTACGTGAGCCTGAACACGGTGATTTCCCTGAGCGTGGCGTTACCGGCGGCGTATGCGTTTTCGCGCTACCGTTTCCTCGGTGACAAGCACCTGTTCTTCTGGCTGCTGACCAACCGTATGGCGCCACCGGCGGTGTTCCTGCTGCCGTTCTTTCAGTTGTATTCGTCGATCGGGCTGTTCGACACCCACATCGCCGTGGCCTTGGCCCACTGCCTGTTCAACGTGCCGTTGGCGGTGTGGATTCTTGAAGGCTTCATGTCCGGCGTGCCGAAAGAAATCGACGAGACCGCCTACATCGACGGCTACAGTTTCCCCAAGTTCTTCGTGAAGATTTTCATTCCGCTGATCGGTTCCGGCATCGGTGTCACGGCGTTTTTCTGCTTCATGTTTTCCTGGGTCGAACTGCTGCTGGCGCGAACGCTGACCTCGGTGAACGCCAAACCGATCGCGGCGGTCATGACGCGTACGGTCTCGGCATCCGGTATCGACTGGGGCGTGCTGGCGGCGGCGGGGGTGTTGACCATCCTGCCGGGCATGCTGGTGATCTGGTTTGTTCGCAACCACGTGGCCAAGGGCTTTGCCCTGGGCCGGGTCTGAGGAACTGAATGATGGAATGGATGAGTTGGACCGTCCCGACGACGGTGTTCTTCAGTGTCATTGCCTTGATCCTGGTGGGCATGACGACCTGGGAATTGCGTTCGCCGAGCATTCTTCGGCGTGGCTTCTTGCCGATTGCCACCACCCGTGGCGATCGGCTGTTTATCGGTCTTCTCGGCAGCGCCTACCTGCATTTGCTGGTAATCGGCGTGACCGACTGGAGCATCTGGGTAGCGTCCGCGTTGTCCCTGGTGTGGCTGTTGGCTGTGATGCGTTGGGGCTAGTCGAATCGCTCGGCAATGTTGCTCCGAAACCCTAAAAGGAGGTCTCTATGTTCGACAAAAACAATAAGCTGCGACATAGCATTTCATTGGCAGCCATGCTGGCACTCAGCGGTTTGAGCGCTTCGGCCTGGGCCGATGCCTATGAAGACGCGGCGAAGAAATGGATCGGCGCTGAGTTCAAGCCGTCCACCCTGACGGCCGATCAACAGCTGGAAGAGCTGAAGTGGTTCATCAAGGCAGCGGAGCCGTTTCGCGGGATGAGCATCAAGGTTGTATCGGAAACCATCGCCACCCACGAGTACGAGTCCAAGGTACTGGCCAAGGCCTTCAGCGAGATCACCGGGATCAAGCTGACCCACGACCTGCTGCAAGAAGGTGACGTGGTGGAAAAACTGCAAACCCAGATGCAATCGGACAAGAATATCTATGACGGCTGGGTCAACGACTCGGACCTGATCGGCACGCACTTCCGCTACGGCAAGACCGAGTCGATCACCGACCTGATGGCCAACGAAGGCAAGAATTTCACTTCGCCGACCCTCGACATCAAGGACTTCATCGGCATCTCCTTCACCACCGCACCGGACGGCAAGATCTATCAATTGCCCGACCAGCAGTTCGCCAACCTGTACTGGTTCCGCGCCGACTGGTTCGAGCGTGCGGACCTGAAAGCCAAGTTCAAGGAAAAGTACGGCTACGAATTGGGCGTACCGGTGAACTGGTCAGCCTATGAGGACATCGCCAAGTTCTTCACCGAAGACGTCAAGGAAATCGACGGCAAGCGCGTTTACGGGCACATGGACTACGGCAAGAAAGACCCGTCCCTGGGCTGGCGCTTCACCGATGCCTGGTTCTCCATGGCCGGTGGCGGCGACAAGGGCTTGCCAAACGGTTTGCCGGTGGACGAGTGGGGTATTCGCGTCGAGGACTGCCACCCGGTGGGTTCCAGCGTGACCCGCGGGGGCGACACCAATGGCCCGGCGGCCGTGTTCGCCACTACCAAGTACGTGGACTGGATGAAGAAGTACGCACCACCGGAAGCGGCGGGCATGACTTTCTCCGAATCCGGACCGGTGCCGTCCCAAGGCAACATCGCCCAGCAGATCTTTTGGTACACCGCGTTTACCGCCGACATGACCAAACCAGGCCTGGCGGTGATGAACGCCGATGGCACGCCAAAATGGCGCATGGCGCCGTCGCCGCGCGGTCCGTACTGGGAAGAGGGGATGAAGCTGGGGTATCAGGACGTGGGTTCCTGGACCTTCATGAAGTCCACGCCTGAAAAGCAGAAACTCGCGGCCTGGCTGTACGCGCAGTTCGTGACGTCGAAAACCGTCTCGCTGAAGAAAACCATCGTCGGCCTGACCCCGATCCGCGAGTCGGACATCAACTCGCAAGCCATGACCGACCTGGCACCGAAACTCGGTGGCCTGGTGGAGTTCTACCGCAGCCCGGCCCGCGTGCAATGGACGCCAACCGGGACCAACGTGCCGGATTATCCTCGTCTTGCGCAGTTGTGGTGGAGCCACATTGCTGAAGCCGCCAGCGGCGAGAAAACCCCGCAACAGGCACTCGACGGTCTGGCCAAGGATCAGGACGCGATCATGTCCCGTCTGGAACGCTCGAAAGCCCAAGCCACCTGCGCCCCGAAAATGAACCCGGAGCGCGACGCGCAATACTGGTTCGATCAACCAGGCGCCCCGAAACCGAAACTGGAAAACGAGAAGCCTAAAGGCGAAACCGTGAGCTATGCCGAACTGCTGAAATCGTGGGAGGCGGCGCGTAAGTAACATGCCTGGACTGTGAAAGGCGAACGGCACCGGAAGGTGCCGTTTTTTTTTGTGCCTGATCTATCGCTATCGCGAGCAGGCTCACTCCACAGACTATGTGTCATGCACTTAATTTGTGAAGGCTCGACCACTGTAGGAGTGAGCCTGCTCGCGATGAGGACGTTATGACCAAAGCAGGTCTCACTGCGAACGATCAGACCAAAACAGCCAAATCCGTGTACTGAGCAACCACGGAGTCAGCGGTGAGGAGTTTCATGGGTTCTGTAATGGCCGTTGCAATAATCAAACGATCGAATGGGTCACGATGGTGATGTTTGAGGTCTTTTACCGCAATGGCGTGTTCTGACGTCACCGGCAACTCGATGAAACCGCTTTCGAGGCAGTATTTTCGAATATCCTCCAGATCGACGTTCAGCTTTCCCAGCCCGACCTTGATTGCCATCTCCCAGAAAGTCGCTGCGCTGATGTAGATGTCGGCGGCGTTTTCGATGAGCTTTCTGGCTTTGCCAGATAGCCTGGGATCATCGCTAAGAGTCCAAAGCAGAACATGGGTGTCGAGCAGAACCCTCATTCTTGAGTTCCCTCGAATGCATCCAGCATTTCGTCAGGCAGTGGTGCGTCAAAGTCTTGTGGAAGCACCAGTTTTCCTTTCATTGCGCCGATTCGCTGTCCGCAAATTTTTCCCACGGGAACCAAGCGCGCAAGTGCTCGACCATGCTTGGCAATCGTAATGATCTGCCCGGCGGCTGCGTCATCGACGAGTTTAGACAGATTGTTTTTTGCTTCCGCCAGCGGAACGACAATCATGGTCCCTTCCTCCATATATTCTGGACAAATATAGCCAGAATATTCCCGGGCGGCAAAGATGCGACTTTCCTCGGTCGACAGGAGGGACGATTTAGTAATTTTCACTTTCTGAGTCAGCGGCGTGACATTGCCTCGGCGTATATCAGCCAAGACGTTAATGCCATCAATCAGTTCTGAAAAAATGTCACGTTTCATTATTAGCTCTCACATTGATTTCTGATGTGGCAGTCCTTCAGGGTAGAGCCAACTACCCAAGCGTGGATGTAGGACGAGGCGGGTTATTCAGCGAGAGCTTTCTGGGCTTATAAGAGAAGGGGTGGACTGCGGTAACAAATCCCACAAACAGAAACGGCACCCGAAGGTGCCGTTTCTGTTTGTTGCCGCGAATCGCCTAAGCGATCAACCCGCCAGACCCGATTGCTGAACCAGGTTCAGCAGCGGTTGTGGGTAGACGCCGAGGAAGAACGCGACCACTGCAATGGCCAGCAGCATCACGCCGCCTGCTTTCTGTTCCCAATGCAGTTGCGCATCGTGGCGACGCAGGTTCGGTTCGATCAGGTACAGGGTGACCATCACACGCAGGTAGTAGAACACGCCGATGGCGCTGCCCAGTACCAGCGAGCCAACCAGCCACCATTGATGCGACTCGACGCCAGTAGCGATGATGTAGAACTTGCCGATGAAGCCCGCGGTCAGCGGGATACCGGCCAGGGACAGCATCATCACGGTCAGGACGGCGGTCAGGTACGGACGGCGCCAGAACAGGCCGCGGTATTCGTACAGGGCATCTGCGTCACGGCCGTTGTACGGCGAGGACATCAGGGTGATCACACCGAAAGCGCCGAGGCTGGTGATCACGTAGGTGACCAGGTACACGCCGATGGCTTCGACGGCCAGACCCTTGCTCGCCACCAGGGCGATCAGCAGGTAGCCGAAGTGGGCGATGGACGAGTAACCCAGCAGACGCTTGAGGTTGCTTTGGGTCAGTGCCAGCAGGTTACCGAACAGGATCGACGCGATGGCGATGATGGTCAGCACGTCGCTCAGTACACCGCTGCTCGCCGCTGGCGAGATCTGGAACAGACGCACCATTACCGCGAACACAGCCACTTTGGAAGCGGTAGCGAGGAACGCTGCAACCGGCGCCGGAGCACCTTCGTAAACGTCCGGGGTCCAGAGGTGAAACGGTACCAGCGACAGCTTGAATGCCAGACCGATCAGCATCATGCCCAGGCCCAGTTGCGCCAGGGAGCTTGGCAGGCCGGTGGCCGCCAGGGCCTGACCGATACCGTTGAAGCTCAGGGAACCGGCGTCAGCGTAGAGCAGGGCCATACCGAACAACAGGAACGCGGAACCGGCAGCCGACAGCACCATGTACTTGATGCCGGCTTCCAGCGAACGCTTGTTGAAGAAGGCGTAAGCCACCAGACCGTAGACCGGTACCGACAACAGTTCCAGACCGATGAACAACCCGGCCAGGTGCTGCGCGCTGACCAGAACCAGGCCACCGGCAGCGGCCATCAGGATCAGCAGGTACAGTTCTTCACGGTTGCCCGGGTAACCCGAACCGCCATCGCCGAGGTAGGCGTGGGCGAGGGTGACACAGGCGAGGGTGGCGACCAGGATCAACGCCATGTACAAGCAGGCGAAGGTGTCGATCTGCAGCAATGGAGTCACGGCCAGGGGCGCGACTTTCAGGGCCGGCAGGATCGACAGCAGTGCCAGGTTCAGGCCCGCCACGGAAATCAGGAAGGTCTGCGAGTGGTTGCGGCGCCAGGCAATCGCCAGCATCACCACGATGATCGTGGCGCTGGTGATCAACAACGGCGCAAGCGCGATAAAGTGTTGAGTCGTGAATTCCATAGCGCTCTTACCGGGCCGAAGCGAGTTGAGTGAAGGCGGTGCCGAGCCACTGCTGCACGCCATGCATCGTCGCGGCAGAGGTATCGAGGAACGGTTGTGGGTACACGCCGATGTAGATCAGCAGCGCAGCCAGACCGACCACCATGATCATTTCGCGACCGTCCATGCCGTGCAGTACCGCGTCCGACTTGGCCGGGCCGAAGTACGCACGGTGGATCATGATCAGCGAGTAGACCGAACCGAACACCAGGCCGGACGTGGCGATGATGGTGACCCATGGGGCGATCGGGAAGGTGCCGATCAGGATCAGGAACTCACCGACGAAGTTACCGGTACCCGGCAAGCCCAGGGAAGCGGCTGCGAAGAACAGGCTGAGGGCCGGCAAGTAGGCGATCTTCGACCACAGGCCACCCATTTCACGCATGTCGCGAGTGTGGGTGCGTTCGTACAGCTGGCCACTCAGGATAAAGAGTGCCGCGGCCGACAGACCGTGCGCCAGCATTTGCATCACCGCGCCCTGCAGCGCCAGTTGGCTGCCGGAGTAGATGCCGATCAGTACGAAGCCCATGTGGGAAACGGACGAGAAGGCGATCAGACGCTTGATGTCGGTTTGTGCGAAAGCCAGGAACGCACCGTAGAAGATCCCGATCAGACCCAGGGTCATGGCGATCGGCGCGAACTCGGCCGAGGCATTCGGGAACAACGGCAGGGCAAAACGCAGCAGGCCGTAAGCAGCGGTTTTCAGCAAGATACCGGCGAGGTCGACGGAACCTGCGGTCGGCGCCTGGGCGTGAGCATCAGGCAACCAGGAGTGGAACGGTACGACCGGCAGCTTGACCGCGAAGGCAATGAAGAAGCCGAGCATCAGGATGTACTCGGTGGTCATCGACATCTTGGTTTTCAACAGGTCGGCGTAGTTGAAGGTAATCACGCCGGTTTCGTTGAAGTTGACCAGTACCAGACCGAGGATCGCCACCAACATGATCAGGCCGGAAGCCTGAGTGAAGATGAAGAACTTGGTCGCCGCGTAGATCCGGGTTTTCTTGCCGTCCGAAGAACTGTGACCCCAGAGCGCGATGAGGAAGTACATCGGCACCAGCATCATTTCCCAGAAGAAGAAGAACATGAACAGGTCGAGGGCAAGGAACACGCCGACGACACCGCCCAGGATCCACATCAGGTTCAGGTGGAAGAAGCCAACGTGACGCTGGATCTCTTTCCACGAGCAAAGTACCGAGAGGACACCCAGCAGACCGGTCAGCATGATCATCAACAGCGACAGGCCGTCTAGGGCCAGGTGAACGCTGATGCCGAAGCGCTGGATCCAGATGTGCTTGAACTCAAGCGCCCAGGTCGGGTCGGCGCCAGGCTTTGGTGCCAATGAATAATCACCGTTGGCCCACAGCCAGAGGCCGAGGGAGAGCAACAGGGACATGGTGATCAGCGCAATCCAGCGGGGGAGGGTGGCGCCGAAGCGCTCACCCATCCAGCACAGCAGGCCGCCGATGAAGGGGATCAGGATTAGCCAAGGCAGAATCATGACGGGTTCGTTTCCTTTCGCAAATTCGCAAGGTTCATATCAGACCGCTACCAGCACGACGGCGCCAATTACCAGCACGGCACCCGCAGCCATCGAGGCGGCATACCAACGCAGTTGACCGGTCTCGGTACGGCTCAGGGCGGTGTGACCGCCTTTGGCCATGCGCGGGATCAGACCGATGGTCTGGTCGAGCGGGTCTTTGCGCAGGATGTGGCTGATCGCCAGGTATGGCTTGACGAACAGTTTGTCGTAGATCCAGTCGAAGCCCCAGGCAGCGAACCACCAGGCCGAGAGGAAACGGCCGATGCCGCTGTTGGCGATGGCGGTGACGAAGCGACGCTTGCCGAGGAACAGCAGCGCGGCCAACAGGATACCGGCCAGGGCGATGGCGCCCGAGGCGATTTCCAGGCTGTGCTTGGCTTCGCCGCCGGCATGGCCGACGCTTTGCGGCAGCACGCCGTGCAGCGGTGGAACGATCATCGCGCCGACGAAGGTCGACAACACGATCAGCACCGACAGTGGCAGCCAGTGGGCAATGCCGTGACCGGCGTGGGCTTCGGTCTTCGCTTCACCGTGGAACGCGATGAAAATCAGGCGGAAGGTGTACAACGAGGTCATGAACGCGCCGACCAGACCTGCGTAGAGCAGACCATTGTTGCCGCTGGCGAATGCCTCCCAAAGGATTTCGTCCTTGGAGTAGAAGCCTGCGGTTACCAGAGGCAGGGCCGCGAGGGCCGCGCCGCCGACGATGAAGCTGGCGTAGGCCAGTGGCAGCTTTTTCCACAGACCGCCCATCTTGAAGATGTTCTGCTCGTGGTGGCAGGCAACGATCACCGCACCGGAAGCAAGGAACAGCAGGGCCTTGAAGAAGGCGTGGGTCATCAGGTGGAAGATCGCGCCATCCCAGGCACCGACGCCCAGGGCCAGGAACATGTAGCCGATCTGGCTCATAGTCGAGTAGGCGAGGATACGCTTGATGTCGGTCTGTACCAGGGCTGCGAAACCGGCGAGTACCAGGGTCACGCCGCCAACGATGCCCACCAGGTGCAGGATTTCCGGCGCCAGGGTGAACAGGCCGTGGGTACGGGCGATCAGGTAGACACCGGCGGTCACCATGGTTGCGGCGTGGATCAGTGCCGAAACCGGGGTAGGACCGGCCATCGCGTCCGCCAGCCAGGTTTGCAGCGGCAGTTGCGCGGATTTACCGACAGCGCCACCCAGCAGCATCAGGGTGGCCATGACCATCCAGAAGTCGCCGGCCTGGAATTTCTGCGGTGCCAGCACCAGCAGTTCCTGAACGTTCAGCGTGCCCAGTTGGGCGAACAGGATGAACAGGCCGATGGCCATGAACACGTCACCGATACGGGTCACGATGAAGGCTTTGAGTGCGGCGTTACCGTTGTTGCGGTTGCTGTAGTAGAAACCGATCAACAGGTACGAGCACAGGCCTACGCCTTCCCAACCGAAGTACAGGAACAACAGGTTATCGCCCAGCACCAGGAACAGCATGCTGGCAATAAACAGGTTGGTGTAGGCGAAGAAGCGTGAGTAACCGGCTTCACCGCGCATGTACCAGGAGGCGAACAGGTGAATCAGGAAGCCGACGCCGACGACCACACCGAGCATGGTCACGGACAGGCCGTCCAGATACAGCGCGAAGTTCGGCGTGAAGCCTTCCACCGCCATCCACTGCCACAACACCTGGGTGTAGTGACCGCCTTCTGGCGGGGCAACGTTGAATTGCCAGATCACGTAGGCGGTAACAATCGCCGACAGACCGATGGAGCCGACGCCAATCAGCGCGGCAAGGTTTTCCGAGATGCGTCCACGGGAGAACGACAGCAGCAGGAAACCTATGAGAGGGAATACGAAAGTCAGATAGAGAAGGTTCATCCGCGCATCTCACTGGCAGCGTCGATATCGAGCGTGTGGAAGCGGCGATACAGTTGCAGCAGGATCGCCAGGCCAATACTGGCCTCGGCGGCTGCCAGGCTGATCACCAGGATGAACATGATCTGTCCATCCGGCTGCGCCCAGCGGCTACCGGCAACGATGAACGCCAAAGCGGAGGCATTCATCATGACCTCCAGGCTCATCAGCACGAAAAGGATGTTGCGGCGGACCATCAGGCCGACCAGACCGAGGCAGAACAGGATGCCGGCGACCGCCAGACCATGCTCCATGGGGATAGCAGGCATCGTCATTGCTCCTTGGCTTCGTTGCGGCCCAAGTGGAACGCCGTGACGGCTGCGGCGAGCAGCAGCATCGAGGCGAGTTCGACCACCAGCAGGTACGGACCGAACAGGCTGATGCCCACGGCCTTGGCGTCTACGGTGGTGTGGCCGATGGCCTGACCGCTCTGGTGGGCGAACAGCACGTACAGCAGTTCAGCCAGCAGCAGGGCGCCGAGAATGACCGGGCCGAGCCAGATGCCGGGCTTGAGCCAGACGCGCTCTTGCTGAACCGAGGCCGGGCCCAGGTTCAGCATCATCACCACAAACACGAACAGCACCATGATGGCGCCAGCGTAGGCGATCACTTCCAGAACACCGGCAAACGGTGCGCCGAGGGCGAAGAACGTCATGGCCACGGCGATCAGCGAAATGATCAGGTAGAGCAGGGCGTGCACAGGGTTGGTGTTGGTGATCACGCGAAGCGTGGACACCACAGCGATACCCGATGCGAAATAGAAAGCGAATTCCATCTTTCTTCCTTAAGGCAGCAAGCTCTTCACGTTGATCGGTTCGGCTTCATTCTGCGCGGAGCCTTTCGGCTTCCCGGCAATCGCCATACCTGCAACACGATAGAAGTTGTAATCAGGGTTTTTGCCGGGGCCGGAGATCAGCAGATCTTCTTTCTCGTAAACCAGGTCCTGACGTTTGAACTCGGCCATTTCGAAATCCGGTGTCAGCTGGATCGCGGTGGTCGGGCAGGCTTCCTCGCAGAGGCCGCAGAAAATGCAGCGCGAGAAGTTGATGCGGAAGAAGTCCGGGTACCAGCGACCGTCTTCGGTTTCAGCTTTCTGCAGCGAGATGCAACCGACCGGGCACGCCACGGCGCACAGGTTGCAGGCTACACAACGCTCTTCGCCGTCGGGGTCGCGGGTCAGGACGATACGGCCGCGGTAGCGCGGCGGCAGGTACACGGCTTCTTCCGGGTACTGCAGCGTGTCGCGCTTGCGGAAGGCGTGGCCGAAAATCATCACCAGGCTGCGAAGCTGGGTGAAGAAGCCATGCACGATGTCAATTATGTACTTCATGATTCTCTATCCTCACTGAGCCGCGACGGCGGGCGTGTTGAGCAACACGATCGCAGCGGTCACCAGCATGTTGACGAGGGTCAGCGGCAAGCAGAACTTCCAGCTGAAATCCATCACTTGGTCATACCGTGGGCGCGGAATCGAAGCGCGCAACAGGATGAAGATCATGATGAAGAACGCGGTTTTCAGTGCGAACCAGATGAACGGGATCTGCGGCAGGATGCCGAACGGACCGTGCCAGCCACCGAAGAACAAGGTCACCAGCAGCGCCGAGATCAGCACGATGCCGATGTACTCGCCGACGAAGAACATGCCCCATTTCATGCCGGCGTATTCAATGTGGTAACCGTCGGCCAGTTCCTGTTCCGCTTCCGGCTGGTCGAACGGGTGACGGTGAGTCACGGCCACGCCAGCGATGAAGAAGGTCAGGAAACCGAAGATCTGCGGAATGATGAACCACAGGTTCTGCGCCTGGTATTCAACGATGTCGCGCATGTTGAACGAGCCGACCTGAATCACGATGCCCATCAGCGACAGGCCCATGAACACTTCGTACGACACGGTTTGTGCCGAGGCCCGCAAGCTGCCCAACAGGGCGAACTTGTTGTTACTCGACCAACCGGCGAACAACACCGCGTAGACCGACAGGCCAGCCATGGCGAAGAAGAACAGGATGCCGATATTGATGTCCGCCACGCCCCAGGTCGGGGTGATCGGGATGATCGCGAAGGCAATCAGCAGGGCGCTCATGGCCACTACCGGTGCCAGGGTGAAGATCATCTTGTCGGCGAATGGAGGCGTCCAGTCTTCCTTGAAGAACATCTTGATCATGTCGGCGGCGATCTGGAACGCGCCGAACGGACCCACGCGGTTCGGACCGTAACGGTCCTGCCAGAGGGCGAGCAAACGACGCTCGACCCAGCTGAGCAGGGCGCCGCAAACCACCACGGCAAGCAGAATCACCACGGCCTTGAGGACCGCGATGATGATGTCGATCACTTCAGGAGTGAACCAGGTCATTGAGCTGCCTCCTGCAGACCGTCAACGGATTTGCCAAAGATTGCAGGCGGAATGCCGGCGATGCCCGCAGGCAATGCCACCAGGCCAGCGCCCAGCTCTTCGTTGATGCGCAGCGGCAGACGCAGGGTCTGGCCAGCGACGTTCAAGCTGAGCATGGCGCCATCGTTGACACCCAGGCGGTCGGCTTCGGACTTGGCCAGTGCGACATAGGCAGCCGGAATGCGTTCTTGAACCGGAGCGGCTTTCGAAGAGTTCTCTTCGCTGCCGAACAGGTGGAAGAACGGCACGACTTGCCAGGTGCCTTGAGCCGGGTTGAACGCGCGCGGAACACTGGCGAACCAGTTCAGCGAGTCACCGTTGGTTTCGATCAGGCGGGTGCCCGGGTCGCCAGCGCGGATGTGACCACCGACTTCGTCCTGGAACTTGTTCCAGGCTTGCGGCGAGTTCCAGCCCGGAGACCAGGCGAATGGCACTTGCTGACGCGGTTCAACCGAACCCGAATAACCTTCCATGGAGAAGGCGAACGCGGTGTCTTTGTCCTGCGGGGTACGCGGTTCGTGCACGCTGATGTCGGCGCGCATGGCGGTACGACCGGAGTAACGCAGCGGTTCACGGGCGAGTTTCATGCCCTTGATGCGGAACGCGGCGGACGGTGCGGCGTCGACGATGCGGTTCAGGATCGACGTGCTGGAAGCGACGGCAGCGGTGACGTGGTCCAGTTGGGTCCAGTCGATCGGCTGGTTCAGCAAGGTCGCGCGCAGGGCATGCAGCCAGCGCCAGCCTTCGTGAACCAGGATGCTCGCGTCCATGTACTTCGGATCAAACACCTGGAAGAAGCGCTGGGCGCGACCTTCCTGGCTGACCAGAGTACCGTCGCCTTCAGCGAAGCTGGCGGCTGGCAGAACCAGGTGCGCGCGATCGCTGGTGGCGGTCTTCTGATGGTCGGCCACGATCAGTACTTTGGCGGCGGTCAGGGCAGCATCGACCTTGGCCTTGTCGGTACGGGTGTACAGATCGTTTTCCAGTACGACGATGGCGTCGGCCTTACCGTCGATCACGGCTTGCAGCGCGGCGTCGACCGATTCGCCACCGAGCATGGCCAGGCCAAGGCTGTTGGCCTCAGGCACGATCAGGCTGATGGAACCATTCTTCTCGCGCAGCTTCAGTGCCTTGGCGATGTTCGCGGCGGCTTCGATCAGCGCCTTGGAACCCAACGAGGTGCCGGCGATGATCAGTGGACGCTTGGCCGCGAGCAGGGCGTCGGCGATGCGCTTGGCCAGTTCGAGGGCTTCAGCGTCCAGGCCTTCAACGGCTGGAGCGCTGGCGTCGAGGGCGTGAGCCACGGCGAAACCGATGCGGGCCAGGTCGTCGGGAGCGGCGTGTACGCACTCTTCGGCGATGTCGTCGAGCTTGGTTTCAGCCAGGCTGGCGATGAACAGCGGGTTCAGCGCGTGCTGGCCGATGTTCTTCACCGCGGCGTCGAGCCAAGGCTGAACGCGCATGGCGTCGGCCATGTCTTCGGCTTTGCCCTTGACCGATTGACGCAGGGACAGCGCCACACGGGCAGCAGTCTGGGTCAGGTCTTCACCGAGGACGAAAATCGCATCGTGGTCTTCGATGTCGCGCATGTTCGGCACTGGCAGCGGGCTGTCTTTCAGCACTTGCAGGACCAGACGGATGCGTTCCAGTTCGGCAGCTTCGATACCCGAGTAGAAGTGCTCGGCACCAACCAGTTCGCGCAACGCGTAGTTGCTTTCGAGGCTGGCGCGCGGCGAACCGATACCGACGATGTTGCGACCGCGCAGCAGGTCGGCGGCTTTATCCAGCGCTTCGTCGAGGCTCAGCTTGGTGCCGTTGGACAGCAGCGGCTGACGCGGACGGTCTTCGCGGTTGACGTAGCCATAGCCGAAACGGCCACGGTCGCACAGGAAGTACTGGTTTACCGAACCGTTGAAACGGTTTTCGATACGACGCAGCTCACCGTAGCGCTCGCCCGGGGAGATGTTGCAACCGCTGGAGCAGCCATGGCAGATGCTCGGCGAGAACTGCATGTCCCACTTGCGGTTGTAACGCTCGGAGTGAGTCTTGTCGGTGAACACACCGGTCGGGCAGACCTCGGTGAGGTTGCCGGAGAACTCGCTTTCCAGCACGCCGTCTTCAACGCGACCGAAGTACACGTTGTCGTGGGCGCCAAACACACCGAGATCGGTGCCGCCGGCGTAGTCCTTATAGAAGCGCACGCAGCGGTAGCAAGCGATGCAGCGGTTCATTTCGTGGGAAATGAACGGGCCCAGTTGCTGGTTCTGGTGGGTACGCTTGGTGAAGCGGTAACGGCGCTCGTTGTGGCCGGTCATTACCGTCATGTCTTGCAGGTGGCAGTGACCGCCTTCTTCACAGACCGGGCAGTCGTGAGGGTGGTTGGTCATCAGCCATTCGACAACACTGGCGCGGAAGGCCTTGGATTCTTCATCTTCGATGGAGATCCAGGTGTTGTCGGTGGCAGGGGTCATGCAGGACATGACGATACGACCACGGGTGTCGTTCTCGTCGGTGTACTGCTTGACCGCGCACTGGCGACAAGCGCCAACGCTGCCAAGGGCAGGGTGCCAGCAGAAATACGGAATATCGAGGCCCAGAGACAGACATGCCTGTAACAGGTTGTCTGCCCCATCGACTTCGAGCGCTTTGCCGTCTACGTGGATAGTGGCCATGGTTCAAAGTTCTTCGTTGGCCCGGTGTCAGCGGGCGTGGCTAATGGAATCTTGTTATCCGCGTGAATCAACACAGCCGGTAAAGGCGTCATCACACGAAAAGCGAAGGGCACGGACCCTTCGCTTTTTTAAGCGTTTACGCGCCGACTACGATCGGCCTTGCCAGAGGCGGGACGGCGGCGCTGACAGGCGCGATACCGGCTTCGAACTCATGGCGGAAGTATTTGATTGCGCTGCCCAACGGCTCCACGGCGCCCGGTGCGTGAGCACAGAAGGTCTTGCCTGGGCCGAGGAAACCGACCAGACCCAGCAGAGTCTCGATGTCGCCTGGCTGGCCTTCACCGTTCTCGATGGCCATCAGAAGCTTGACGCTCCATGGCAAACCATCGCGGCATGGGGTGCAGAAACCGCAGGATTCGCGAGCGAAGAACTGCTCCATGTTGCGCAGCAGGGACACCATGTTGACGCTGTCGTCCACCGCCATGGCCAGGCCGGTACCCATACGGGTGCCCACTTTGGCGATGCCGCCGGCGTACATTTGTGCGTCGAGGTGTTCCGGCAACAGGAAACCGGTGCCGGCGCCGCCTGGCTGCCAGGCCTTGAGCTTGAAGCCGTCGCGCATGCCGCCAGCGTAGTCTTCGAACAGCTCGCGACCGGTGACGCCGAATGGCAGTTCCCACAGGCCCGGGTTCTTGACCTTGCCGGAGAAGCCCATGAGCTTGGTGCCCATGTCTTCGCTGCCTTCGCGGGCCAACGATTTGTACCAGTCCACGCCGTCGGCAATGATCGCCGGGACGTTGCACAGGGTTTCAACGTTGTTCACGCACGTCGGCTTGCCCCACACGCCAACGGCGGCAGGGAAGGGCGGCTTGGAGCGCGGGTTGGCGCGGCGGCCTTCGAGGGAGTTGATCAGTGCGGTTTCTTCACCGCAGATGTAACGCCCGGCGCCGGTGTGGACGAACAGCTCGAAATCAAAGCCGCTGCCCAGGATGTTCTTGCCCAGCAGGCCCGCTGCCTTGGCTTCTTCCACGGCACGGTTGAGGTGCTTGGCGGCGGTGGTGTATTCGCCACGCAGGAAGATGTAGCCACGGTAGGTTTTCAGTGCGCGGGCACTGATCAGCATGCCTTCGATCAGCAGATGGGGCAGTTGCTCCATCAGCATGCGGTCTTTCCAGGTGTTCGGCTCCATTTCATCCGCGTTGCACAGCAGGTAGCGGATGTTGATGGATTCGTCCTTGGGCATCAGGCCCCACTTCACGCCAGTGGGGAAGCCTGCACCGCCGCGACCCTTGAGGCCGGCATCTTTCACGGTCTGGACGATATCGTCCTGAGCCATGTCGGCGAAGGCCTTGCGCGCAGCGGCGTAGCCGTTCTTGGCCTGGTACTCGTCGAGCCAGACAGCTTCGCCGTCGTCACGCAGACGCCAGGTGAGCGGGTGTGTCTCGGCCGATCGCTTGATGCGGTTGGCCGGGCCGAAAGATGTCAGGGTCATACGTAGCCCTCGAGCAATTTGGCAACGCCTGCTGGCTGCACATCACCGAACGTGTCGTCGTCGATCATCAACGCCGGCGCCTTGTCGCAGTTGCCGAGGCAGCAGACCGGCAGCAGGGTGAAACGACCGTCGGCGGTGGTTTGACCCAGGCCGATGCCGAGCTTGCTCTGGATTTCGCTGACCACGGACTCGTGGCCGCCGATGTAGCAGACCATGCTGTCGCAGACGCGAATGATGTGACGGCCGACCGGCTGACGGAAGATCTGGCTATAGAACGTCGCCACGCCTTCAACGTCGCTGGCCGGGATGCCGAGGATCTCGCCGATGGCGTACAGGGCGCCATCCGGCACCCAGCCACGTTCCTTCTGGACGATCTTCAGGGCTTCGATCGACGCCGCGCGCGGGTCTTCGTAGTGATGCAGCTCGTGCTCGATGGCCGAGCGCTCGGTTTCACTCAAGGTGAAACGGTCTGTCTGGATAAGCGTGCTGTTCATGCTTAGCGGTCCACGTCGGCCATAACGAAATCGATACTACCCAGGTACGCGATCAAGTCCGCGACCATGCTGCCTTTGATCACCGAAGGGATCTGCTGCAAGTGCGGGAAGCTTGGGGTACGAATCCGGGTGCGGTAGCTCATGGTGCCGCCATCGCTCGTCAGGTAATAACTGTTGATGCCCTTGGTCGCTTCGATCATCTGGAAGGATTCGTTGGCCGGCATGACCGGGCCCCACGAAACTTGCAGGAAGTGCGTGATCAAGGTTTCGATGTGCTGCAGGGTGCGCTCTTTCGGCGGCGGCGTGGTCAGCGGGTGATCCGCCTTGTACGGGCCTTCCGGCATGTTGCGCATGCACTGCTCGATGATCTTGATGCTCTGGCGCATCTCCTCGACGCGCACGATGCAGCGATCGTAGGCATCGCCATTGGCGGCCAGTGGCACTTCGAATTCGAAGTTCTCGTAGCCCGAGTACGGACGCGCTTTACGCAGGTCGAAGTCGCAACCGGTCGAACGCAGGCCTGCACCGGTGACGCCCCATTCCAGGGCTTCCTTGGTGTTGTAGGCGGCGACGCCAATGGTCCGTCCACGCAGGATGCTGTTGTCCAATGCGGCTTTCTGGTACTCGTCCAGGCGCTTTGGCATCCACTCGACGAAGTCTTTCACCAGTTTTTCCCAGCCGCGCGGCAGGTCGTGGGCGACGCCACCGATGCGGTACCAGGCCGGGTGCAGACGGAAACCGGTAATGGCTTCGATCACCGTGTACGCCTTCTGGCGGTCGGTGAAGGTGAAGAACACCGGGGTCATGGCGCCGACGTCCTGGATGTAGGTACCCAGGAACAACAGGTGGCTGGTGATCCGGAAGAACTCGGCCATCATGATGCGGATGACGTCGACCTTCTCTGGCACCTTGATGCCGGCCAGCTTCTCGACCGAGAGCACGTACGGCAGGTTGTTCATCACGCCGCCGAGGTAGTCGATACGGTCGGTGTACGGGATGAAGCTGTGCCAGGACTGACGCTCGGCCATCTTCTCGGCGCCACGGTGGTGGTAACCGATGTCCGGAACGCAATCGACGATCTCTTCACCGTCCAGCTGCAGGATGATGCGGAACGCACCGTGCGCCGAAGGGTGGTTAGGGCCGAGGTTGAGGAACATGTAGTCCTCGTTCGCGCCGGAACGTTTCATGCCCCAGTCTTCAGGCTTGAAGCGCGCGGCTTCTTCCTCGAGCTGTTGCTTGGCCAGGGTCAGGCTGAACGGATCGAATTCGGTGGCGCGCGCCGGGAAGTCCTTGCGCAGCGGGTGACCTTCCCAGGTTGGCGGCATCATGATGCGCGTCAGGTGCGGGTGGCCTTTGAAATCGATGCCGTACATGTCCCAGACTTCACGCTCGTACCAGTTGGCGTTCGGCCAGATGCTGGTGACGGTCGGCAGGCTGAGGTCGCTCTCGGAGAGGGCAACCTTGATCATGACGTCGCTGTTACGCTCGATCGACATCAAGTGATAGAACACGGAGAAATCGGCGCCGCTTGGCAGCCCTTGACGCTTGGTGCGCAGACGCTCGTCCACGCCGTGCAGGTCATAGAGCATGACGTACGGCTTGGGCAGGTTGCGCAGGAAGGTCAGGACTTCGACGAGCTTGGCGCGGGCAACCCAAAGCACCGGCATGCCGGTGCGGGTAGGCTGGGCGGTGAACGCCTCGGGGCCAAAACGGTTGTTCAGTTCGACGACCACATCCTGGTCGTCTGCCTTGTAAGGCGGGATGTACAGAGCACTGCCTGTAGTCATGGTTATTTATCGCTTTCGGTCAACGTAAAGAATGAAGCCAGTGTCTCGTTCTATTAAAGAAGCAGATCTGGATCAGACTTCGTCGGGGCTGCGCAGGTTGGTGACTGCGATTCGCTGTTCGCGGCGCTTTTCCTTCTCCGAAGGCATCTCGGCGCGGTATACGCCTTGATCACCAACGACCCAGGAAAGCGGACGACGCTCCTGTCCAATCGACTCCTGCAACAGCATCAAGCCTTGCAGAAAAGCTTCAGGGCGGGGCGGGCAGCCAGGCACGTAGACGTCCACGGGCAGGAACTTGTCCACCCCTTGAACCACGGAGTAGATGTCGTACATGCCACCGGAGTTGGCGCACGAACCCATGGAGATAACCCATTTAGGTTCGAGCATTTGCTCGTAGAGACGCTGAATGATCGGCGCCATCTTGATGAAGCAGGTACCGGCGATAACCATGAAATCCGCCTGGCGCGGCGATGCCCGGATAACCTCGGCGCCAAAGCGCGCGATGTCGTGGGGCGCCGTGAAGGCGGTGGTCATTTCCACGTAGCAGCACGAAAGACCGAAGTTATACGGCCACAGGGAGTTCTTGCGCCCCCAGTTGATCGTGCCGTTAAGCACGTCTTCGAGCTTGCCCATGAAAATGTTTTTGTGGACTTGATCTTCTAACGGATCGGAAACGGTTTCCCGTTCGCCAATCGGATACTGCTCGTTAGGAGCATCGGGGTCGATCCTGGTGAGATTGTATTGCATTGCCAAAGCCTCATTGTTTCAGCTTCGCTTGCCGCTTGCGCCGAGCTTCCGGAGCCCAGTCAAGGGCGCCCACTCGGAATAGGTAGACAAGACCTGCCAACAGAATTGCTATGAAAACGAGAGCTTCGACGAATCCGGTCCAGCCGCTTTCGCGGACGGACACAGACCATGCAAAGAGAAAGAGGGCTTCGATATCGAAAATCACGAAGAGCATCGCGACCAGATAGAATTTGGCTGAGAGCCGCAAGCGGGCGCCACCTGTAGGTAGCATGCCGGACTCGAACGGTTCGTTTTTGCTGCGGCCCCAGGCTTTTGACCCGAGGAGGCTGGAGACACCGAGCATGAAGGCACAGAGGCCGACAACACCTAGAAGGAAAATGGCAAAGCCCCAGTTGTGGGCCATGAGTCCTGTCGCTTCGGGCATGCTGGTAATCCTTAACAGAGAGCAAAGGTCTCTGAGCTTGAAAAGAAACAAAGCAGTGACGATATGTCGCAGCAATCAATCCCGCTGATTTTATGGCTAAACACCCAGCAAGTAAAATTCCTATAGCGAAATTATTTATAGGAATAAGGACATAGCGTGCCCACGAGGCCCTGTAGCCCATGCGTTGCGGGCATTAGCCGGCATTTCGTCAATTATGTTTTGTAGGGAATGTAACGAACATAGTTGCCGCTAAATGATAATCAATATTGTTTGGGTTGGTTTTTAAACTGTTTGTCCCGCAAGTGCACAGGAAGTTGCCTTATATGCGCGTTACTGCAAGTAGCGACGGGGTGGGTTTCAGCAGATTTTTCCCACGCCGATAGCGCTCTGGATCAATGTTTTTTCCAGGTCACCACCATCCCCTGTAGGAGCGAGCTTGCTCGCGATGGTGGTCAACGATGACGCTGGGCGCCTGACACCCCGCGGCGTCCTCAGGTTCATCGCGAGCAGGCTCGCTCCTACAGGGTTTTGCAGTTTCTGTTGAATCGCGCACAAAAAAACGCCCCGAACCAGTCGGGGCGTCAGATGTGCAGCGCTGCGGTTAGCTTTCTATTCGGCCCGCAGCGGCTGATGTCTCAAGCGAAGCAGATCAGTGGAACTGTTCTTCTTCAGTCGAACCGGTCAGCGCGGTTACCGAAGACGAGCCACCTTGAATCACAGTGGTCATGTCGTCGAAGTAGCCGGTGCCCACTTCCTGCTGGTGAGCCACGAAGGTGTAGCCCTTCGAAGCGTCAGCGAACTCTTGCTCTTGCAATTTCACGTAGGCAGTCATGTCGTTGCGGGCGTAGTCGTGCGCCAGGTTGAACATGCTGTGCCACATGTTGTGAATGCCGGCCAGGGTGATGAACTGGTGCTTGTAACCCATGGCGGACAGTTCGCGCTGGAACTTGGCGATGGTCGCGTCGTCCAGGTTTTTCTTCCAGTTGAAGGAAGGCGAGCAGTTGTAGGACAGCAGTTGGTCCGGGTATTCCTTCTTGATCGCTTCAGCGAAGCGACGAGCCTCGTCCAGGTCTGGCTTGGCGGTTTCGCACCAGATCAGGTCGGCGTACGGAGCGTAGGCCAGGCCGCGAGCGATCGCCTGGTCCAGGCCGGCGCGCACTTTGTAGAAGCCTTCCTGGGTGCGTTCGCCAGTCACGAATGGCTGGTCGTACGGGTCGCAGTCGGACGTCAGCAGGTCAGCGGCGTTAGCGTCGGTACGAGCCAGGATGATGGTCGGAGTACCGGCAACGTCAGCAGCCAGTCGCGCTGCGGTCAGCTTCTGTACGGCTTCCTGGGTAGGTACCAGTACCTTGCCGCCCATGTGGCCGCACTTCTTCACGGAAGCCAGTTGGTCTTCGAAGTGAACGCCGGCGGCGCCTGCTTCGATCATGCTCTTCATCAGCTCGTAAGCGTTCAGTACGCCGCCGAAACCGGCTTCGGCGTCAGCCACGATGGGTGCGAAGTAGTCGATGTAGCCAGCGTCGCCCGGGTTCTTGCCGGCTTTCCACTGGATCTGGTCAGCACGACGGAACGAGTTGTTGATGCGCTTGACCACGGTTGGAACCGAATCCACCGGGTACAGCGACTGGTCTGGGTACATCGATTCGGCGGAGTTGTTGTCCGCAGCCACTTGCCAGCCCGACAGGTAGATCGCCTGGATACCGGCTTTGACTTGTTGCACAGCCTGGCCGCCAGTCAGGGCGCCCATGCAGTTGACGAAATCTTTCTCAGGACGGAAGGCTGGCTTGGCACCCTGGGTAACCAGGTTCCACAGCTTCTCGGCGCCCATTTTTGCAAAGGTGTGCTCAGGTTGAACCGAGCCACGCAGACGGACGACGTCAGCAGCGGAGTAAGTGCGTGTCACGCCTTTCCAGCGCGGGTTTTCAGCCCAGTCTTTTTCGAGGGCTGCAATTTGCTGTTCGCGTGTCAGTGCCATGGGAGATAAACCTCGTCGCGTCTTTATGAAAAGTTGTTCTGCGGTGGAAAATTCCTGCGCTCGCTGACCAGAAGCTTAGGTGGTCAAGTCGGATTCGGCGGGGATGGCGACGGGATGAACGATGGGCTCGAGGGGAAGTGAGCAGGTAAGGGCGAACTGGCGGGCGCATTCGGGCGTCGTGGGCCTTGGTGCGAACTTCAGTGTGATGCCGTGTTTACCTAATTACGCTTCCGTCCCTCGGGACAACTTCGTTCCAGTCGGCAACCTCGTCAAACACACCTTGTGGGCGGTACAGACACGAAGCGGTTCGCGGGGTAGGTGCGAACATCGCCTCGAAGGCCCTTGCCAGGGCCCCTGATTAGCGGGAGCGAGGCCATCATGCCTTTGCTTTTTTGGCTCGTCAAACGATTTGTAGTGCTTTTTTTCAAGCACTACATCTTTGGTCTAATACGACTTGTCAGTCAGTTTTCGGTGTCTCAGTCCAAAGTATCGACTTTCACTCGAAGGGTCATGTCATTGCGGCTCTGGGTAGAGTAGCTGCGGGTCACGCCCTGTTTATCGGCCTGCGTCTGGCCATTCATGCCGGCCAACAAGATCCACTCGCCCAGGCGGCCGCTGACAGTTGTGTCGGTGCTTTGCACGTTCACTACATCGGGACGTTCCTGGCTCATGCGGTCACGGTTGGTACTGATCGATAGATGGACGATTTCGCCAGTGACGTTTGCAGTGACGTAGAAGCCTTGTGTGACGTTGCGGTATTCGGTCTGGCTGCGCAGGTCGCCATAGGAATCGGATTGCGTGCTGGTGAGCGGCACGCTCTGGCCGACCTGGATCAGTGCCGGCATGCCATCAGTGGCTTGTACCTGCTGGATGCCGCCGTCCCGGCTGTCGGTGCTGCGGCTGATAATGCGGGTCTGGTTTGGTTTGGCGCCGTTGACTGAATAGCCCTGATCACCCTGGACGTTGTTTTCATTGGTGTCGACGGTGATCAGCAGGCGTTTTGGCGCTGTGTCGAGTTGCGAGAGAAGGGCTTTAAGTTCGTCGATCTTGCGCTGATCAGCATTGACGATGAGTTGATTGCCGTAGGCGCTGACCTGACCTTCCTTGCCGATGAAATCTTGCGCCACCGGCAACATGTCGGCGCTGGTGTGGTAGTTCAATGGCACGATTTCGGTGGCTGCCAGGACCGAAAAACTGCAGCTCACCAGTAGCGTGGTGAGCAGGGTGCGTAGGGACATATCCGTTATCTCCGCCAACTTCAAAGTGTTGATATTGCCAGTTTGTCGGCCCGCAGTGGGGCAAGTTGAATCGTAGACAGCAAAACGCCCCGGCATCGTTTGATGTCGAGGCGTTTTGTGATGGGGTCGAAGCTTTTGTGGCTAGGGAGCTTGCTCCCGCTGGGGCGCGAAGCGGCCCTAAAATCCAGGTCTGCTAAGCAGCCCAGCGGGAGCAAGCTCCCTCGCCACAATGAATCAAGCTGAATGGCGAACCATGTCCACATGCGGAATCCCTGCTTCCAGGAACTCCTCACTGACCAGGCTGAAACCCAGGCGCTCATAGAACGCCGTGGCTTGCACCTGGGCGCTGAGCATCTGTTGCTTGAGCCCGCGTTCTTCTGCTTCGCCGATCACGGCTTGCATCAGCGCATCGCCGACTTTCAAGCCGCGCCAGTCTTTGAGCACCGATACCCGGCCTACGTGACCGTCGGGCAGCAGGCGTGCGGTACCGATGGGAAAGTCGCCTTCGAACGCAAGGAAATGCACGGCGGTTGCGTCGTCGGCGTCCCATTCCAGTTCAGGTGGTACGCATTGCTCGGCGACGAACACCGTTTCACGAATGCGCCGGATCTCGGCGTTGTCCTTTTGCCAGTCTGCGACACGTACGTGAATTTTATTCATCGGCGAACCCCAGGCTGCCTTGCTTGACCAGTTCACACAGCAGGCCGCGGCCGTCTTCGTCGGTCAACCAGTCACCCAGATTGTCGGCGTGCAGGGCATCGGCGGCGCAGATCATTTTCAGCAGCTCACGCAGTTTGCCCGGCAGATAACGGCTCTGGCCGCTGGCGAACAGCAGCAAGTCGTCATCGACTTCGGACCAGGCCAGTCGCGCGCTCGGATTGCGGATCAGCACTGCGCCTTGTTCGAGTGCGCCGAGGACGTCGTCTTCTTCGAGGTCTTCCGGGCCGACTACCAGTTCCGGGTAGCGTGGTTCGGTCATGAACTGGCCGAACCAGGTCAGCAGCAGGCGCTCGTCGCTCATGTGCTCGGCCAGCAGGCTTTTCAAGCGGTCGAGGGCGTCGTGCTGGATTTGGTGCGGATCGGCCGCAGGCAGGGCGTCGGCGTCGGTGTAACGCTCTTCGTCCGGCAGGAACTGGCTGAGGAAGTCGGTGAAGTGGGTCAGCACTTCAGCGGCGCTCGGTGCGCGGAAACCAACCGAATAGGTCAGGCAGTCATCGACCGCAACACCGCAATGGGCCAGGCGCGGCGGCAGGTAGAGCATGTCGCCCGGTTCCAGAACCCACTCGTCGGTGGCTTCGAAATCAGCGAGGATGCGCAGGTCCGCGTGTTGCAACAGCGGGCTTTCGGAGTCGCACATCTGGCCGATTTTCCAGTTGCGCTTGCCGTGGCCTTGCAGCAGGAACACGTCGTAGTTGTCGAAGTGCGGACCGACGCTGCCGCCCGGCGCGGCGAAGCTGATCATCACGTCGTCGATGCGCCAGCTCGGCAGGAAGCGGAAGTTCTCCAGCAACTCGCTGACTTCCGGCACGAATTGGTCGACGGCTTGAACCAGCAAAGTCCAGTCGCGTTCCGGCAATTTGCTGAATTCGTCCTCGGCAAACGGGCCGCGACGCAATTCCCATGGGCGCTCGCCGTTTTCGATGATCAGGCGCGATTCGACTTCTTCTTCCAGCGCCAGGCCGGCCAGTTCGTCGGCATCGATCGGGCTTTCGAAATCAGGAATCGCCTGACGGATCAACAGCGGTTTTTTCTGCCAGTAGTCGCGCAGGAATTCGCGTGCCGTGATGCCGCCCAGAAGTTGAAGAGGAATATCAGGATTCATGTGTAACCTATTGAAAAAAAGCACTTTTCAGACGGGAATAAAAACGCCCGGCGCGGCCGGGCGTCTTAAAAGGGTCTAGCGGTCGATCAGATGCGTTTGGCTTGCGCTACAGCGTTGCCGATGTAGTTCGCCGGGGTGAGCAATTTCAGCTCGGCCTTGGCGGCGGCTGGCATGTCCAGGCCGTCGATGAAAGTTTGCAGCGCTTCAGGGCTGATGCCCTTGCCGCGGGTCAATTCTTTCAGCTTTTCGTACGGGTTTTCGATGTTGTAGCGACGCATGACAGTCTGGATCGGCTCGGCCAGGACTTCCCAGCAGGCGTCCAGGTCAGCGGCGATTTTCTGCTCGTTGAGCTCCAGCTTGCTGATGCCTTTGAGGCTTGCTTCGTACGCGATCACGCTGTGGGCGAAGCCGACACCGAGGTTGCGCAGTACGGTGGAGTCGGTCAGATCTCGCTGCCAGCGGGAGATTGGCAGTTTGCTCGCCAGGTGCTGGAACAGTGCGTTGGCGATGCCCAGGTTGCCTTCGGAGTTTTCGAAGTCGATCGGGTTGACTTTGTGTGGCATGGTCGACGAACCGATTTCGCCAGCGATGGTGCGCTGCTTGAAGTAACCCAGGGAGATGTAGCCCCAGATATCACGGTCGAAGTCGATCAGGATGGTGTTGAAGCGTGCGATCGCGTCGAACAGCTCGGCAATGTAGTCGTGCGGTTCGATCTGCGTGGTGTACGGGTTGAAGCCCAGGCCCAGTTCGTCTTCGATGAAGGCGCGGGCGTTGGCTTCCCAGTCGATTTCCGGGTAGGCCGACAGGTGAGCGTTGTAGTTGCCGACAGCGCCGTTGATCTTGCCCAGCAGTGGAACGGCAGCGACCTGAGCGATTTGACGCTCGAGACGGTAAACCACGTTCGCCAGTTCTTTGCCCAGGGTGGTCGGCGAAGCCGGTTGACCGTGGGTGCGCGACAGCATCGGCACATCGGCGAAGCGGATCGCCAGTTCGCGAATGGCTTCGGCAGTTTGGCGCATCAGCGGCAGCATCACGTCATCACGGCCTTCGCGCAGCATCAAGGCGTGGGACAGGTTGTTGATGTCCTCGCTGGTGCAGGCAAAGTGGATGAATTCGCTGACGGCAGCCAATTCAGGCAGCTTGGCCGCTTGCTCTTTGAGCAGGTATTCGATGGCTTTGACGTCGTGGTTGGTGGTGCGCTCGATCTCTTTGACGCGCTCGGCGTGCTCCAGAGAGAAGTTTTCCGCCAGGGTGTTCAACACCGCGTTGGCTTCGGCGGAGAACGCCGGCACTTCGCTGATGGCCGGGTGAGCGGCCAGGCGCTGGAGCCAGCGCACTTCAACCAGGACGCGGGCACGGATCAGGCCGTACTCGCTGAAAATTGGGCGCAGGGCCTGGGTTTTGCCGGCGTAGCGGCCGTCAACAGGGGAAACCGCAGTGAGCGAAGAAAGCTGCATGGGGTGTTCTCGGACAGTCGGGCAACGAAATGGGGCGCGTATCATACATGAAAAAATCCGCCGGTCCGTCGCCAACTGACCGGCGTATTACGCGTATTGCTAAGTTCTGTGCTGTCGATGCGGGTTATTCGTTACGCATCAAGGGGTAAAGCTCTTTCAGCAATTTGCGGCGACTGATCACCAACTGCCAGCGATGCCCGCCCAATTGCCGCCACAGGCGTGCCGAACGAATGCCGGCCAGCAGCAACGCGCGAATTTTCGAGGCGTTGCTCGGTTGCTGCAGGTTGCGCATGTCGCCGTGCACCTGAATGCGTTGGCGCAAGGTGCTCAGGGTGTCCTGGTACAGTGCGCCGCAGGCGGCGACCACGTTTTCGTGGGCCGGGCCGAAGTGTTCGACCTGGGACTGAATTTGCGGCAGACGCTTGCCGATGATGTCCAGCATATCGCTGCGCTTGGCCAGTTGGCGCTCAAGGCCAAGCATGGCCAGCGCATAGCGCAGTGGCTCGCGCTGCAGGGCGCTCGGGTCGCGTTCAAGGGCGCCGATCAACGCGCGATAACCTTCGCGCAGATTGAGGTCGTCGCCGCCGTAGACTTCCAGGGTGTCCTTGGGATCGCGGATCAGCAGGCTGCCGAGCATGCAGGTCAAGCCTGCTTCGCTGGTCTGGCCGGTCTTGGCGATCTTGTCGACCAGCACGGCGGCGAGAAACACGCCGCCTAGCGCGATCAGTTGCTCCTGAGTCGGGCTCATTGGGCCTGGCCTTTGCTGTTCCACGGTTCAGCCACTTCGATCACGCCGCCGCCGAGGCAAATCTCGCCGTCATAGAACACCACGGACTGGCCTGGAGTGACTGCGCGTTGCGGGTCATCGAACGTCGCGCGGTAGCCGGTGGCAGTCTTTTCCAGAGTGCAGGGCTGATCGCTCTGGCGATAACGGACTTTGGCGGTCAGCTTGCGCGGCTCGGTCAGATCGATTGGGTTGACCCAATAGATGTCCGAAGCGAGCAGGGCGCGGGAGAACAACCATGGATGATCGTTGCCCTGGCCGACGATCAGCTCGTTGTGCTCAAGGTCTTTTATCAGCACGTACCACGGCTCGTCGCTGGCGTCTTTCAAGCCGCCAATGCCCAGGCCCTGACGCTGGCCGATGGTGTGATACATCAAACCGTGATGGCGGCCGATGATTTCGCCTTCGGTGGTCTTGATCTCGCCCGGTTGCGCCGGCAGGTACTGCTTGAGGAAGTCACTGAAGCGGCGTTCGCCGATAAAGCAGATCCCGGTGGAATCCTTCTTCTTCGCGGTCGCCAGTTCGTATTTCTCGGCAATCGCGCGAACCTGAGGTTTTTCCAGTTCGCCGACCGGGAACAGGGTCTTGGCGATCTGTTCACCGCCGACGGCGTGCAGGAAATAGCTCTGGTCCTTGTTCGGGTCCAGGCCTTTAAGCAGTTCGGTGCGGCCGTCGATGTCGCGGCGGCGCACGTAGTGGCCGGTGGCGATCAGGTCGGCGCCAAGCATCATGGCGTAGTCGAGGAACGCCTTGAACTTGATTTCGCGGTTGCACAGGATATCCGGGTTCGGCGTGCGTCCGGCCTTGTATTCGGCCAGGAAGTGCTCGAACACGTTGTCCCAGTACTCGGCGGCGAAGTTGGCGGTGTGCAGCTTGATGCCAATTTTGTCGCACACGGCCTGGGCGTCCGCCAGGTCATCCATGGCGGTGCAGTATTCCGTTCCATCGTCTTCTTCCCAGTTCTTCATGAACAGGCCTTCCACCTCATAACCCTGCTCGATCAGCAGGAGAGCGGAAACGGAAGAGTCCACGCCGCCGGACATGCCGACAATGACGCGCTTCTTTTGTGTGTCAGAAGGGGCTGGATCACGCATAGGGATTCAATGAGTGTCTTGAAAAAGGACGCGATTCTAACAGGCTGGAGCCCGCAAGGCTAAAGAGAAGGGCGGATCAATTCGAGGCCGAAGTGTTTACCGTCCAGATAGTCGTCGATGCAGCGAATGATCAGCTCACTGCGCCAGTTGTCGCGCTGAACGATTAATTCCTCGCGAATCAACCACTTGGCGCCGACGATGCCTTCGTCCAATTGGTAGTCGGGATGGTGTTTCAGCGGTTTGGCGATGAAACAGACCCGTTGGTAAGTCACGCCGTTGCTCGGGGCGGTGTAGAGATAAATGCCCAGCACGCCGGTGGGTTCGACGTCCCAGCCGGTTTCCTCGAGGGTTTCGCGGATGGCGGCTTCGGTCAGGGTTTCGTTCGGGTCCAGGTGACCGGCAGGCTGGTTGAGTACGACGCGGCCATGTTTCAGTTCTTCGACCATCAGGAAGCGACCGTTGTCTTCGACGATGGTGGCGACGGTGATGTGGGGCTTCCAGTCCATAAAACACCTCAATTTAAATGTTGAAACGCAAGCCTTGTAGGAACCGGCTTGCTGGCGATAGCGGTGAATCAGTCAATGAAGATGTTGAATGATAAACCGCTATCGCCAGCAAACCGGCTCCTACAGGGATTTGTGCAGGTTCTGAAAACACAAACCCCGGCACGTGGCCGGGGTTCGTGGTGCTTCCTTACAACCTTACACCAGCGCAGCAATCGCCGCGTTGAGCGTGGCGCTCGGGCGCATGGCCTTGCTGATCAGCTCGGCGTCGGCGTGGTAGTAACCGCCGATGTCCACTGGCTTGCCCTGAACGGCGTTGAGCTCGGCAACGATGGTTGCTTCGTTCTCGGTCAGGGTTTTGGCCAGGGTCGCGAACTGCGCTTGCAGTGCAGCGTCTTCGGTCTGGGTAGCCAGGGCCTGAGCCCAGTACAGCGCCAGGTAGAAGTGGCTGCCGCGGTTGTCGATGTTGCCGACTTTGCGCGATGGCGACTTGTTGTTGTCCAGGAACTGGCCGGTGGCCTGATCCAGGGTCTTGGCCAGAACCAGCGCCTTAGGGTTGTTGTAGGTCACGCCCAGGTGTTCCAGGGACGCAGCCAGTGCCAGGAATTCACCCAGCGAATCCCAGCGCAGGAAGTTTTCTTCCAGCAGCTGTTGAACGTGCTTCGGAGCCGAACCGCCGGCGCCGGTTTCGAACAGGCCGCCGCCATTCATCAGCGGAACGATCGACAGCATCTTGGCGCTGGTGCCCAGTTCCATGATCGGGAACAGGTCAGTCAGGTAGTCGCGCAATACGTTGCCGGTCACCGAGATGGTGTCCTTGCCTTCGCGGGTGCGCTGCAGGGTGAACTTCATGGCGTCGACTGGCGCCATGATCTGGATGTCCAGGCCGGCAGTGTCGTGATCCTTCAGGTAAGCCTGAACTTTCTCGATCACTACGCCGTCGTGGGCGCGCATCGGGTCCAGCCAGAAGATCGCTGGAGTGGCGCTTGCGCGAGCACGGTTGACGGCCAGTTTGACCCAATCCTGGATCGGCGCGTCTTTGGTCTGGCACATACGGAAGATGTCGCCGGCTTCAACCGACTGTTCCAGCAGCAGGGTGCCATCGGTGCCGGTCACGCGGACCACGCCGTTGGTCTTGATCTGGAAAGTCTTGTCGTGGGAACCGTACTCTTCGGCTTTTTTCGCCATCAGGCCAACGTTCGGCACGCTGCCCATGGTGGTTGGGTCGAAAGCGCCATTGGCCTTGCAGTCTTCGATGACCGCCTGGTAGATGGTGGCGTAGCAGCGATCCGGGATCACAGCCTTGGTGTCGTGCAGCTGGCCGTCGGTGCCCCACATTTTGCCGGAGTCACGGATCATCGCTGGCATCGAGGCGTCGACGATGACGTCGCTCGGCACGTGCAGGTTGGTGATGCCTTTGTCGGAGTTGACCATGGCCAGCGACGGACGAGCGGCGTAGACCGCCTGGATGTCCGCTTCGATCGCGGCTTGCTGCTCGGCAGGCAAGGCCTTGATGCGCGAGTACAGGTCGCCGATGCCGTTGTTCAGGTTGAAGCCGATCTGTGCCAGCACGTCAGCGTGCTTGGCCAGTGCGTCTTTATAGAACTCGGCAACGATCTGGCCGAACATGATCGGGTCGGAAACCTTCATCATGGTGGCTTTCAGGTGAACCGACAGCAGCACGCCTTTGGCCTTGGCGTCTTCGATTTCGGCAGCGATGAAGCTGCGCAGCGCGTTTTTGCTCATGACCGCGCAATCGAGGATCTCACCGGCTTGTACGCTGGTTTTTTCTTTCAGGACGGTGGTGGTGCCGTCTTGAGCGATCAGTTCGATTTTCACGGCGCCAGCGGCGTCGATCAGGGCAGCTTTTTCGCTGCCGTAGAAATCACCGTTGCTCATGTGCGCAACGTGGGACTTGGAGTCCGCAGCCCAGGCGCCCATTTTGTGCGGGTGCTTGCGCGCATAGTTCTTGACCGACAGCGGAGCGCGACGGTCAGAGTTGCCTTCGCGCAGAACCGGGTTCACGGCGCTGCCCTTGACCTTGTCGTAACGGGCCTTGGCTTCTTTATCCGCTTCAGTGGTTACGGTTTCCGGGTAGTCCGGCAGTGCGTAGCCCTGGGCTTGCAGTTCCTTGATCGCGGCTTGCAGCTGCGGAACCGAGGCGCTGATGTTCGGCAATTTGATGATGTTGGCTTCAGGCGTGACGGCCAGGGCGCCGAGTTCGGCGAGGTGGTCGGCTACGGCTTTGTCGCCCAATTGCTCGGGGAAGCTGGCCAGGATGCGCCCTGCAAGAGAGATATCGCGGGTTTCAACGGCGATATCAGCCGAGGCGGTGAAGGCCTCTACGATAGGCAACAGTGAATAGGTGGCGAGGGCGGGAGCTTCGTCGGTGAAGGTATAGATGATCTTCGAGCGGGTGGGCATATTCGGATTAACTCTCTCTTCTTTGCTAAAGCGTGCGCAGAAACTCGAGGGGCGCCGGGTAAGCGCGTTCGTTCAAAGTCATCCATGAGCCGAATATCGAGATTTCGTTGCTGTGATGTTGGGTGCATCAGTAGGGCGTCAAGCAGACGGACTGCGATAGCAAACCGTCTCATCGGGCGGAAACACTCGTCGTAGAGCTGTTCAGCCTGACGTGACCCTTTAGTCAGCGGCCGCATTATACATAGGTAGCTGGCAATCTGCCGATGGTTCATACACAACGAATGTCGTCCATTGGTCTAAAGGTCGCAGGAGCGAGCAGGGCGTAAGGTCATTCGTCGTGCTTGAGTTTGGCGCTTTTCCCTTTGCTTTCAGGCTTGTAGGTCGCGGGTTGTGCAGCTTTGCGGCATATGGATAGAACATAGGGTTTGCGCGCCGATTCAACTGGGTTACGCTCGAATGAAGCCAGATGTTCAATCCAATCAATGGAGTTCAGCATGGGTTACAAGAAGATTCAGGTTCCAGCCGTCGGCGACAAAATCACCGTCAATGCAGACCATTCTCTCAATGTTCCTAATAACCCGATCATTCCCTTCATCGAAGGCGACGGCATTGGGGTTGATATCAGCCCGGTCATGATCAAGGTTGTCGATGCTGCTGTGAAGAAGGCTTACGGCGGCGAGCGCAAGATTTCCTGGATGGAAGTGTACGCCGGGGAAAAAGCGACTCAGGTTTACGATCAGGACACCTGGCTGCCTCAGGAAACCCTGGACGCGGTCAAGGATTACGTGGTTTCCATCAAAGGCCCGTTGACCACCCCGGTCGGCGGTGGCATTCGCTCCCTGAACGTGGCGCTGCGCCAACAACTCGACTTGTATGTCTGCCTGCGTCCGGTGCGCTGGTTCGAAGGCGTGCCGAGCCCGGTCAAGAAGCCAGGCGACGTCGACATGACGATCTTCCGCGAGAACTCCGAAGACATCTATGCCGGCATCGAGTGGAAGGCCGGTTCCGCCGAAGCCACCAAGGTCATCAAATTCCTTAAAGAAGAAATGGGCGTTACCAAGATCCGTTTCGACGAAAACTGCGGCATCGGCGTCAAGCCGGTTTCCCTGCAAGGTACCAAGCGTCTGGCGCGCAAGGCCCTGCAATATGTGGTCGATAACGACCGCGATTCGCTGACCATCGTGCACAAAGGCAACATCATGAAGTTCACCGAAGGTGCCTTCAAGGAATGGGCCTACGAAGTGGCGGCTGAAGAATTCGGCGCGACCCTGCTCGACGGCGGACCTTGGATGCAGTTCAAGAACCCGAAAACCGGCAAGAACGTCATCGTCAAGGATGCCATCGCCGACGCCATGCTCCAGCAGATTCTGCTGCGCCCGGCCGAGTACGATGTGATCGCGACCCTGAATCTGAACGGCGACTACCTCTCCGACGCCCTGGCGGCGGAAGTGGGCGGTATCGGTATCGCGCCAGGTGCCAACCTGTCCGACACCGTGGCCATGTTCGAAGCCACCCACGGTACTGCACCGAAATACGCCGGCAAGGACCAGGTGAACCCGGGTTCGCTGATCCTCTCCGCCGAAATGATGTTGCGCCACATGGGCTGGACCGAAGCGGCCGACCTGATCATCAAGGGCACCAATGGTGCGATTTCCGCCAAGACCGTGACCTATGACTTCGAGCGTTTGATGGACGGCGCCACGCTGCTTTCGTCTTCGGCGTTTGGCGATGCCATGATTTCGCACATGTAAGCGAATCCAGGCAACGAAAAAACCGCCCGACTCAAGAACTGACTCGGGCGGTTTTTTTATGACTGGAGGGCGGGGCGGTCTTACACCGTAACGGTTTGTTGCGTGGCAGGTGCAATGGTATTCGAAACATCCACAGGATTGCCGATATTCACGGCGTGCAGACCTTTTGGTCCCTGGATAATTTCGAACACGACAGCTTGCCCGGCTTTCAGGGTTTTATAGCCATCCATTTGAATGGCCGAGAAATGCGCGAACAGGTCTTCGCTTTTGCCATCCTCATTGATAAAGCCGTAACCCTTGGCGTTGTTGAACCATTTCACCTTGCCGCTGACCTTGACGCCTGACATACCCATATCCCTCTGCAACAGACTCCATCACTGGAGTATCATCCAGTTCATCCGCAGTCATTTCTTCGAAAAAAGTTGACTCCGCGGACCTTTTTTACCCACTGTGGGCTCTATTGGTTGTAACACCGTTTTGCCGATAGTCAAGGTGACCAGGCAGTCGGAGTTGAAAACGCTGACAGCCGCCCCCACCACTGTATTTGCACAACTGACGAACCTTTCTTTCCATGCATGCAATCAGCCAGATTCGACTAACATTCAATCAGGATCGCCCGACTCTCCAGAAAGATCACCCGGAGGAACACGACGACGATTCCGCAGGCATTGCTGTTCAGGAGGCAAAGCCTGCATTACAGGCACCGCCGATGTACAAGGTGGTTTTGTTCAATGATGACTACACACCGATGGATTTCGTCGTCGAAGTGCTCGAGGTGTTTTTTAACCTGAATCGCGAGCTGGCGACCAAGGTCATGCTGGCCGTCCATACAGAAGGACGGGCAGTATGTGGAGTGTTTACCCGCGACATCGCCGAGACCAAGGCCATGCAGGTCAACCAGTACGCCAGGGAAAGCCAGCATCCGCTACTCTGTGAAATCGAGAAGGACGGTTAATCGCCGGACACTTGGGTATGAGGTGAAGCTATGTTAAACCGCGAGCTCGAAGTCACCCTCAATCTTGCCTTCAAGGAGGCTCGTTCGAAGCGTCATGAATTCATGACCGTCGAACACCTTTTGCTGGCCCTATTGGACAATGAGGCTGCCGCCACCGTTCTGCGTGCCTGCGGCGCAAACCTCGAAAAACTCAAGCACGACCTGCAGGAGTTCATCGACTCCACCACGCCATTGATCCCCGTGCATGACGAGGACCGCGAAACCCAGCCAACCCTGGGCTTCCAGCGTGTATTGCAACGTGCTGTGTTCCACGTACAGAGCTCGGGCAAACGCGAAGTGACTGGCGCCAACGTGCTGGTCGCGATCTTCAGTGAGCAAGAGAGTCAGGCAGTGTTCCTGCTGAAACAGCAGAGCGTTGCCCGTATCGATGTCGTCAACTACATCGCCCATGGCATATCCAAGGTGCCAGGGCACGGCGATCACTCTGAGGGCGAGCAAGATATGCAGGACGACGAGGGCGGTGAGTCTTCTTCTTCAGGCAATCCCCTGGATGCTTATGCAAGCAACCTTAACGAACTCGCGCGCCAGGGTCGTATCGATCCGCTGGTAGGTCGTGAGCTGGAAGTCGAACGCGTCGCGCAGATCCTCGCGCGTCGTCGCAAAAACAATCCGTTGCTGGTGGGCGAGGCGGGCGTGGGTAAAACCGCGATTGCCGAAGGCCTGGCCAAACGCATTGTCGACAACCAGGTGCCAGACCTGCTGGCCAACAGCGTGGTGTATTCCCTCGACTTGGGTGCCTTGCTGGCCGGGACCAAATACCGCGGTGATTTCGAGAAGCGCTTCAAGGCGTTGCTCAATGAGCTGAAAAAACGTCCGCAGGCGATCCTGTTCATCGACGAAATCCACACCATCATCGGTGCGGGTGCCGCCTCGGGTGGCGTCATGGACGCTTCGAACCTGCTCAAACCGCTGCTGTCGTCCGGCGATATTCGCTGCATCGGGTCGACCACGTTCCAGGAATTCCGCGGGATCTTCGAGAAGGACCGTGCTCTGGCTCGGCGCTTCCAGAAGGTCGATGTGTCGGAGCCTTCGGTGGAAGACACCATCGGCATTCTGCGCGGCCTCAAAGGGCGTTTCGAGAGCCACCACAATATCGAATACAGTGATGAAGCCCTGCGTGCCGCTGCCGAACTGGCTTCGCGGTACATCAATGATCGGCACATGCCGGACAAGGCTATCGATGTCATCGACGAAGCAGGTGCCTATCAGCGTCTGCAGCCAATCGAGAAGCGTGTGAAACGCATCGAGGTGCCGCAAGTCGAGGACATCGTCGCGAAAATCGCGCGGATTCCGCCAAAGCATGTCACCAGTTCCGACAAAGAACTGCTGCGTAACCTTGAGCGTGACCTGAAGCTGACGGTGTTTGGGCAGGATGCAGCGATTGATTCGTTGGCGACCGCGATCAAGTTGTCCCGTGCCGGCCTCAAGTCACCTGACAAGCCTGTCGGTTCGTTCCTGTTCGCCGGTCCTACCGGTGTCGGTAAAACCGAAGCGGCGCGCCAGTTGGCCAAGGCTTTGGGCGTCGAGCTGGTGCGTTTCGACATGTCCGAGTACATGGAGCGCCACACCGTATCGCGTCTGATCGGTGCACCTCCGGGTTATGTCGGGTTTGACCAGGGCGGTCTGCTGACCGAAGCCATCACCAAGCAGCCACACTGCGTGCTGTTGCTCGATGAGATCGAGAAGGCGCATCCGGAAGTCTTCAACCTGCTGCTGCAGGTCATGGACCACGGTACGCTCACCGATAACAACGGGCGCAAGGCCGATTTCCGTAACGTGATCGTCATCATGACGACCAACGCCGGTGCGGAAACCGCGGCGCGTGCTTCGATCGGCTTCACCTATCAGGATCACTCTTCCGATGCGATGGAAGTGATCAAGAAGAGCTTCACGCCGGAATTCCGTAACCGTCTGGACACCATCATCCAGTTTGGTCGCCTCAGTCATGAGGTCATCAAAAGTGTGGTGGACAAGTTCCTTATCGAGCTTCAGGCGCAGCTGGAAGACAAGCGTGTCTTGCTGGAAGTCACCGATGCGGCCCGCAGCTGGCTGGCGGCCGGTGGTTACGACGCAGCGATGGGTGCTCGACCAATGGCTCGCCTGATCCAGGACAAGATCAAGCGTCCACTGGCGGAGGAGATTCTCTTTGGTGAGCTGGCCGAACATGGCGGTGTGGTACACATCGACATCAAGGACGGCGAGCTGACCTTCGAGTTCGAAACCACGGCTGAAATGGCCTGACGTTAAACCGCAACAAAGCAAAAAGGCGCCGATTGGCGCCTTTTTGTTATCCGTCATCCGATTCTTCGCCTGATCCCTGATCCCTGTAGGAGCTGCCGAAGGCTGCGATCTTTTGATTTTAAAAAACAAGATCAAAAGATCGCAGCCTTCGGCAGCTCCTACAGTGGATCAGTGGATCAGTGGATCAGCGTTCGATGTCGGGCAAATCGCAGACAAACAAAAACGCCCGGCATAAGCCGGGCGTCTTGTATTGACTTGATTAGCGAGCGCGGTAAGTGATGCGCCCTTTGCTCAAGTCATAGGGCGTCAGCTCGACGCGCACTTTGTCACCGGTAAGAATACGAATGTAGTTCTTGCGCATCTTGCCGGAAATATGCGCGGTTACGACGTGCCCATTTTCCAACTCCACACGAAACATGGTGTTGGGCAGGGTGTCGACGACAGTGCCTTCCATTTCGAAGCTGTCTTCTTTCGACATGCAGTAAAGCCCTCGGTGTCCAATGAATGGCCCGGTGCAACTGCGCCAGGCAAAAGCGGCGTGCATTGTGCCCGAAAAGTGGGGGTCAAGCCAAGGGGTTTAGGCCGTGCACTAGTTCAGAACGACCCAGCGCTGGTTAATCAGCAGTTCAATGGGCCGATATTGGGTCTTGTAGCTCATTTTTTTGCAGTTTTTGATCCAGTAGCCCAAGTAAACCGCGTCCAGCCCCAGGCGTCGGGCCTCGGCAATTTGCCACAGAATCGCGAAACGTCCCAGGCTGCGGCGTTCTTCGGCGGGTTCATAGAAGGTGTAGACCGCCGACAGACCATTCGGCAGAAGATCGGTGACGGCGATCGCCAGCAGCCGTCCGTCGAGACGAAATTCGTAGAAGCGCGAAAACGGCAGGTCGCGTACCAGGAATGTCGAAAATTGATCGCGACTGGGCGGGTACATATCGCCATCGGCGTGACGCTGTTCGATGTAACGCTGATATAGATCGAAATACTCTTCGCTGAAACCCGGTTTGGCAGGGCGCACCTGCAAATCGGCGTTGCGTTTGAAAATGCGTTTCTGCTGACGGTTTGGCGTGAATTGGCCTACAGGAATACGCGCCGGTACGCAGGCGTTGCAGTTTTGGCAATGGGGCCGATACAAGTGGTCGCCACTGCGACGAAAACCCATTTCCGACAGGTCTGCATAGACATGCACATCCATGGGCTGGCTGGGATCAAGGAACAGGGTCGTGGCCTGCTCCTCAGGCAGATAGCTGCAAGAGTGGGGCTGAGTGGCATAGAACTTCAAACGCGCCAACTCGGTCATGATCAACCCTCGGGATAAGCTTTTAATTAGGGGGCGTCTCTAAGTGTAAGCCACGCGCGCAAAAGACGCTCAGCAAACCCAGGTTGCGCCGCTGGGCTGGTCCAGATACTGGGCCAGATAGCCGGCAAATACGCTGCGGGCAATCGCCCGGGCACCCAGGCTGTGCAGATGGTCGGTGGGCATCTGGCAATCGATCAACACGAAACCGGAGTCTTTCAGATGACGCACCAGTGTGGCAAAACCATATTTAGAGGCGTTGTCGGCGCGACTGAACATGGACTCGCCAAAAAACAGCCGCCCCATGGCCAGGCCATACAGTCCGCCGACAAGTTCGCCCTGGTCCCAGACTTCTACCGAATGCGCATGACCGCGCCGGTGCAATTCTATGTAAGCGTCCTGCATGGCTTCGGTGATCCAGGTGCCATCGGCGTAATCCCGCGGCGCAGCACAGGCGCGGATGACCGCAGCGAAATCCTGATCGAAGGTCACTTGATAGCGTTGTTGGCGCAGCAGTTTGTTCAGGCTGCGCGAGACGTGCAATTCGTCGGGAAACAACACGGTGCGCGGGTCCGGCGACCACCAGAGGATTGGCTGGCCTTCCGAGAACCATGGGAAGCAGCCGTGGCGATAGGCGCGGATCAGCCGATCGGCGGACAGGTCACCACCGGCAGCCAGCAGCCCGTTGGGGTCGCGCATGGCTTTTTCCAGCGGCGGGAAAGTCAGGGTATTGCGTTGTAACCAAGTCAGCATGGCGTCCGGGCTTGCAGAAGGGGAGGGCAGTGGCGGGTCGTTGGCCCGCCACTCAGTGTGCCGTCAAACGGCGGGAATGTCGTCGAGGTATTTTTCCGCATCCAGCGCCGCCATGCAGCCAGCCCCGGCTGAAGTGACCGCCTGCCGATAGACATGATCGGCCACGTCACCGGCTGCGAATACGCCTGCGATGGCGGTGGCGGTCGCATCGCCTTCGCTGCCGCCCTTGACCAGCAGGTAGCCGTCACGCATTTCCAGTTGGCCGGTGAAAAGGTCAGTGTTGGGCTTGTGGCCGATGGCAATGAACACCCCAGCAAGGGGTAATTCCTGAGTCGCGCCGGTATGGCTGTCGCGCAGGCGCGCGCCGGTCACGCCGCTGGCGTCGCCCAGCACTTCATCCAGATTCTGGTTCCAGTGCAGGCGAATATTGCCGTTGGCGGCTTTGTCGAAGAGTTTGTCCTGAAGAATCTTCTCCGAGCGCAGCTTGTCGCGACGATGAATCAAGTGGACTTCCTTGGCGATGTTCGACAGGTAAAGCGCCTCTTCGACCGCCGTGTTACCGCCGCCGACCACCGCGACCACCTGATTGCGATAGAAGAAGCCATCGCAGGTCGCGCAGGCTGAAACGCCCTTGCCGGCGAATGTTTCTTCCGACGGCAGCCCCAAATATTGTGCCGAGGCTCCGGTGGCGATGATCAGGGCGTCGCAGGTGTAAGTGCCGCTGTCGCCAATCAGTTCGAATGGGCGCTGTTGCAACTTGGCGGTATGGATGTGGTCGTAAACGATCTCTGTGTCAAAGCGCTCGGCGTGTTTTTGCATGCGTTCCATCAGCACCGGACCGGTGAGGCCCTCGACATCGCCGGGCCAGTTATCGACTTCAACGGTGGTGGTGAGCTGGCCACCTGCCTGTATGCCGGTAATGACAACGGGTTTGAGGTTGGCGCGGGCGGCATAAACGGCTGCGCTGTAACCGGCAGGGCCGGAACCGAGGATGATCAGGCGGGAATGCTTCGCTTCGCTCATAGAAACACCTCATAAGCCTTTGTCACAAAAGAGAATGCGTGCTCAAATTGAGTCGCATGTAATGTGTTTTTGACTATGCTACAGCCAAGGATCTCAGGCATGGCATCGGGCGCACAAACCCGTACAATGCCTGGCTGTAACAGTGTTTGTAACAAAATAAGCATCGCGCTCCGTGTTTATAAAAACCGGGGCGCAGTGTTAAAAGTAGTCCCAGTTACGCCTGTTAACTTTTTTACCTGCCTGGATTGGGCAGTTTTTTATAGTCATTCAACAGATGGACGCGCCATAGGCGCAGGAATAGTAGCGTTTTGAAGAAATCCACCGCAGCACCTAAACCAGCCGTGGTTCCGCTCTGGCGCCAGCATTTGCACTACCGACTCAAGGAAGGTGCGCTGATTGCCATCGGCGCCCTGTGCCTGTTCCTGATGATGGCCTTGCTGACCTATGGCAAGGACGATCCGGGCTGGAGCCACAACAGCAAGATCGACGACGTTCAGAATTTCGGCGGCCCGGCCGGCTCCTACAGCGCCGACATCCTATTCATGGTGCTCGGCTACTTTGCCTACATCTTCCCGCTGCTGCTGGCGATCAAGGCTTACCAGATCTTCCGTCAGCGCCATGAACCGTGGCAGTGGAGCGGTTGGCTGTTTTCCTGGCGCCTGATCGGCCTGGTGTTTTTGGTGCTGTCCGGCGCAGCGCTGGCGCATATCCATTTTCATGCCGCGACCGGTCTGCCGGCCGGTGCTGGTGGCGCACTGGGCGAAAGCCTTGGCGACCTGGCGAAGAATGCCCTGAACATTCAGGGCAGCACGCTGTTGTTCATTGCCCTGTTCCTGTTCGGTCTGACGGTGTTCACCGACCTGTCGTGGTTCAAGGTGATGGACGTCACCGGCAAGATCACCCTCGACCTGTTCGAACTGTTCCAGGGCGCGGCCAATCGCTGGTGGGCAGCCCGTACCGAACGCAAGCAACTGGTCGCGCAATTGCGTGAAGTCGACGATCGCGTGCACGACGTAGTGGCGCCAACCGTTACCGATAAACGTGAACAGGCCAAGGTCAAGGAACGTCTGATCGAGCGCGAGCAAGCGCTGAGCAAGCACATGTCCGAGCGCGAGAAGCAGGTGCCGCCGGTGATTGCGCCGGCTCCACCGAAACCTCCAGCGCCGAGCAAGCGCGTAGAAAAAGAGAAGCAGGCACCGTTGTTCGTCGACAGTGCCGTGGAAGGCACCTTGCCGCCGATCTCGATTCTCGATCCAGCGGAAAAGAAACAACTCAATTACTCGCCTGAATCCCTGGCGGCAGTCGGCCATTTGCTGGAAATCAAGCTCAAGGAATTCGGCGTCGAAGTGACCGTGGATTCGATCCACCCGGGCCCGGTGATTACCCGTTACGAAATCCAGCCGGCAGCCGGGGTCAAGGTCAGCCGCATCTCCAACCTGGCGAAAGACTTGGCGCGCTCCCTGGCCGTGACCAGCGTGCGCGTGGTGGAAGTGATTCCGGGCAAGACCACGGTCGGTATCGAGATTCCCAACGAAGACCGGCAGATCGTGCGCTTCTCCGAGGTGCTGTCGACCCCCGAGTACGACAACTTCAAATCGCCGGTCACCCTGGCCTTGGGTCATGACATCGGCGGCAAACCGGTCATCACTGACCTGGCGAAAATGCCTCACCTGTTGGTGGCCGGTACCACCGGTTCCGGTAAGTCGGTGGGTGTGAACGCGATGATCCTGTCGATCCTGTTCAAGTCCGGCCCGGAAGACGCCAAGCTGATCATGATCGACCCGAAAATGCTTGAGCTGTCGATCTACGAAGGCATTCCGCACCTGCTGTGCCCGGTGGTCACCGACATGAAGGATGCGGCCAACGCCTTGCGTTGGAGCGTTGCCGAGATGGAGCGACGCTACAAGCTGATGGCGAAGATGGGCGTACGAAACCTGTCGGGCTTCAATGCCAAGGTCAAGGAAGCCCAGGACGCCGGCGAGCCATTGAGCGATCCGCTGTACAAACGCGAAAGCATCCACGACGAAGCGCCGCTGCTGCAAAAGTTGCCGACCATCGTCGTGGTCGTGGACGAATTCGCCGACATGATGATGATCGTCGGCAAGAAGGTTGAAGAACTGATCGCCCGTATCGCCCAGAAGGCACGTGCGGCCGGTATCCACTTGATCCTCGCGACCCAGCGACCGTCGGTGGACGTGATCACCGGCCTGATCAAGGCCAACATTCCGACCCGTATGGCGTTCCAGGTATCGAGCAAGATCGACTCCCGGACCATCATCGACCAGGGCGGCGCCGAACAACTGCTCGGCCACGGTGACATGCTGTACATGCCCCCGGGCACCAGCCTGCCGATCCGTGTCCACGGTGCCTTCGTTTCCGACGATGAAGTACACCGCGTGGTGGAGGCCTGGAAACTGCGCGGTGCGCCGGAGTACAACGACGACATTCTCAACGGTGTCGAAGAGGCCGGCAGCGGCTTCGAAGGCAGCAGCGGTGGTGGCGACGGTGATGATCCCGAGGCTGACGCGCTGTACGACGAGGCGGTGCAGTTCGTTCTGGAAAGCCGCCGTGCGTCCATTTCCGCGGTTCAACGCAAGCTGAAGATCGGCTACAACCGCGCCGCGCGCATGATCGAAGCCATGGAAATGGCCGGGGTCGTGACGTCCATGAACACCAACGGTTCGCGTGAAGTCCTGGCCCCTGGCCCGGTGCGCGACTGACCTGAATTTGAAAGGGTGGTGTCCTCGGCGCCGCCCGTACTCCCACGAATGTTATGAGGACTCCCATGCGTCTTATCCGCATGCTGTTGCTGCCGGTACTGGCTTTGACCACGCTCTCGGCCCACGCCGATGACAAGGACGTGGCGCGTCTGACTCAACTGCTGGAAAAATCCCAGACCCTGAGCGCACGTTTCTCTCAGCTGACCCTCGACGGTTCTGGCACCCAATTGCAGGAAACCGCCGGTGAAATGTCCCTGCAACGCCCGGGGTTGTTCTACTGGCACACCAATGCGCCAGCCGAGCAAACCATGGTCTCCGATGGCAAAAAAGTGACCCTGTGGGACCCGGATCTGGAACAGGCAACCATCAAGAACCTCGACCAGCGCCTGACCCAGACGCCAGCGTTGCTGCTGTCCGGTGACGTGTCGAAGATCAGCCAGAGCTTCGACATCAGCGCCAAGGAAGCGGGTGGCGTGATCGACTTCACCCTGAAACCGAAGACCAAGGACACCCTGTTCGACAGCCTGCGCCTGTCCTTCCGCAATGGTCTGGTCAACGATATGCAGATGATTGACAGCGTCGGTCAGCGCACCAATATCCTGTTCACCGGTGTGAAGGCCAACGAGCCGATCCCGGCGTCCAAGTTCAAGTTCGACATCCCTAAAGGGGCGGACGTGATCCAGGAATAAACGCAAAACCTTTGTAGGAGCCGGCTTGCTGGCGATGGTGGGTCATTCAACATTAATGTCGACTGACCCACCATCGCCAGCAAGCCGGCTCCTACAGGGGATGCTTTCATAGCGAGGTTTTGAAAGAACGTGATGGACCTGTTTCGCAGTGCCCCGATCGCACAGCCATTGGCCGCCCGCCTGCGCGCGACCAATCTGGACGAGTACGTCGGTCAGGAACACGTGCTCGCTCGCGGCAAGCCTTTGCGCGAAGCGCTGGAGCAGGGTGCCCTGCATTCGATGATTTTCTGGGGCCCGCCGGGCGTGGGCAAAACCACCCTGGCGCGGTTGCTGGCGGAAGTCTCGGATGCGCACTTCGAAACGGTCTCGGCGGTATTGGCCGGGGTCAAGGAAATCCGTCAGGCGGTCGAGATCGCCAAGCAGCAGGCCGGGCAATACGGCAAGCGCACCATCCTGTTCGTCGATGAAGTGCATCGCTTCAACAAGTCCCAACAGGACGCGTTCCTGCCGTACGTTGAAGACGGCACGCTGATCTTCATCGGCGCGACCACGGAAAACCCGTCCTTCGAACTCAACAACGCCTTGCTGTCCCGCGCCCGAGTCTACGTGCTCAAGAGTCTCGACGAAGCTGCCCTGCGCAAGCTGGTGCACCGCGCGCTGACCGAAGAGCGGGGGCTGGGCAAACGTAACCTGACCCTCAGTGATGAAGGTTTCCAGATGCTGCTGTCGGCCGCCGATGGCGATGGCCGACGTTTGCTCAACCTGCTGGAAAACGCCTCGGACCTCGCTGAAGACGACAGCGAGATCGGCACTGAGCTGCTGCAAAGTTTGCTCGGTGATACCCGTCGCCGTTTCGACAAGGGCGGCGAAGCGTTCTACGACCAGATTTCCGCACTGCACAAATCGGTACGCGGTTCCAATCCCGACGGCGCGTTGTATTGGTTCGCGCGGATGATCGACGGCGGTTGCGATCCGTTGTACTTGGCCCGGCGCGTGGTGCGCATGGCCAGCGAAGACATCGGCAACGCTGATCCACGTGCGCTGAGCCTGTGCCTGGCGGCGTGGGAAGTGCAGGAACGCCTCGGCAGTCCCGAAGGTGAGCTGGCAGTGGCGCAGGCCATCACTTATCTGGCCTGCGCGCCGAAAAGCAATGCGGTGTACATGGGCTTCAAGGCCGCCATGCGCAGCGCCACCGAACATGGTTCGCTGGAAGTGCCACTGCATTTGCGCAATGCGCCGACTAAGCTGATGAAGCAGCTCGGCTATGGCGACGAATACCGCTATGCCCACGACGAGCCGGACGCTTACGCCGCTGGCGAAGATTACTTTCCGGAGGAACTTGAGCCGCAACCGTTCTATCAGCCGGTGCCGCGAGGCCTGGAGTTGAAGATCGGCGAGAAGCTCAATCACCTCGCTCAACTCGACCGACTAAGCCCCCGGCAGCGGAGAAAATAGTGGTTCCTCTGATCGTTGCGGTTTCCATCGGCGGCATCGCTGGCACCCTGTTGCGCTTTGCCACGGGTAACTGGATCAACGCTAATTGGCCGCGGCACTTCTATACCGCGACGCTCGCCGTTAATATCGTGGGCTGTTTGCTGATCGGCGTTCTATACGGTCTGTTTTTGATTCGCCCGGAGGTGCCGATCGAGGTGCGTGCCGGGTTGATCGTCGGCTTCCTCGGAGGGTTGACGACTTTTTCATCTTTTTCACTGGATACCGTGCGTCTGCTCGAAAGCGGACAAGTTCCGCTAGCATTGGGCTATGCGGCCATCAGCGTATTCGGCGGGCTGCTTGCCACCTGGGCTGGCCTGTCCTTGACCAAACTTTGATAACGAGAGACCGATATGCTCGATTCCAAACTGTTACGTAGCAACCTTCAGGACGTAGCGGACCGCCTGGCATCCCGTGGCTTCGCCCTGGATGTCGCGCGCATCGAAGCGCTGGAAGAACAGCGCAAGACCGTCCAGACCCGCACCGAAGCACTGCAGGCTGAACGTAATGCGCGCTCCAAATCCATCGGTCAGGCCAAGCAGCGCGGCGAAGACATCGCGCCGTTGATGGCGGACGTCGAGCGCATGGCGGGCGAGTTGAGCGCCGGTAAAGTCGAACTGGACGCGATCCAGACCGAATTGGACTCGATCCTCCTCGGCATCCCCAACCTGCCGCACGAATCCGTGCCGGTCGGTAAAGACGAAGACGACAACGTCGAAGTGCGCCGCTGGGGCACGCCGACCGCGTTCGATTTCCCGGTTCTGGACCACGTGGCCCTGGGCGAGAAATTCGGCTGGCTGGACTTCGAAACCGCCGCCAAGCTGTCCGGCGCCCGTTTCGCCCTGCTGCGCGGCCCGATCGCGCGCATGCACCGCGCCCTGGCGCAGTTCATGATCAACCTGCACGTCACCGAGCACGGTTACGAAGAGGCTTACACACCTTATCTGGTCCAGGCGCCTGCGCTGCAAGGCACCGGTCAGTTGCCGAAATTCGAAGAAGACCTGTTCAAGATCGCTCGCGAAGGCGAAGCCGATCTGTACCTGATCCCGACTGCCGAAGTGTCGCTGACCAACATCGTCGCCGGCGAAATCGTCGATTCGAAACTGCTGCCGATCAAGTTCGTGGCTCATACCCCATGCTTCCGTAGTGAAGCCGGCGCATCGGGTCGCGACACCCGCGGCATGATCCGCCAGCACCAGTTTGACAAGGTCGAAATGGTGCAGATCGTTGAACCATCGACCTCGATGGAAGCGCTGGAAGGCCTGACCGCCAACGCCGAGAAAGTCCTGCAACTGCTGGAATTGCCGTACCGCACGATTGCCCTGTGCACCGGTGACATGGGCTTCGGCGCGGTCAAGACCTACGACCTGGAAGTGTGGATTCCGAGCCAGGTCAAATACCGAGAAATCTCGTCGTGCTCCAACTGCGGCGACTTCCAGGCCCGTCGCATGCAAGCGCGTTTCCGCAACCCGGAAACCGGCAAGCCGGAACTGGTGCACACCTTGAACGGTTCCGGCCTGGCGGTCGGTCGTACTCTCGTCGCTGTGTTGGAAAACTACCAGCAGGCCGACGGTTCGATTCGAGTGCCAGACGTACTGAAACCGTACATGGGTGGCCTCGAGGTCATCGGCTAAATGAAATATCTGCCGCTGTTCCATAACCTTCGCGGCAGTCGTGTGTTGGTTGTCGGTGGGGGGGAGATTGCCTTGCGCAAATCCCGCCTGCTGGCCGATGCCGGTGCGCTGCTGCGGGTGGTCGCACCTGAAATCGAAACGCAGCTGAGCGAACTGGTCGCTGCCAGCGGTGGTGAGTGTGTGTTGCGTGGTTACGTCGAGGCAGATCTGGACGGCTGCGGCTTGATCATCGCCGCTACCGATGATGAATCGCTGAACGCACAAGTCTCCGCTGATGCCCATCGGCGTTGCGTGCCGGTCAACGTGGTAGACGCACCGGCCCTGTGCAGCGTGATCTTCCCGGCGATCGTGGACCGCTCGCCGTTGATCATTGCCGTGTCCAGCGGCGGCGATGCGCCGGTGCTGGCGCGTTTGATCCGCGCCAAGATCGAAACCTGGATTCCTTCCACCTACGGTCAACTGGCCGGACTGGCGGCGCGTTTCCGTAATCAGGTCAAAGGCCTGTTTCCGGATGTGCAACAGCGTCGTGCGTTCTGGGAAGACGTTTTCCAGGGTGCGATTGCCGACCGGCAACTGGCCGGGCAGGGTGCTGAAGCCGAACGTTTGCTGCAAGCGAAGATCGATGGTGAAGCGCCGGTGGCCACTGGCGAGGTGTATCTGGTCGGTGCCGGGCCGGGTGATCCGGACCTGCTGACCTTCCGCGCTTTGCGCCTGATGCAGCAAGCCGATGTGGTGCTGTACGACCGGTTGGTGGCGCCCGCGATTCTCGAGTTGTGCCGCCGCGATGCCGAGCGGGTTTACGTCGGCAAGCGCCGCGCCGATCACGCCGTGCCGCAGGATCAGATCAACCAGCAATTGGTGGACCTGGCCAAGCAAGGCAAGCGTGTGGTGCGGTTGAAGGGCGGTGATCCGTTCATCTTCGGCCGTGGCGGTGAAGAGATCGAAGAATTGGCGGCCCATGGCATCCCGTTCCAGGTTGTGCCGGGTATCACGGCGGCCAGCGGTTGCGCGGCGTATGCCGGGATTCCGTTGACCCACCGCGATTACGCGCAGTCTGTGCGGTTTATTACCGGTCACCTGAAGGACGGTACGACTGATTTGCCGTGGGCTGATTTGGTCGCGCCGGCGCAAACCCTGGTGTTCTACATGGGGCTGGTGGGCTTGCCGAGCATCTGCGAGCAGTTGATCAAGCATGGTCGCGGCGCGGATACACCGGCGGCGTTGATTCAGCAGGGCACGACGGTCAATCAGCGGGTGTTTACCGGCACGTTGGCCGATCTTCCACGACTGGTGGCGGAGCATGAAGTGCATGCGCCGACGCTGGTGATCGTGGGGGAAGTGGTGCAACTGCGTGAGAAACTGGCGTGGTTTGAAGGGGCTCAGGGGCAACTCTGAACCGGGTGTGCCAATCGCTGGCAAGCCAGCTCCCACAGGTTTTGTGTTGAAGCGACAATCTTCAACATCACATAGATCACTGTGGGAGCTGGCTTGCCAGCGATGGGGCTTTCAAAGCCTACGTAAATTTCAGGCCCTGCGCCAAACCCCTTTCCCACTCAACCGCTCCCGATCATGCGGTGCGGTGAAATCCTGCTCCGGCCCTTTCGGCACGATGCCCGTCGGGTTGATGGTCTTGTGGCTGCCGTAATAGTGATTCTTGATGTGTTCAAAACTCACCGTCTCGGCAATGCCCGGCCACTGGTAAATCTCTCGCAGCCAGTTCGACAGGTTTGGGTAATCGGCGATCCGATGCAGGTTGCACTTGAAGTGCCCGTAATACACGGCGTCGAAGCGAATTATCGTGGTGAACAAGCGGATGTCCGCTTCGGTCAGGTATTCGCCCGTCAGGTAACGGTTGGCACCCAGCACCTGTTCCAGTCGAGCCAGTTCCGCAAACAATTCGTCGAACGCTTCTTCATAAGCCGTTTGCGAGGTAGCAAACCCGGCGCGGTAAACGCCGTTGTTCACCGCCGGATAAATCCGCTCGTTCAGCGCATCAATCTCGCCACGCAGCACCTGCGGATAGAAATCCAGGTCATTGCCGGTCAGCTCATCGAATGCGCCGTTGAACATGCGGATGATCTCCGCCGATTCGTTGTTGACGATGCGCTTCTGCTGTTTGTCCCACAGCACCGGCACGGTGACGCGACCGGTGTAATCGGCGGTGTCGGCGGTGTAGCGCTGATGCATGAAGTCGAAGTGATCGAGTTTGTCGCCGGTTGAGCCGTGGGCCTTGTCGAAGGTCCAGCCGTTTTCCAGCATCAAGTAGCTGACCACCGATACGTCGATCAGGCTTTCGAGGCCTTTGAGTTTGCGCAGGATCAGCGTGCGATGAGCCCACGGACAGGCGAGGGACACATAGAGGTGATAGCGCCCCGCCTCAGCGGCAAAGCCTGCGACACCGGTCGGGCCCGGCTGGCCGTCAGCGGTCACCCAGTTGCGACGCTGCGCCTGTTCCCGTTGGAACGCGCCGTCCTTGCTGCTTTCGTACCACTTGTCCTGCCAGCGACCTTCGACTAATAAACCCATGTTCGCGACTCCTCAACCGATAAGCGTTGGAGAAGAGTCTATGCCGATAGGTTCGATAAAAAAGCGCAAAGGTTGGACGGTTATGATCGGTTAAATCGATTTGTCCCGCGCATCCCAATATTGCTGGGCGGTTTCGAACGCCTGCTCGCGGGATTGGCCGAGGCCACGCAAGGCCAGGGCCATGGTGGAGATCAGGGCCATTTGCGGGTAGCTGTCGACCACATCACCGCGCCACACGGCTTTCAGATGCTCGGGTTCGAGGCTGGCCGGTTTGACGTGGCGCTGGCTCGACAGTTGCGGCCATTCCTCATCCCAGCTTTCGCCACCGGTGGTGCCGTACAAGTGGCTGTCGGCGTCCGGGTTAATCTCGATCTCGCCGCCATCGCCCTTGACCACGATCGCGGTGTCGCCGAGCAAGCCGCTGGCATCGCGATGCACTGCCTGGTAGCCGGGGTGGAAGATACTTTGCAGACCACAGCGCGCGCCGAGCGGGTTGAGAATTCGCGCCAGCGAGTGAATCGGCGAGCGAAGACCCAAAGTGTTGCGCAGGTCGATCATGCGTTGCAGTTGCGGCGCCCAGTCCAGCAACGGCATGAAGGCGAGGCCGCCGTTGTCCAGCGCCGTACTGACCTGTTGCCAGTTACGGCACAACGGGATGTTCAGCTCATCCAGCAGCTGTTCGCTATACAAGCGACCCGCCGTGTGGGCGCCAGCGCCGTGCATGAAAATCCGCACGCCGTTCTGCGCCAGGCACTTGGCGGCCAACAGATACCACGGCAAATGACGCTTCTTGCCGGCGTAGGTCGGCCAGTCCAGGTCGACCGCCAGCGCAGGCGGATTCAAGCGTTCACGCAAGGCTTCGGTGAAACCGGCCATTTCCTCGGCGCTTTCTTCCTTGTGTCGCAGCAGCATCAGGAAGGCGCCGAGCTGGGTGTCTTCGACCTTTTCATCAAGCACCATGCCCATGGCCTCGCGGGCTTCTTCGCGAGTCAGGTCGCGGGCGCCGCGTTTGCCTTTGCCGAGGATTCGCACGAACTGGGCGAACGGGTGCTCGGCGGGTGTTTCGAGGGTCAGCGCTGGATAGTCGGTCATAAGCAATTCGTCGGTTTGGGCAGGCCCGCCAGTTTCGCGGCGAGTTTGGCGGGGGTGCCTTTGAACAGTCGGTTCAGGTGCAGGCTGTTGCCTTTTTCCGGGCCGAGCTTCAATGCGGTGTACTTGATCAGCGGACGGGTGGCCGGTGAGAGCTGGAATTCGGCGTAGAAACTGCGCAGCAGCTCGAGAATTTCCCAGTGTTCCGGGCTCAACTCGATGTCTTCGGCCGCCGCCAGAGCAGTGGCCACATCGGCGGACCAGTCACTTAGCTCGACCAGAAAGCCGTCCTTGTCCAGTTCGATGGCGCGGGCGCCGATCGTTAATGCATTCATAGCCAGCTGTTGACCTTGTCGTGGTGGATCGACAGCTCGACGAAGGCCGGGTAGTCGATGGCCTTGGCCCAGTCCGGGATCTCGATGGCGCGTGCCTGGGCATCTTCGGCCAGGACGTAGAGAGCCAGGCTGCGATCGTTTAGCGCGCTGAAAGGTGCAGTGCCCGGCTGCAAGGCATAGGCCGCGTCGCCGGACAGCAGCAACGCATCGTTCGCGCCGATCACGCGCAGGCAGCTGCTCAGGCGATCGTCGCCGAACGGAGAGTGAGACAACACATGCAAAGTCGACATCAGAGGGTGATCACCTGGTCGTAACGGTCAATGAGTGCGGTAATTTCGTCGGCGGCCAGCGCTTGGGCTTCCTCCAGCGACAGTGCTTCTGGGGCCAGGCCTCGTTCGGCAACGCTGTCGCTACAGACAAACAGTTCTTCAACGCCAAACATCGGAAGGGCTTGCAGGTTGGCGCTCAGGTCTTTCTGTTGCAGGGCCTTGGCGTTCTGTTGCGCGGCGAGTTGAAACACGCCGTCATCGAGAAACAGCAGGCCAATGGGCAGATCGAACGCGCCGCCGGCCAGCACGATGTCCAGCGCCTCCCGCGCACCCGGGCCGGACCATGGCGATTGGCGGCTGATGATCAATAAGGATTTAGCCATCTCAAGCGCCTCCGAAACAGATCAGCCGGTCAGCGTCCTGCACCGCATCGTGCAACTGGCCGAGGCCGGACAATTCCCACGGCGCACCGACGGCGACGGCTTCGCGTTGATAGCGCTTGGCTTCTTCCTCGTTCAACACGCCTCGGCGCAGAGCGGCGGCGATGCACACCACGCCGTCCAGTTGGTGCTCGCTGACAAAGGCGCGCCAGTGCTTGGGTAAATCCTGCTCGTCCTGGGGCGTAACCACGCTGCTGGACGCGTTGAATACGCCATCCTGGTAGAAAAACAGCCGGACAATTTCATGCCCGCCGGCCAGCGCAGCCTGGGCGAACAGCAAGGCGCGGCGCGAGGAGGGCGCATGGGCGGCGGAGAATATGGCGATGGCGAACTTCATGACGGACTCGATCAGCGAAACTGCGGCCATGATAAAGCTTTATCGGCGGGGCGGCTAAATCGATGTTGTTTGTGCGGGCCTCATCGCTGGCAAGCCAGCTCCCACAGGTTTTGCGGTGAACCTGCAATCTTGGGCATCACACCAATCCCTGTGGGAGCTGGCTTGCCAGCGATGGTGGCCGAACAGGCAACGTAAAACTCAGCGGGGCATATAACCCAACTGCCAGCGCCGCGGGATTTTCAGCGACAGCAAACCCAGCGCGGCAGCCAACAAACCGCTGGCAAACAACGCCTTGAGCCCGAACTGATGTTCCAGCACGGCACCGAGTACCGCGCCGGCAAACATGCCGGTCCAGGGGATCAATTGCACGCGCCAGCCATTACGACGTTCGCCGAGCATCCAGCGACCCAACCCGCGGCCGAAGCGCGACAGGGCGCCGGTGACGTAAGTCAGGCCGACAGGCAGGCCGTTGACCTCTTCCACGGCGGCATTGAGCATGCCCATGGCGATGATCGCCGCCAGCAGGGCGGGCAACTGCGAGTCATAAGGCCAGGCTGCGGCGCCACACAGAAGGGCAGCAATGCACAACAGCAACGGCAGCGACCGGCGCCCGCCGAGCCGGCTTACGATAATCCCCAGCGCGTTGCCGACGATGAACGTGGCGATGAGCAGCACCAGACGCAGGGTCAATCCCAGGTCACCGGCACTGATGGCAACCGCCATGCGGGTGGTGTTACCGCTCATGAAGGACACAAAATCGCCGCTGGCCATGAAGCCGATGGCGTCGGTCATCCCGGCCAATACCGAGAGCATGGCCACCAGGCTCAAGCCGATGCGCCCACGCCATTTCTGTGTGTGCAGATGACCGGGACTGGCGTGAGGCTTGGAGGCGGTAGGCAGCATCGGTGCGGTGATCCTTCAGCAAAGGTTACGGTTCAATCCCGTATAAGTCGCAATATTCCAGCCAGTCCATGCCGGCCATCTCGGCCACTTCCTTGTGCACTTCGAGGCGCTGGGCCTGATAGTCCTCAGCGGTAGCGGCGGTCAGTTGCAGGGTCAGTTCCCAGGCGAACAGGCCGAGGCGCTCGGCTTCTGCTTCGAAGGCCTCGTGCAGACGCTCATCGCGATACTGCGCCGCGGTTTCGCCCTTGGCTTGTGCCAGCAACGGGTTAAGGTTGTCGAGTTCGACGCGCAGCTCGGGACGTTCATCGAGAAACTTCTTCAGCGCTTGTTCGTGTTGCTGCTCGGATGCCGCCATGGTCGCTCCTTGAGAATGGATTACGAAGACTGTTTCTTGCTGGCCTTGGCCGCAGCCGCCAGACATTCGAGGGCAAATTGCTCGGTGTAGGTCATCTGTATCGGCGTGGTTTCGCCTTTGACGGTTCGTTCGCCATCGAGGATGTAACGAATCCGCTTGTCGGTGACGCCGATGCGCTTGGCGATCCAGGAGGGTGTCTGCCCGATCTGGCTGATCAGCTTGTCGGCGTATTCAGTGGTCGGTTTGTAAAACTCGGCGTTGGGCGTCATGGGGTTTCCAGTCAAAGGTGCGATGCAGCGTTATGGCGCGACAGGGTGCGCGAATCGTCGCGTGGTGTCGCGGTATAAATGAAGTAAAGCAGAACGATAGGCGGTGCCACGGTGATACAGTCCGCTTTTTCCTGATGAGTGAATGCAATGCGAATTCTGATGGTGGCGCTGGCCGTTACCTTGCTGGCGGGATGCGCGGGCTCGGCAATGAACGATGCTCGCACCAAGGCCCCGTACAAAACCCTGAACTCGGACAAGCCGGCAAAAGACGTCGCCCAGTGTGTGCAGTTTTCCTGGCAAGACGAAGCGGTATTTGGTGTCGACGCTGCAGCGTACCTCGAGCCTGCGGAGAAGGGCGGCACCACCGTTTACACCCGTTCGGCGGAGTCTTTCGTGGACGTGACCACCGATGCCTCCGGCACCGTGTTGAGCTACTACGCGCAAAAGGACGACTTCGTCGCCAAGCGCCGGTTGGCAGCGTTGGCCACGTGCCTGTGATCGTATGAATTGACGCAAACCCCTTGTAGG